>CABPWH010000020.1 GCA_902461085.1 uncultured Collinsella sp. | reverse complement strand
TGGTGCCAGGCCAGGCGCCGGCCGATGCCGACGCGGCTGCCGCCGAGGCGTTTGCCGCCAAGGCCGCTGAGACTCGTGCCGCCTTTAAGGAGTGCATGGACGACGACTTTAACACCGCTGGTGCCATGGGTGCCGTCTTTGGCTTTGTGACCGAGTGCAACCAGTACCTGGAGCAGGCGGGCGACGCTGCTGACAAGGCCGCCGCGCTTGCCGCCGCCGACACGCTGGCCGAGCTGCTCGATACGCTTGGCGTTGAGCTCCCCGAGCCCAAGGTCGAGCTGCCGCTGGGTCTGCTAGGCGTTGCCGCCGGCCTGGTCGCCTACACGGGCGACGACGTGGACGAGGCTGCTGCCAAGATTCTCGAGGCCCGCGCCGAGGCCCGCGCCGCCAAGAATTGGGATCTGGCCGACGCCATTCGCGACCAGCTCAAGGACCTGGGCCTCACCATCGAGGATACGACCGCCGGCACCCGTATTAAGACTCTCTAGTATTTGTAGACCGTTCGAGGTGCGGCAGATTGCCTTGAAAGAGGAGGGCATAGACCTGGTGGTCATGCCCGACGATTGAAAGGCAAGGTGCCGTGGCTCGGACGGTCGATTCTTGTTCGTTATCTATTTAAGGAGGCCGCTTTATGGCCGACAATCGCAAGCGTGCGCCTCGTGGCGGCAAACAGGCTGCTTCTGGCTCGCGTCCGGGTCGCCGCAACGACCGTGCTGCCGCTCCCAAGGGCCAGCGCGAGCGCTCCCAAGCCCAGGCTGCACGTCCGCAGCGAGATCGCAACCGCGACAACGTTCAGGTCCCCAAGGGCGAGTTTATCGAAGGTCGTCGTGCTGCCGCCGAGGCGCTACGCACTGGTTTTCCCATCAAGTGCGCGCTCATTGCCGAGGGCGGGGAGCGCGATGCCGCCTTGTCGCGCCTGGTCGACGACCTCAACGCCGCGGGTGTCCGCATTAAGTATGTGCCGCGCGCGCAGCTCGACGCGCTGTCGAGCCATGGCGCCCACCAGGGCATCGCGCTCGAGGTTGGCAACTTCCCCTATGCCGATGTCGCCGATATTCTCGACCGCGCAGGCGAGGGCCCGGCACTTGTCGTGGTGCTCGACCACGTGACTGACGACGGCAACTTTGGCGCCATCGTGCGCTCCGCCGAGGTTGTGGGCGCGGCCGGCGTCATCATCGCCAACAAGCGTGCCGCCGGCGTGACCGTGGGCAGCTACAAGACTTCAGCCGGCGCCGTCATGCATCTGCCTATCGCGCAGGTGCCCAACATCGCCCGTGCGCTCGATGACCTCAAGGCCGCTGGCTTTTGGGTGGGCGGTGCCTCTGAGCACGCCGAAGGCAGTTGCTGGGATGCTCCCTTCGAGGGTCGCGTGGCGCTCGTCATGGGCTCCGAGGGCGACGGCATCTCGCGTCTAGTGCTCGAGAAATGCGACTTTTTGACCAAGCTTCCCCAGCGCGGCATGACCGAGAGCCTCAATGTTGCCCAGGCGACTACGGCCCTCTGCTTTGAGTGGCTGCGCCGCAACGCCGGCGAGCTCATGGGGGAGGAGTAGCGCATGTCCAAAAAGAACCGTGCCAAGTCCAAGGCCAAGCGCTTTGGCGAGGGCTCGGCCAAGCCGATTGTTTCGGCCGCGACCTACGGCGTGGGCGGCAATGCGTTTGCGCAGGCCATTGCCGACCCGGGCTCGACGGTGCACTCCAATAAGCCCGAGCTGCTGGTGGTCGACGGCTACAACGTGATCCACTGCACGCCGCGCTACGAAAAGCTCGTCTACGACCATTCCGACGATCCATACTCCAGCGACGTTCACGATATGGCGCGCACCGCCCTCATCAACGACGTCGCCGCCTTTGCCCAGGGCCGTTACGAGGCCGTGATCGTGTTTGACGGCGCGGGCAATATCTCCAGTGAACGTCCCAACCTGCCGGCCCGCGGCGTGCGCATCGAGTTCTCGCCGACGGGTGTTTCAGCCGATACCGTGGTGCAAAAGCTCTGCATCGAGGCGCGCGAGGAAGGCCGCGCATGCTCCGTGGTATCGAGCGACGGCACAATCCAGGCCGTCGTCATGGGCAAGGGTGTCACGCGTATCTCGAGCCGCATGCTGGTGGACGAGATCAAGCAGATTGACAACGACGTGCACGAGGCAGAGGAAGCTCCGCAGATCAAGATGACTCTGGGCAGTCGCCTGAGCCCCGATGCCCTGGCCAAGCTCAAGGCCCTGCGCGGGAGGTAGGGAAGTTGGCGGGGCAATGCTGCCTCGCTAACTCCATTCAGCGATGTCGATCATTCTTTCGAGGCGCCACGTTAGCGCCTCTTTTAGATATGGCAGCCTTGCCGTGAGCGCGTCGTTTCTGGAAAGAATCTCGATTGCCTCGTCAACGAAGCCTTCGAGTTTGTCGCCGTCAAACCAGCCCATGTCCTCGACGAGCAACATTTGTTTGGCGGGGCTTGAATGAAATTGTGCGCTGGTAAAACTGTGCTCTCCCGCCCTAAGCTCCTCTAGTGATATGTTGCACCAGAGCGATGAGCCCGAATCGAAGATGGGGGCAGGTCTGCAGGCTTGCGTGTTTACGTTTCGCACGAGGCCGAAGTTGCGCCAATGACGATCGTAGTTGGCAATGATGTCGTCGCACACGATCATGCGGTCAAGGGCATCTTTGACGCCTGTCACCCCGAGCTCCTCGCAGTTTGCTACATATCGCTCGTAGTCGGTTAGCCGTTCATCTGCGTTTGCGTGCTGGTTTACATAGAACGCAGGGACATACTCTTCTTCATCAGTTAAGAAGACATCGCATATGCTCAGGGCGGAAGTGCCCGTGCCCTCGAGCGAGTAAGGCACATAATCGCAGGCGTTTAGGATGCGACGGTGGAGTGCGGTCGCCACCAGCTCGTTATAAGGTTCCTGGTCTAGGTGCGCTCCTGCCTTATGCAGAATTCGACGTTCGCCCTCGCACGTCCAGTACTTTTGAAGATTGCCGTCCGAGGTGTTATCGGGCTTTGCGGCAGCCGCTTTTCCCTCTGGGGCAAAGGGTGCAATGGACAGCGAGACGTCATCAAAGGCGTTATTGAAGAAGTTGATATCCTCCCAGGTGAGACCGGAACCTTGGGGCCTAATCCAATACTGGTCGGATAAGGAGAGACCGAGATTTCGCTGGACGAGCTCATCGGGAACATCGACTGCGGCTTCTGCAAGCAGGGAGGCTAGCCCAATGCGTGCGAGCGGGATACCGCGGCCGCGCCACCAGATGCGGAAGGAGTCGAGCGATATGGGGCTATTAGGGCCAAATACTCCAATAGGGGCGTGGGCGTAATCGATGTCGGCACCGATGTGGGTAAAGTCTTTTCGCGATGTGCTGTAGACCAGCTGAGCGACTTCGTACGTGCGGTTCATGAGGGTGAACGCGATCTCGCTCTTACCGTGGCCGCGGCGGGGACGTCCCCCCGTTTTGGTCACAGAGCGGAGTCGCGTGTCGACGCTGTCTTTGTCGATGAGCCATACACCAGAAGCCTTGCGGGCCTCAAGTGCTCCGTTTTTTATGAGCTCCTGCACCCTGCGCGGAGTGATGCCGAGCAGCTCGGCGGCTTCTTTGGTAGTAAGCATCGCGAAACCCTTCGCCAAAACGAATAGTTTTATATATAGCAATTGTAATTAAAACTATTCGTTTTGACGAATGGTTTTAAGATTGAGGGAGAACTGGCAGAAATGAACGGGCCTGGTACCTGTTGTTGCTGGATTTTGCATATTTGTATAACGCCGTGCGGCCTGTTGCGCCTCGTCCGCAATTCCTTTATTCTTAATTGGCTTCGCGCGAAAGCGCCAAGTGTGCCAGTGTGGCGCAACGGTAGCGCAACTGATTTGTAATCAGTGGGTTGCAGGTTCGATTCCTGTCACTGGCTCCATGAGAGTTTCGGGCTCTGTTCCCTTGTGGGACAGGGCCCGTTTCTATTTATGTCGATAAGTCAGCGGGTTTGGCACCGGCCAAGCTTCAGATTTGTCTCGATCTGTAACACGAAGGGGCGGAAAACCGTTCGTACTGTTACAGAATGAGACGTAAGCTGGGGTCTCTGCGTAATATCTCAACCTGTAACAGATAGGGGAGAAAATGTTCTCTATATGTTACAGATCGAGACAAAAGCCGTGTCGAGCTCGGTTGCCCCCCCCTGAGCGTGGATTATCGGATGAACGAACGTGGATAATCTGCCACTTTGGCCATGGGGACACGCCAAAAGTGGCAGATTATCCACGCTCGATTTCAAACGGAAGAAAATCCACGCTCGATTTTGCCTGGGAAGAGCAATCTTCTGTCTGGGAAGCCCCGATCTCGACCTATATATAGGTGCAAATAAGCCGGTATCGAAGTTCGATACTGAAGGTGTACTCCACTACACCAAAGTATTACCTCGGGAAACGTCACCTCAGTATCAAAAACCACCGTCCTTCATATCCAAACTCAACAAAACCGCAGGTCACGGCTATATAGATACGCCCGGCACCGTGTATCTAGAGGTTTTCGTTGACAGCCCCCGAGGTTGCATCGTATTATCTTTTTCGTTCGCGGGGGCGGCGGTCCAAAAGACCAAAGGACCTGCGGATACTTGAACGATTGGGAGTTTGCCCGAGTGGTTAATGGGGACGGGCTGTAAACCCGTTGGCTCTGCCTACATAGGTTCGAATCCTATAGCTCCCACCCGTCAAGTGCCTGTATAGCTCAGTCGGTAGAGCACTTCGTTGGTAACGAAGAGGTCACCAGTTCAAGTCTGGTTGCAGGCTCCATCCGGCGGTGTAGCTCAGTTGGTTAGAGCACACGGTTCATACCCGTGGCGTCACTGGTTCGAATCCAGTCACCGCTACCATAGGTAACACGGTGGCTTCTCAATAGTATGTTGAGAGGCCACTATGGTATAAAGGCAAAGTCCCGTCCGGGGACGACCTGTTTAGAGGAGGGCTTTATGGCCAAAGAGAAGTTTGAGCGCACTAAGCCGCATGTTAACATCGGCACCATTGGTCACGTCGACCACGGCAAGACCACGCTGACCGCCGCCATCACCAAGGTTCTCTCCGAGACCGAGGGCTGCAAGGCTGACTTCACTGCGTTCGAGAACATCGACAAGGCTCCCGAGGAGCGCGAGCGCGGCATTACAATCTCCGTCTCCCACGTCGAGTACGAGACCGCTGCCCGTCACTACGCTCACGTTGACTGCCCGGGCCACGCTGACTACGTCAAGAACATGATCTCCGGCGCTGCTCAGATGGACGGCGCTATCCTGGTCATCGCCGCTACCGACGGCCCCATGGCTCAGACCCGCGAGCACATCCTGCTCGCCCGTCAGGTCGGCGTTCCCTACATCGTCGTCTTCCTGAACAAGTGCGACATGGTCGACGATGACGAGCTCATCGACCTCGTCGAGATGGAGACCCGTGAGCTCCTCTCCGAGTACGATTTCCCCGGCGACGACATCCCCGTCATCCGTGGTTCCGCTCTGGGCGCTCTCGAGGGCGACGCCAAGTGGATGGACGCTATCCGCGAACTCATGAAGGCCGTCGACGAGTACATCCCGACGCCTGCTCGTAACAACGACCTCCCGTTCCTGATGGCCGTTGAGGACGTTATGACCATCTCCGGCCGTGGTACCGTTGCTACCGGCCGTGTCGAGCGCGGTGAGCTCAAGCTCAACGAGCCCGTCGAGATCGTCGGCATCAAGGATACCCAGAACACCGTCGTTACCGGTATCGAGATGTTCCGTAAGTCCATGGACTTCTGCGAGGCTGGCGACAACGTCGGTCTGCTGCTCCGCGGCATCAAGCGCGAGGACATCGAGCGCGGCCAGGTTCTCTGCAAGCCCGGTTCGGTTACCCCGCACACCAAGTTCACCGGCGAGATCTACGTTCTGACCAAGGAGGAGGGCGGCCGTCACACCCCGTTCTTCGATGGTTATCGTCCTCAGTTCTACTTCCGTACCACCGACGTTACCGGTACGGTCAAGCTCCCCGAGGGCACCGAGATGGCTATGCCTGGTGACCACATCACCATCGAGGGCGACCTCATCCACCCGATCGCCATGGAGGAGGGCCTGCGCTTCGCTATCCGCGAGGGTGGTCACACCGTCGGTTCGGGCATCGTCTCCACGATCATTGAGTAAATTAGCTCTTTGATATAGCTGACTTAGAGAACCCGGCACTTATATGGGTGCCGGGTTCTTTTCTGCAATGGATATTGAGCCGTTGCTGGTGTCGAGAGGATCGATAATGGTCCTGGATGCACCGTCGATTAGCTCTCGATGGCTTCATTGATGTGTTCCAAATATGAATGGATCCACCGAGAACCAATTGACTCGAGGTTTTCATTGACAGCACTTACGTGGAGCTGATAAAGTAACAACTCGTGCCCGTACGGGGCGGAAATGAAAGGTTCAGGATACATGCGTACTCTAGTTACTCTTGCGTGCACTGAGTGCAAGCGCCGCAACTATACGACCACCAAGAACAAGTCGACCATGCCTGATCGTATGGAGATCAAGAAGTATTGCCCCTGGTGCCGTCACCACACGCTGCACAAAGAGACTCGCTAGTCTCTAGTCACATACGCCAGTAGTTCAATTGGTAGAGCATCGGTCTCCAAAACCGAGTGTTGAGGGTTCGAGTCCTTCCTGGCGTGCCAGTCATTATTCCGTAAGCTCCCAATCGGGGGCTTACGGTTTACTCATGTATAAGCGCATTGCGCGGAGGTAACCCAAATGGCCAACAAGAAGAACAAGAAGAAGGCTCAGCAGCAGGCGCCTGCCAACAACGCTGCCGCCAACTCCAAGGTTGAGGCCAAGAAGGCCGTTGCCAAGAAGAACGAGAAGGCTGCGAAGTCCAAGAAGAACGAGAAGCCTGGTTTCTTCGCCCGCACCAAGAAGTATTTCGCTTCGGTCAAGTCCGAGATGAAGCGTGTCACGTGGCCCGATAAGAAGGAGCTCGTGAACTACTCGGTTGTCGTTTGCGCTTCTCTGATCGTCGTCGGCGTCGTCATCGCTCTGCTCGATGCTGGCTTTGGCGAGGCTCTTGCTCTGTTCTCTGGATTGAGGGGCTAAACCATGTCTAAGCGTTGGTACGTCGTTCACACTTACTCTGGATACGAGAACCGCGTTAAGTCCGATCTCGAGCATCGCATCGAGACTATGGGCATGCAGGACCGTATCTTTGATATCGAGATTCCTATGGAGCGCGTCACCGAGATTAAAGAGGGTGGCAAGCGTGAGACCAAGGATTCCAAGATCTTCCCGGGTTATGTCCTGGTCCGCATGGAGATGGATGACGATGCTTGGACGTGTGTTCGTAACACGCCTGGCGTCACCGGTTTCCTTGGCGGCAACGGCAAGCCCGCTCCGCTTTCCCGCGACGAGTACAACAAGATGACTCGTCGTCCCGGTAAGGGCGATTCGCCCAAGCGCACCTCGGTTGATATTGAGGTCGGTACGTCCGTCCGCGTCACCGATGGCCCGCTTACCGACTTTGATGGCAAGGTCTCCGAGGTTAACACCGAGGCTGGCAAGCTCAAGGTCACGCTGATGATCTTTGGCCGCGAGACGCCGGTCGAGCTCGACTTTAACCAGGTCGCTGTCATCGCTTAAGTTTTCGTCCGTTCGCGCGAGCGTGCTTCTTCTGTGACTGCTCATCTCAGGAGTGCTTCTAACACGTGCGTGCTTACGATATAGCAAGTACTTCACACTCGTGATTCGAAAGGAATGACCATGGCTGAGAAGAAGGTTGCCAACGTCATTAAGCTCCAGATTCCTGCTGGTGCAGCTAACCCCGCTCCTCCCGTCGGCCCCGCCCTGGGCGCTGCTGGCGTGAACATCATGCAGTTCTGCCAGGCCTTTAACGCCGAGACGCAGGACAAGAAGGGCGACATCATCCCCGTTGAGATCTCTGTCTACGAGGATAAGTCCTTCTCCTTCATCACCAAGACCCCGCCGGCGGCTCACCTCATCAAGAAGGAGCTGAACCTCAAGTCTGGTTCCGCTAAGCCCCAGGCCGACAAGGTTGGTCAGCTCTCCCAGGAGCAGCTCACTAAGATCGCCGAGATCAAGATGCCGGACCTCAATGCCAACGACATTGACGCCGCCAAGAAGATCATCGCCGGTACCGCCCGTTCCATGGGCGTCACCATCGCTGAGTAGCGATTTCTTATGGTAACGACGGGTGCTCCGACCGGGGCGCCCGTTAAATGTGTGCAATAGGGCACACGATACGATGTGGGAGGGCTCACGCCCGTTTAACCACAGGAGGTAATGCACATGGCTAAGCATGGTAAGAGCTATAACGCCGCTGCCGAGAAGATCGACCGCGCCACGCTCTACACCCCCCTTCAGGCTGCCAAGCTCATCAAGGAGCTCGACACCGCCAAGTTCGACGAGACCGTCGAGGCCCACTTCCGTCTGGGCATCGATACTCGTAAGGCTGACCAGAACATCCGTGGTTCCATCTCCCTGCCCCACGGCACCGGCAAGACCGTTCGTGTTGCCGTCTTCGCCGAGGGCGAGAAGGCCCGCGAGGCCGAGGCTGCCGGCGCCGACATCATCGGTTCCGACGAGCTCGTCGCCCAGATTCAGAAGGGCGAGATCAACTTCGACGCCGCTATCGCTACGCCGAACATGATGGCCAAGGTTGGCCGCATCGGTAAGATCCTTGGTCCCCGTGGCCTCATGCCGAACCCCAAGCTCGGCACCGTGACCATGGACGTCGCCAAGATGGTCTCCGAGCTCAAGGCCGGCCGCGTTGAGTACCGCGCCGACCGTTACGGCATCTGCCACGTGCCCCTGGGCAAGAAGTCCTTCTCTGAGCAGCAGCTCGTCGAGAACTACGCTGCCCTGTACACCGAGATCCTGCGCGTCAAGCCCTCTTCTGCTAAGGGCAAGTACGTCAAGTCCATCTCCGTGTCTTCCACCATGGGCCCTGGCGTCAAGGTCGATCCCGCTGTCCAGCGTGACTTCCTGGCTGAGTAACTAACAGTTACTGCCTGAGCAAAGCAAGCATTGCTAAAGAAACCCGGTTCTGCCCTGCGCAGGACCGGGTTTCTTGCTATCGCGTCAAAACCACCTCAAAGGGGACAGTGTCCTCTTTGAGGTGGTTACCAGGGTGTTCTGGCTGTTGAGGACTCGATGGCATCGTGGCGTTTGAGCTCGCGGCGCATGGTTTGCGAATTGAGCCAGGCTGCCTGCCAGCCACGGATGGGGTAGCGCGTCTGGTCGAGCTCAAACTGTGTATAGCCGCAGGCGTTGATGATCGTTGTTCCACACACATGCTGCCGCTCGCGCTGAAAATCGTTACCGTAGCTTTGGTGTACATGCCCATGCACCATATAGTCGGGCCCCCAGGACTCAAGCGCCGTGTTAAAGCACTCAAACCCTCGATGCGGCAGATCGTCCAGATCACCCATGCCGGCGGCGGGTGCATGGGTAAGCAGAATGTCGCACCCGCCGACCATCCTAACCTTATGCGACAACTTACGCATGCGCTTGGACATCTCGCGTTCGGTGTACATGTTGGCGCCGTCGCGATAACGCATGGACCCGCCAAGGCCTGCAATGCGAATCCCTCGGTACGTGTACACGCTGTCTTCTACGCAGATACATCCGCCCGGTGCATGACGTGCGTAGCGGTCATCGTGATTGCCGCGCACGTAGATGAGCGGTTTGTTGATGACCGTAACCAAAAACTCAAGATAGTCCGGGTCCAGATCGCCGGCGGACAAAATCAGGTCGACTCCCTCAAAGCGTTCCTTGCGAAAGCACTCCCAAAGGCATCGTTCTTCGGTATCGGCTATGGCAAGGATTTTCATAGGGCAGGGACTTTCGGCTCATCGTCGAGCTGCGGAATGGTGCCTACCACGTTGTCCGCCAGCCAATTCATCTCGACAATCTGCGTGCTCGGCAGCGGAGGGAAGCCTTCGATCTGTACCACGCCGTTCTGGCTGTGGAGCTCGCCGCCAAAGGGGTTGATGGAGCCCTCAACAATGCCGTTGCGGAGCAACTGCACGAGTTTGCGTGTCTGGTAGGGTAGGCCCGGAGCGTAACGGATGTCGATAACGCCGGAGCTCATGCCGTACCAGTAGTTGACGGCGCGCACTTGGTTGTCGTCGCTGGTCTCGTCCCACGTGCCGTGCAGAAGGCTGCGAACGATGAGCTCGTAGTAACGGCCCCAGTTCCATACGGGCATGGCGATGCCGGTGACTTTGCCGTCGACCAAGCGGTGAAGCCCGTAGGCCGTTGGGTCTTCGAGCGACTTTGACATGTCAGCGCCGGTCATGACGCTCACGCCTTCGCGGCACATGGCCTCGGCAAGACCACCGGCAGGCACATCGCCCCAGGTCAGGATAATTTGCGCGCGTGGGTCGAGCAGCGAGGCGCCAATCGCAAAGGCGTTGATCTCGCTGAGTGCGCCCGAGGCGAATACCGACGCGTGGTAACCGATGCGGTGGTTGTCCGCCATGCTGGCCGCAAGGGCGCCCAGCAGAAACTTGGCCTCGTACATCTTGCCAAAGTACGAACGGACGCTTTGATGGGGAAGGCCGATAGAGCAGTTGAGGAACCGAACCCGGGGATACTCAACGGCAGCCCTGAGCGTGTATTCCATCAGGCGGTGCGAGGTCGAGAAGATGACGTTTGCTCCATGTTTGACAGCCGTTTCCACGGCGGCGTAGAACACATCCGGATCGTGACAGTCCTCGAACGCCTCGGTGCGCACGATACCGCCAAAGTGCTCATCGAGATACTGACGCCCTTGGTCGTGCAGGCTGTCCCAGCTCGACGTCGCACAGGGGAACTCATGGATAAAGGCGATGCGCAGGGGGTTGGCCGTCGAGTAGACGGTCTTGCCCATAAAGAAGTTGAGCACGCCAGCGGTGGACTTGGCGGGCGTTTCTTCCTCGTCGACGCTCGGTGCTTCGACAAGATCGACCTTGTCCTCGTCATTTTTGCCGGCAATGACCAGCTCGCGCCAAATCTTGCACAGGCGGTTTACGACGATATCCGTCGGCGTATCCAGCAGGCGGTCCTGGTTGTACACATTGAGGTACACGAGCATGGCGTCGGCAGGCGTAATGTCCAGGTGGTCGCCGCCTGCGCGAAGGTAGGCGCGCTTAAAGAGCAGGAAGGTGTGGCGCAGGTAGTCGACCTTTTTCTGCGGCCATTTTTCGATAAGGTTCTGACCGAGCATCTTGGCGAGCGTTTCGTAGCTTCCCTCACGCGAGAACTCGATCTCGTATAGGGGGCAGACGCGCCAAAACGCGCAGAATTCACCGTACAGGCGGCTTTCGACGGAATCCCATGTGCCGGGGTAGAGACGGGTGACCCTGGCCGAAACCGTTGGAGCGTCCAGGAATTTGAGGACACTGACGCGTTTGTTGCCTTCCTGGACATAGAACCGATGCATGAACTCGGTGACGATGATGGGGTCGCGATAGCCCTCGGTTACCTGGATGTCGTAGAGGTTGGACCACTTGCGGGCGAACTCGGTGTTAAACGGCAGCAGAGGCATAAAGTTACACGAAAAGGCGGACTGACGGCCCTTGGTAACCGTACCGACGACCATTTCGAGCGGAA
Source organism: uncultured Collinsella sp. (assembly GCA_902461085.1). Lineage (GTDB taxonomy): Bacteria > Actinomycetota > Coriobacteriia > Coriobacteriales > Coriobacteriaceae > Collinsella. The sequence continues at coordinate 19,019 of CABPWH010000020.1, read as the reverse complement.
TGTCTCTCAGGCCGACATTCTCTCGCTGGCCTAAGGGGAGCTGGGCAACCAAGCTATCGAGGTCCGTGAGGTACGGATACTCGCTTTGACTAATGGCGCGTCGACGTCCTTGCTCGCCGCGCTTGCGTGCTTGACGGTAGGCCTCTTCCATGATGTTGCTCCCTTAGTCGTTTAAACAACTATATGAACCATGGTACCACGAATGAAAACCACTACAAAGATGCCTGACCCCTTTGCGGTGGTTTAGGCGATGATGGGGGCGATGGCGCGGATGCAGGCGTCGGCAGCGGTGAAAGTGGTGCTGTCGTCGCTGACGATAAAGATGATCTTTCCTTTGATGCCAAAGTCGCCGATTTCGCTAAAGAGCACGTAGGGCTCTTTGTCAAAGCCCGAGATGGGCGAGACGGCCGTTTTGGTTGCGCTCGTGAGCTCGTCTGCCAGCACGTCAAGGGAAGCCCACTTAGACGTGTCCTTTACGGCAACGGGCACGGCCACGCGTCCAAAGGGCATCAAATGCACGAGCGTGTTCTTGGAGATGTTGGAGTTGGGCACAATGATGGTCTGTCCACAGGCATCCTCAATCGTTGTATGACGCCAAGTGATGTCTTGGACCACGCCGGATACGCCGCCGACCTCGATATTGTCGCCGGGTTTGATGATGCCCATAAAGGTCACTTGCATGCCGCCGATAAGGTTTGACAGCGTGTCCTGAAAGCCGAGCGAGATGGCGATGCCGCCGACGCCAAGAGCGGCGACGAGCGCGTTTGCGTTAATGCCAAAGCAGTTGTCGAGGATAAAGCTGCCGCCAATCATCCAGATGACGGCGCGCGCGATGTTGATGAAGATACTTGATGCCGGAAGCGGGTTATCGTCTCGGTTAAGCAGATGGTTCAGGGTCTTGGATACGACCTTGGCGGCGACGGCGGTGCCTATCGCCAAGATGACGGCCCAGATGATGTTGTGGACCCACCGTTGCTCAAAGAAATGAAGAATCGGCTCAAACAATTCCATGTAGGGAAAACCTCCTAATGATCGTCCAACCATGATACCCACCAAGAAGCCCGTCCGATCAAATTCGGACGGGCTTCTGTGCTCGATATAAAGTTTACGCGGTGGGGCTGCAAGGCCCGGCGGTGTAGCTTAGCGTCGACGCTTCCAGATAATGCCGAGCATGATGACGATGATGCCGCCGATAAGGCACGCGCCAACTACTGCCAGCGTGCGGTCTCCCGTTGCGGCGAGCTTACCGGTCGTCTTCTTGGTGATGACCTTCGTGGTCGCCGTGTCCGTCTTAGGCGAGGGCTTAGGCGTCGGGGCCGGTGTGGGCGTGGGGTCCACGGCAGTAGCGCCAAAGCTGATGGTGCCCGCGAGCGAGGCCATCTTGCTCTCCCAGCTGTCCTGCCCGATCAGTGCCCTCAGCGCCGCCTCGCACGTGCCCCACTCGGTGTACTTGGTGGCGTGTGCAAAGGTGGGAAAATCGGTCGTGTTGGTAATGATGTAGTTGTTGGTGGCGACGGTATAGGTCTTGGCGGGGTCGAGCGTGCTGCCGTCTTTGGTGAGTGTGGCACTCACAATGCGCTTGCCTTCGGGCTGCGTCCAATCAATCGTCACGTTGATGCCGCCAAAGGAGAGAACGCTGCCAGAGTCATCGCGCCACTTGTACTTGTCTTGCGCCTCCTGCTCGGTATGGCCGGCCGCCACATAAGCCTGCTGAAGCTCGTAGCTGTCGTTGCAATCGTCGCTGATTTGTAGCGAGTGCTCGAGCGCTGCGAGGAAGTCCGCGCCGGTCATGGTCCAGGTCTCCACGGTGTTGCCGTAGGGCGAGATGGCGATGACGTTGCCGGCGGTCACGTTGCCCGCCGCGATGCCGCCAGCGTTTTCGAAAGCGAGGTCTGCGCCCGTCAAGGCAAGATAGGAGCCGCAAATCACGTGGCCGATGGTCTGGGCTTTGGTGGTGTCGTCCTCCTTGCTGGGGCGGAAATCGGTGGTGCGCACCATTTCCCAACCATGCGTGCCTGCGGCGTCCTCGCCGTAGAAATAGTTGGTGGTGGATGTGCCGAGCACCTTGTTCGATTCGTTTTCAAAGGCCTCGTCGAGCGGCTTGATCTTGTTGCGGACGGCTTCAAGGCAGCTTTGGTAGTCGGAGCCCTTGTCGGGGTCTGCCAAAAGGTCGTTGACGTTCTTGGCGGTGTAGAGCTTCTCGTCGCTGCCGTCTGCAGGGACCGTGACCGTGTCATCGTCGGTCGTCTCGGTGCCATTGGTGTCGTACTTGTACGGAATGGAAAGCAGCCCCACCTCGGCAAAGGCGCTGCCTGCCTCGACAACGTGGATCGTCTTGCCGTCGGCTCCCGTCACCTTCTCGTTAAGGTTGATGTGCTCGTGGCCTGCGATAAGGGCATCGATGCCACGGAGCCGTGTGGCAAAGGTCTTGGCGTTGAGCGTATGCGCGATACAGACGACAACGTTGCAGCCCTCCTTGCGCAGCTGCTCTGCCTCGGTATTGATGGCGTTCGTGGCACTCGAGAACGACGTGCCCGCGACCAGGTCCGCGCGCAGCGAGGATCCCAGCGACTCATCCATGGCACCCACGACGCCGACCTTGATTTTGTAGTCGAATGTGGAGTGATCCTCGCTATCCTCCCAGGTGCGATCGAGCGTCTTCGTGATGCTCGAGCTCCATACGCCGCTCGTAGACTTCGCGTTCGCGCAGAGCATGGCGAAGGGCGTGCCGGTGGTGCTGTAGCCGGTCATGGTGCGGAGCTTGTCCGCGCCGTAGCTCCAGTCGTGGTTGCCCGGCGTGGTCGCGTCGTAGCCGTCTACATAGAAGGTGTCCATGAGCTCGGCGATGCTCTTGCCCTCGCTCATGGTGGCGAAGGACTGCCCGTGGAAGGTGTCGCCCGCATCGAGCAAAAGATCGGGGGCGCTGTTTTGGGCGCTATAGAGAACCGCCAGCCCATCAAAGCCCACAGTGCCGGTGCCCTTGCTTGCGTTGTAGCTGTACTTGTAGCTGCCGTGGATGTCGTTGGTGTGCATGACGGCCACGGAGCCGTCAATAGCGGCGGGCAGGTTCCCCGCGAAAGCGAGACTTGGGATGCCTGCGAGCGCGCCGGCAAACAACGCGGTGGCTAACGCAAGGCGGGGGAGTCTTTTCATGGCAGTTTCCTTAGTCCTTAGCCAGAATGTCTGGTTGAATATCGGATTATCGACATAATATGCGAAAACCGCCGCAAGGGCGCCTGTCCCTTAGCGGCGGTTTTGACGTTTGCGCAGATAAAACCTGCCAAAATAAACCTGTCCCTTTTTGGTAGGTTTAGCTCAGCAGCATGCGGTCGTTGGCGAGCTCGCCGCCCGAGACCTCCTCGAACTTCTGCAGCAGGTCGGCCACGGTGAGCGACTTTTTCTCATTGCCCGCCACGTCGTAGATCACATGGCCCTCGTGCATCATGATCAGACGGTTGCCCAGACGGATGGCGTCGTTCATGTTATGCGTGACCATGAGCGTGGTCAGGTGGTTCTCGTCGACGATCTCCTCGGTCAGGTTGAGCACCTTAGAGGCCGTCTTGGGGTCGAGGGCCGCCGTGTGCTCGTCGAGCAGCAGCAGGCGCGGCTTGGTGAGCGTGGCCATGAGCAGGGTGAGTGCCTGGCGCTGGCCACCCGAGAGCAGGCCGACCTTGGCGTTGAGGCGTGTGTCCAGGCCAAGGTCCAGGCGTTTGAGCAGCTCAACGTACTCGTCCTTCTCGGCCTTGGTGACGCCCCATGAAAGGCCGCGATGCTGGCCACGGCGCTTGGCGAGGGCCAGGTTCTCGGCGATCTGCATATCGGCTGCGGTGCCGCGCATGGGGTCCTGGAACACACGGCCCAGGTACTTGGCGCGCTGCGACTCGCTCAGGCGCGAGATATCGGTGCCGTCGAGCTCGATAACGCCCGAATCGAGCGGATATACGCCGGCGATCATGTTGAGCAGCGTGGACTTGCCGGCGCCGTTGCCGCCGATCACGGTCACAAAGTCGCCGTCGTTAAGGGTGAGGTCGACGCCGGTGAGTGCGCGCTTCTCGGTGACGGTGCCCTTGTTAAAGGTCTTTTTGACGTGCGAGAGCTTAAGCATCTGCCTCATCCCCCTTCGTGTAGGAGCTGCGGAGCTTATAGCGCTCCCAAACCACGGGCACGCACAGGGCCACGGCAACGATCACAGCGGAGAGCAGCTTCATGTCGTTGGCGTCCATGCCCAGCTGCAGCACGATGGCGCGAATGAGGAAGTACACCACGGAGCCAAAGACGGCAGAGGCAAGACGGACGCTAAACTGCGTCAGACCGCCGGGCAGCAGGCGGCCGAGCACCTCGCCGATAACAATGGCGGCAAGACCGATAACGATGGCGCCGGTGCCCATGCCAATGTCAGCGTACTTCTGGCTCTGGCAGATGAGCGCACCCGAAAGGCCGATAAGGGCGTTGGAGAGCACGAGGGCGATCATCTTGGTGGAGTTGGTGTTGACGCCCAAGGCGCGGATCATGTACTCGTTGTTGCCGGTGGCACGCAGCGCCGAGCCGATCTCGGTGCCAAAGAACCAATACAGGATGGCGACGATGGCCACGGCCAGCACAATGCCCAGGATGATGGCAACGGTGGACTGCGGCAGACCGGTCATATTGCTGACGGCCGAGAACACGGTGCCTTTGGCAAGAATGGGCGTATTGGACTTGCCCATGATGCGCAGGTTGATGGACCACAGGCTGATCTGGGTGAGGATTCCGGCGAGGATCGCAGGAATCTCAAAGACGGTGGTCAAAATGCCCGTGACGGCGCCCGCGATGGCGCCGGCGCACATACCGGCCAGCACGGCGAACAGCGGGTCGACGTTGTTATTGACGATGAGCACAGCGCAGACGCAGCCGCCGAGGGCAAAGCTGCCGTCGCAGGTCATATCGGGAATGTCGAGCAGGCGGAACGTGATAAACACGCCAAGCACCATAATGCCCCAGAGGACGCCCTGCGAAACGGCGCCCTGCAATGCAATGAGCATGCTTCATACCTCCTAGGATAGGGTGGACACGTGATTCACCATAATAGCGGTAACAATGCATAGAAGAGTTACGGACAGACGTTTTGTTTTACCTGAAACAAGCAGGGCGGACGCCGGTCTACAGCGCCCGCCCCTGTGGCTCAGATATTGAATAACGCGGCTAAAGCGCGAGCACGGGCTCTAGACGCATGCCGCGTATGGCATTACGCGTCCAGGGCGGAAAGGTCGATGCCCAGGGCCTCGGCCATTTCGTCGTTCTTGACGACGACCAGGTCCTTGCTCGAGAGGTGCTTGATCGGCATATCCTCGGGCTTGGCCTCGCCCTTCAGGATCTTAACGGCCATCTCGCCCGCGGCGTAGCCCAGGTCCTCATAGTTGATGGAGAGGGTGAACAGGCCGCCGGCCATGCACATACCCTCCTCGCCAGTCACGAAGGGAAGCTTGTTTTCCTTGCAGATCTGGCCGACCTGCGAGGCACCCGCGGCGATGGTGTTGTCGGTGGGGGAGTACAGCGCGTCGACCTTGTCCACGGCAGACTCGACGACGGACTGAATCTCGTTGGAGCTCGAGACGGTGAAGTCAGTGTACTCGAGGCCCAGCTTGTCGAGCTCCTTCTTGGCGGCCTTGATCTGGACGTCGGAGTTGGACTCGGCGGTGCAGTAGAGCAGGCCGACCTTTTTAACGTCGGGCAGGACCTTCTGCATCATCTCGAGCTGCTCGGCGACCGGGGTGAGGTCGGAAGCGCCCGTGACGTTGGTGCCGGGCTTGTCGTTGTCCTGGACCAGGCCGGAGGCGGCGTAGTCGGTGATGGCGCAGCCCACGATGGGGATATCGGCCGTGGCGCCGGCGGCAGCCTGCGCGGCGGGCGTGGCGATGGCATAAATCAGGTTGACGTTGTCGCCCACAAACTTGTCGGCAATGGACTTACACGTGGACTGGTCGTTCTGGGCGTTCTTCTGGTCGATCTTGACCTTAAGGCCGCTCTTCTTGATGGCCTTGACGAAGCCGTCGTTGGCGGCATCGAGCGCGGAGTGCTCGGTGAGCTGCAGAACGCCGATGGTGTAGTCGGAACCGGCGGCAGCGGAGCCGGAACCAGAGTTGCCGCCGCATCCGGCGAGCGGGGTGAGCGCGAGCAGGCCGGCGGAGACCAGAAGGCTCCTGCGGCTGATGGTGATGTCCTTCATATCATTACCCCCAGTATAAAAATGGCTGGAAACACTGCACTGGGACAAAGTGCAAGTGGAACTATAGTAGCGCTGATGTCCATTTTTACAACAGCCTGGCGGGTTTTTTAATACAGAATCGGATGGGCGGTACGGGTAGTCGAATGGGCGGCGGAGGGTCTTATGCGGCGGAGGAGGCGTCGTCCTCGTCCAGGGCGGCGAAGAGCTTCTTGCCGTCGAGCAGGCGCGTGCTGACGTTTCTCATACGGGCGATCTCGACGGTGCGCAGCGTATCGTCGGTGCCTCGGGCGTCGTAGACCGTTCCCAGCAGATACGAGATGCCATCGCGCTGCCTGATGGCAAAGGGACGGAGTGTCATCCGTGCTGCTTCGGTTTCGCCGCGTGTCGTGACGCTCGAAATATCAAAACTCACCGTGGTTCCGTGGTCGATGGCCTGCTCGACGAGCTCGCACGTGTCGATGCGCTTGATGGGCGTGCGTGTTGCCTTGGTAGCCTTGCTGCCTGCGCTTGGAGCGGGTTCGGGTGTATCGAGGTAGCCGCGAACGTCGGCGCTCGCCATGGCAACTAAGTGCTGCGCCATGCTCTTGCGGATAGCGATAGGCGTGGAGCGGTTGCGCATGACCATACCGTGGAGCCGGATGATCTCTTCATCGGTGAGCGGGCGGGTAAGAAGTTTGTAGCCCACGCCGCGTTTGTACTCAATTTCGTATCCGGCATGGCGAAGCGCGGAGATGGCGGTGTAGATGCTGCGCCGCGCCGCCGAGATGGGCATGCGGGCGGGGTCGTCGGGATGGGAGAGGCGCCGGATCAGCTCATCGGAAAGTATGGCCTTGTCTTCGCCGGTGTTTTCGCTCAAGAGCTGCAGGATGCGAACGGCGCGATAGGCTGCCATCGAGGCGGCGCCTCTCGTCGTGGTGTCGTAGGTTTCAACAGCGGCTTCGGTCATCGTGCCCACGTCCTTTCCGTTTTGGGTGGCGACGGTATGGAGCCTAGGACGCGGGGCTTTCCCAGGGGCGCAGGGCGCTCTGGGCGGTCGGTAGTCGTCGGCAAACGGCGGGTTGAGTTTTCAACAGCCCTACTCAACTGACCAAAAACTTGCCAAAAGCTTGACGGATGCTGTTGAAAAAAAAGCGTCTCTCGACCGATGTCGAGAGACGCTTGTGCGGAGAGCGTTGGCGTGTGGCGACGCGAGCTAGCGTCCGACGATTAGAAGTCGGCGTTGCCCACGGTGCGCGGGTGCGGCAGGACGTCGCGGATGTTGCCCACGCCGGTCAGATACATGACCAAGCGCTCGAAGCCCAGACCGTAGCCGGCGTGCTTGCAGGAACCGTAGCGGCGCAGGTCAAGGTAGTACTTGTACTGCTCGGGATTCATGCCCAGGTCCTTGATGCGGGCCTCGAGCAGATCCAGGCGCTCCTCGCGCTGGGAGCCGCCGATAATCTCGCCGATACCGGGAACCAGGCAGTCGGCGGCGGCGACGGTCTTGCCGTCCTCGTTCATGCGCATGTAGAATGCCTTGATCTCAGCCGGGTAGTCGGTCACGAAGGTCGGGCGCTTAAAGTGCTCCTCGGTCAGGAAGCGTTCGTGCTCGGTTTGCAGGTCGATGCCCCAGCTCACGGGGTAGTCGAACTTGTGGCCGTCGGCGACTGCCTGCTCCAGGATCTCGACGGCCTCGGTGTAGGTAACGCGGGCAAAGTCGGAGTTGGCGACATGGTCCAGGCGCTCGAGCAGACCCTTGTCCACAAACTTGTTGAGCATATTGAGCTCGTCGGGGCAGGTGGCCATAACGTCCTTAAGGACGTACTTGAGCATGGCCTCGGCGTTGTCCATGTAGTCGTTAAGGTCGGCAAAGGCCATCTCGGGCTCGATCATCCAAAACTCGGCGGCGTGGCGCGTGGTGTTGGAGTTCTCGGCACGGAAGGTGGGGCCAAAGGTGTACACGTCACCAAAGGCCATGGCAAAGTTCTCGGCATTGAGCTGGCCGGACACGGTGAGGCTTGCATGCTTGCCAAAGAAGTCCTGGCTCCAGTCGACCTCGCCGGACTCGGTGAGGGGCGGATTTTTGGGGTCGAGCGTGGTCACGCGGAACATCTCGCCGGCGCCCTCGCAGTCACTCGTGGTGATGATGGGGGTGTTGACGTAGACAAAGCCCTGCTCCTGGAAGAAGCGGTGGATGGCGGCAGCCGCGACAGAGCGAATGCGGAACACGGCGCGGAACAGGTTGGTGCGCGGGCGCAGGTGCTGCTGGGTGCGCAGGAACTCGACGGTTGCGCGCTTCTTCTGCAGCGGGTAATCCGGGGCGCTCGTGCCCTCGACCTCGATGGAAGTGGCAGAAAGCTCGAAAGGCTGGGGCGCATCGGGGGTCAGCTTGACGGTGCCGGTGCAAATGAGTGCGGCCGAGACGTTTTGATGGGCGATCTCGTCGTAGTTGTCGAGTGCCTCGCGGTTCATGACGACCTGCAGGTCGCGGAAGCAGCTGCCGTCGTTGAGCGTAACAAAGCCAAAGTTCTTCATGTCGCGGACGGACTTGACCCAGCCGGCGACGGTGACGGTTTGGCCGCCGAGCGACTCGGCATCGGCATAGAGCTGCGCGATTTTGGTGCGGTTCACGTATCCTCCCATAACGGTTGAATGATAGTTATCCATACAGTTCGATATTCTAGCAGCTCGGCTCATTTGAGCTATACAGATAAAGCATTGGCGGGATGGTTTTTCAAACGAAAAGCGCCCGCGGCCAAATGGTCGCGGGCGCTTGACGAGGTGCCTTTTGGCTGTGTGGCGTGGGGACCTGGCTACTTGGTCTTGGCAACCAGCAGCGGGTCGCCCAGCTTGACGAGCGGGTTGCCGCCGATAAGCGTTCCAGACTCGCCGACATGGTCGATGCTCTTAAGACGATCGAGCTCGGAGACGATGACGGTCACGATGTCCTCGTGACCAGCGGCCTTAATGGCCTCGCGGTCGAAGCTGATGAGCGGCTGGCCTGCCTTGACCACATCGCCCATCTCGACAAAGCGGGCAAAACCCTTGCCGTTCATTTCCACGGTGCCCAGGCCAACATGGATGAACACGCGCAGGCCGTCCTCGGTAATCATGCCGATGGAGTGGTTGGTGACAGTGGTGGCACCGATGCGGCCGTTGGCGGGCGCATAGATGGTGCCGGTAATGGGCTCGATGCCATAGCCCTGGCCAAGCATGCCCGAGGCGATCGTCTCGTCGGGAACCTCGTTCAGGTTGACGAGCACGCCGTTGACGGGGGCATAGATGACGCCTTCGCGGGTAGCGAAGCTTGCTGCGGGCGGAACGGACGCCTCGCCGGTCGAGGTGAAGGTGGACTTAAGCGAATCGAGCAGACCCATAGTTGCCTCCAACTTAAATAGGCGCATATCGCGCGTTTGGTTTGCCGGAAACGTTTCATATGTGTTTCGCGGCTTGGTCAACGCCCCTATTCTACGCTGCTCAAAGATACCTCTGAACTGGGATTATGTGATATATCAGTTGAAGGGAAACTTATTGCCGGAGTGTTTCTGCGCCACGGGTTCAAGTGGGGTACGCTTGAAGGCAAAAAACAAGGGCGCTTAATTTGCGCGAAGGGAGCACATATGATTGTCGAGAACCATGCGCTGTGGGGCGAGGAGCCGACCGAGGAATATCCGGCGACCTTTACGTATTTGGGTGCCGAGCCGTTGCCCGATAAACCGAATGGCCGCCGCCCCGCGGTGATCATCTGCGGCGGAGGCGGGTTTACGCATATCGCTCCGCACGAGCAGGACCCGGTGGCGTTTGCATTTTTGGATCGCGGCTACCAGGCCTTTGTGCTCAACTATGTCACGAGTTCTACGGGTGACGTGAGCTTTCCGCACCCCCAGGCAGATCTTGCCAAGATGGTCGCCACGGTGCGCGCCAACGCCGACGAGTGGCATGTCGATCCTAAGCGCGTGTGCGTCGTGGGATTCTCGGCGGGCGGCATGATCTGTGCCTCGCTGGCAACGCAATGGAAGACCGGCCCCTTTGCGGCACTTGCCGGGGCGCGTCCGGACGACATTCGTCCCGATGCCGTGGTGCTGGGCTATCCATTGCTCGACTTTGCCTATGTGCGCGACATGCAGACGCGCGATCCGCGCATTGACTTGCGTGTGCCCAAGACGGGCGGCAAGACGGGGCGCGATTTGCTCAACGACTACCTGTCGATGGTGACGGGCGGCGAGGCAACTGACGAGCATCTGGCCGACATCTGCCCCACCACGCATGTTTCGCGTCAGATGCCACCGACCTTTGTGTGGGGCGTGTCCGACGACAAGACGGCGCCGATCGCGCAGGTCTACCCGTTTGCGCAGCGCATGGCCGAGGAGGGCGTTGCATGCGAGATGCACGTCTTCGACCAGGGTGGTCATGGCCTTTCGCTCGGCAACGCCAACACCGCGGTCGACAACGAGGACAAGCAGGTTTCCGTCCGTCCCTGGATCCGCCTGGCCTTCCGCTTCCTCGAGCGCCATCTGTAAGAGTCCCGGCATCCAAGCCCTTCAATAACTTGCGGTGAAATAGTTCCTATCTGGGGCATCAACCAGCCCATCCAGGAACTATTCCACCGCAACTTCGTTTTTGATGCCCCGTCCGGAAACTGCGCCCCAGTTTTGCCTTTCAAGGTGGGACGCAGTTTCCCATAGGGCCTCGACTGGGAAAGCGCGTCCCGTTTCGAGCGGGGATTCCGGGATGCATTTTCCGTAAGAGGCCTGTTTGGGAAACCATATCCCGTTTCGAGCCGGAATTCTGGGATGTAGTTTCCCCGAGAGGCCTCATCGGGAAACTATGGCCCTGAACTCTCCTGCCTGTCCCCATTGCGCCAATTTGCTGATTGAACATCGTTGTGTGTTCGCGCTATCATGCATGGTTAAATTGGTTAGCCGTGGCAAACGGTTAGCCAAGGTGAACATAAATGCAACGCCCTGTGGGCGCCGGGGGAGGAACACGGACGTGAAGCTCGATACGCTCGAGATTGGAAAGGACGCCGTTGTCGCATCGGTGGCATCGGACGACCAGGCACTCCGACAGCATATTTTGGACATGGGCCTAACGCCGGGCACCGAAGTCACCATGATGAAGTACGCCCCCATGGGCGACCCGCTCGAGATTCGCCTGCGTGGCTACGAGTTGACGCTGCGCAAGGATGATGCCGCACGCATTGAGCTCGTGGATGTGCACGACACCGATACCGGTCCGCGCGCCAACGCCGCAATCGGAACGACGGAGCATCCGGCACTCGGCGAGGGGATGTATTCGCCCCGTGCGGCAAAAACGGCCGTGCCCGAGGGCGCACCGCTGCATTTTGCCCTCGCCGGCAACCAAAACTGCGGTAAGACCACGCTGTTCAACCAGCTTACGGGCTCCAACCAGCACGTCGGTAACTTTCCTGGCGTGACGGTCGACCGCAAGGACGGCACCATCCGTAACCATCCCGAGGCAAGCGTTACCGATCTGCCCGGCATTTACTCCCTGTCGCCGTACACGGGCGAAGAGATCGTCAGCCGCCAATTCATCTTGGACGAAAACCCCGACGCCATCATCGACATCATCGACGCCACCAACATCGAACGTAACCTGTACCTGACGCTGCAGCTTATGGAGCTCGACCGCCCCATGGTCATCGCGCTCAACATGATGGACGAGGTGACGGCCAACGGCGGCGCCGTGGACGTCAATCTGCTCGAGAGCCTGTTGGGCGTGCCTGTTGTTCCCATTAGCGCTGCCCGCAACGAGGGTATCGGCGAGCTGGTGGATCATGCCTTGCACGTGGCGCGGTTCCGCGAGCGCCCCGGTCGCCTGGACTTCTGTGCGCCCGATGGATCGGACGGCGGCGCACTGCATCGCTGCATCCACGGCATTGCCAACCTGATCGAGGACCATGCCGTGACGGCGCACATCCCGGTGCGCTTTGCGGCGACCAAGCTGGTTGAGGGCGACGAGCTGGTGACCGAGGCGCTTCACCTGGATCGCAACGAGCTCGACGCTATCGAGCACATCATTACCCAGATGGAGGGCGAGGCCGGCACCGACCGCCTGTCCGCGCTGGCCGATATGCGCTTTAGCTTTATCGGCGACGTGTGCGGGCGCTGCGTCGTCAAACCGCACGAAAGCCGCGAGCACGTGCGCTCCGTCAAGATCGACCGCATCCTGACGGGTCGCTACACGGCCATTCCGGCGTTCCTGGTGATCATGGGCCTCGTCTTTTGGCTGACGTTTGGCGTGATCGGCGCGGCGTTGCAGGGACTCATGGAGGACGGTATCGCCGCTATCATCGCCTCGGCCGATGCGGGCCTCAAGGCGTTCGGCACCAACGACGTGGTGCGCTCGCTGGCTGTCGACGGCGTGCTTACGGGCGTGGGCAGTGTGCTGACCTTCCTGCCGATTATCGTCGTGCTCTTCTTGTTCCTCTCCATTCTGGAAGACTCGGGCTACATGGCGCGCGTCGCCTTTGTCATGGATAAGGTGCTGCGTCGTTTTGGCCTGTCGGGCCGCAGCTTTGTACCCATGCTCGTCGGGTTTGGCTGCACCGTGCCGGCTATCATGTCGACCCGTACGCTCCCATCCGAGCACGACCGCAAGATGACGGTCATGCTCACGCCGTTCATGAGCTGCTCGGCCAAGTTGCCGGTCTATGGTCTGCTGTGCGGGGCGTTTTTCCCACAGGCGACGGTTCCCGCCATGGTCTCGCTCTATCTGATCGGTATCGTGGTCGGCTGCATCGCGGCTTTGGTGCTCAACCGCACGGCATTTAAGGGCGACCCAGTGCCGTTTATCATGGAGCTCCCCAACTACCGCCTGCCGAGCGTCAAGACGACGGTGATGCTGGCATGGGATAAGGCCAAAGACTTTATTACCAAGGCCTTTACCATTATCTTTGCCGCTACGGTGGTCATCTGGTTCCTTCAGACGTTCGATATCCGCTTTAATGTGGTCGCCGATCAGTCGCAGAGTCTGCTTGCGGGTCTCGGCAGCATCATCGCGCCGGCGCTGGCGCCGCTTGGCTTTGGCGATTGGCGTGCATCCACGGCGCTCGTCACCGGACTTATCGCCAAGGAGAGTGTCATCTCGACCCTCACCGTGCTTTTGGGCGCGACCTCGCCCGCGGCACTGTCGACCATGTTTTCGCCGTTTACCGCTTACGTGTTCCTGGTCTTTACGTTGCTGTACCCGCCCTGCGTGGCGGCCATCGGCGCCGTCAGGAGCGAGTTGGGCGCACGCTATGCCGTTGCCGTGTTCGCGTTTCAAGTGACGGTCGCCTGGATCGTGGCGTTTGTCGTGCATTCGGCGGGCATATTACTGGGGTTGGCTTAGTTATTTATTGACGGCGCAACCTCTGTGTATCGAATTGTTTCGGTCCCGTGTCCGTTACTGACGGATGCGGGACCGTTGCTATATAATCGCCTCCGCTCAAAATGATTGGAGATGTTATATATGAGTCAGGCAAGGCAAGACGGCATCACGCTCAGGCAGTGGCTCCCACTCGTCGGGCTCACCTGCTGTGCGTTCGTGTTCAACACGTCGGAGTTTATGCCCATCGGCCTTTTGACTGATATCGCCGCGTCGTTCTCGCTCACCGAGGCCCAGGCGGGCATCATGATCTCGGTCTATGCCTGGGGCGTCATGCTGCTGTCGTTGCCGCTCATGGTGTTCGCTTCGCGTTTCGAGTTTAAGCGGATGCTGCTGGGCGTGCTTGCCGTGTTCTCGCTCGGTCAGTTTCTGTCCGCTGTGGCGCCGACCTATCCCATCCTGGTCTGCGCGCGCCTGGTGGTCGCTTGCGCACATGCCGTGTTCTGGTCAGTCGCCTCGATTATGGCCTCGCGCCTGGTCGACACTCGCCACGGCGCGCTCGCCATCAGCATGATCGCTACGGGCTCGTCCATCGCGCAGATCTTTGGCCTGCCTCTCGGTCGCGCCATTGGCTTGGCCGTGGGCTGGCGCATGACGTTTGCCGTGGTCGGGGGCCTCTCAGCCATCGCGGCCGTCTACCAGGCAGCGGTGTTCCCGGCCATGCCGGCGGGTGAGCGCTTTACCGTCAGACAGCTGCCCGAGCTGCTCAAGAACCCGCTCCTCATCGCGCTCTACGCAGTCACGGTCTTCATGGCGACCGGCTATTACGCAAGCTACAGCTATATCGAGCCTTTCCTGGCTCAGGTCGCCCATGTCGACGCAAGCGCTATCACCATGACGCTGACGGCGTTCGGCTGCTCCGGTCTGCTCGGAAGCTGGCTGTTCGGCCGCCTGTTCGATGGGCATCGCTTCCCGTTCTTGGCTATCACGCTCTCCGGCGTGCCGGTGGCCCTGCTGCTCATGGGGCCGGCCGCATCGTCGCTCGTGACAGTGCTTGCCGTCTGCGCACTGTGGGGTTGCTGCGCCACGGCCTTTAACGTGGCGTTTCAGGCCGAGCTCATCAAGCACACGCCGGCAGATTCGTCGGCCGTCGCCATGTCGATCTTCTCGGGCCTGTTTAATCTGGGCATTGGCACGGGTACCGCGATCGGCGGAGCCGTGGTTTCGGGTCCCGGTATCGCCTGGATCGGCTTCGCGGGCGGGTCGATTGCCGTCGTGGGCGTCATCCTCGCTATCACGGTGATGTTCCCGGCCATACGCCGCGCAAAGTCTGTCGCCTAATCACGTTTCCTCATCAGTTGCGGTGGAATAGTTCCTGTTTAAGGCCTCTGAAGGTCCAAGCAGGAACTATTCCACCGCAACTTATTTTGGGGGAGAGGATACAAGCTGGGCATACAATGGATGTCGTTGTGTTGAGCTTACCGGGAGGCTGTTATGTGGGCATACGAGACGACGTTCTATCAGATCTATCCGCTGGGCTTTTGCGGGGCTCCGCGCGAAAACGCCGCGCCCGTTGCCGAGGATGAGCTCGCCCAGGCTGCCAACGCCGCGCCCAACCCCGATGCTCCTATCATGAAGGTCGCCCAATGGGCCGACTACCTGCAGGAACTCGGCGTTGGCGCTGTGCTTATCAACCCACCGCTCGAATCTGATAGCCACGGCTACGATACAC
This sequence comes from uncultured Collinsella sp., assembly GCA_902461085.1. Classification (GTDB taxonomy): domain Bacteria; phylum Actinomycetota; class Coriobacteriia; order Coriobacteriales; family Coriobacteriaceae; genus Collinsella. The sequence continues at coordinate 3,774 of CABPWH010000020.1, read as the reverse complement.
GCAGCCTGCGCCATATCGACCGTCGCCTGGGTGGGGACGCCGACTTTGCCGCCGTATGCGACACGCTGCATGCCCATGGCATCCGCGTGGTGCTCGATGCCGTCTTCAACCACGTCGGCCGCGGTTTTTGGGCCTTCCGCGATGTGCAGGAGCGCAAGTGGGACTCGCCGTACAAGGACTGGTTCCACATTAGCTTTGACGGCGATTCCTGCTATGGCGATGGCTTTTGGTACGAGGGCTGGGAAGGCCATTTTGAGCTTGTGAAGCTCAACCTGCAAAATCCCGCTGTGGTCGATTACCTGCTCGAGTCCGTGCGCCGCTGGGCCGAGGTCTTTGGCGTCGACGGCCTGCGCCTGGACGTTGCCTATATGCTCGACCGCGACTTTATGCGCCGCCTGCACGTCTTTACCCGTGAGCTCAAGCCCGACTTTGTGCTGATCGGCGAGACGCTCCACGGCGACTACAACCAAATCGTCAACGACGAGATGCTCGACTCCTGCACCAACTACGAGTGCTACAAGGGCCTGTACTCCAGCTTTAACTCGGTCAACATGTTCGAGATCGCCCATTCGCTGCACCGCCAGTTTGGCGGCGATCCGTGGTGCATCTACCGCGGCAAACATCTGCTGTCGTTTGTCGACAACCACGATGTGCCGCGCCTGGCAAGTATCCTCACCGACAAGTCGTGTCTGCGTCCCGCCTACGGCATGCTCTTTGGCATGCCGGGCATCCCGTGCGTCTACTATGGCAGCGAGTGGGGAATTGCCGGCGAAAAGGGTGGCCCCGATGGCGACTGGGTGCTGCGACCTGCGCTCAATGAGCCTGCGCCCAACGAGCTGACGGCGTTCATCACGCAGCTTGCGCACCTTCGCTCGGCCGACGACGCGGCTGCCCGTGCTCTCAACTACGGTGCCTATCGCAACGTGGTGATCCAGAACAAGCAGCTGCTGTTCGAGCGCGCCTGTGACGGCGCGACGGTACTCGTGGCGGTGAATGCCGTGGGTGAGCCTTACACCTTTGGCGCCGGCGAGCTCAACGGGTCCTTCGTCGACCTGCTTGCCGACGATGCGCCCACGGTCGAGCTGACGGGTACCCTTGAGCTTGCACCCTACGAGGTGCGCTATCTGTTGAGAGCCTAGCCCATGGCCGTATCTGACGAGGGCTATCAACATATTGAGCATGGGTTTGAGCCCGTGTTTGACGAGCACTCGCGCGTTTTGGTGCTCGGGTCGTTTCCCTCGGTGCTTTCGCGCGCCAATGCCTTTTATTACGGCAACCCTCAGAATCGCTTTTGGCGTGTGATGGCCACGTGCCTCGGTATGCCTGTGCCGCCCAACGAGGGCGATCCTTTGGCAAGCGGTGAGCCCGCGACGCTCGATGCCTCCATTGCCGCCAAGCGGGCCATGCTGCTGAACGGCGGCGTAGCCCTGTGGGATGCAATCGAGAGCTGCGACATTAAGGGCTCGAGCGACGCGAGCATCCGTAACGTTGTGCCGGCACATATCGAGCGCATTACCGATGCCGCGCCGATCGAGGTCGTTGTCTGTAACGGCGGTACGGCAGGGCGACTCTACAAACGCTACTTGCAAGATCGGACGGGGCTGCCTGCCATTGTCCTGCCCTCGACAAGTCCCGCCAATGCCGCCTGGTGCCTGGAGCGTCTTGTTGAGCGTTGGCACGAAGCCGTTGACTGGGCTGTTATTTAATTTAGATTTTTGTTTGAGCGTGGGCGCCCAGACGTTTCAGAGCGCCTCGCCAGATCGGCGCGGGCACGGCTGGCTCGGCGCAAACCATGCCGTCGGCGTCGACGTTGGCGGCATTGCCGCCGCCAAGTCGCTGTGCATGCTCGACGGAGCAGCCCATGCGCACAGCGCCCACAAGCTTATCCATCGCTTCCGAAAATGGTCGGCGCAAGAGGCCCATGCGTGGGGAATGGCGAAGCGCTGCGATGCCGCTGCCGGCGCAGATGACAACGCCGCCACACCACAATTGGTCATGGCGCTCACATGCCTTGCGCAGGCGAACGGCGGTCCCACGCGCCCGCTCTGTGCCCTCTTGTGCGGCTCGAATCGCGGCATAGACGCGCGTTCCCGTACCGCCAAAGCGCTCAAGCGCCCGCTCGATGGCTGTCAACGTCTCATCGTCAGCCACATCTTCAATGGCCAGCACGATGCCATCGGCAACGCTGCCGGCGTCATTTGCCTTCAAGTCGACCGGGCGGGGGAGTGCGGTGCCGGAAAGCTGAGCATAGGCCGCGATGGCATCCTGCAGGTCCCAGAGCAAAAAATCAAGATCGGCGCTATTGGGAATACTGATATACGCAATGGTGTGCAGTGTTTTTGGTACGTCGCCGCGCGCGGTCGTTTCCATGCCATCTCCTTTCCGGCTCGTTTCCGTTTAGGTTACACCGTCTGGTGGCGCCCCGCCGCGCTATCCTAGTGCAACCCTTACGAAAGGAACGCCATGCGTCTGCCCATGAATACCTCGCTTGCCATGCTCAAGCCCTCCGGTATCCGCCGGATTAACGCGCTCGCCGCCCGGCATCCGGGGTGCATCGCGCTCGCGCTCGGCGAGCCCGATTTTCCCACGCCCGATGTGATTAGCGCCGAGGTGACCGCCGCACTGGACCGCGGTGACACGCACTATCCGCCCAACAACGGTCGCCCCGCCCTGCGTGATGCACTGTCCAAATATATGGATGACGCGGGCCTGGCGTTTTCCGCCGATGAGGTCATCCTGACCGACGGTGCGACCGAGGCACTGTCGGCAACATTCATGGCTATGCTCAACCCGGGCGACGAGGTCATTATCCCCACGCCGGCCTTTGGCCTGTACGAGAGCATTGTCGTGGCCAATCACGCCAAAGCGGTCTTTTTGGATACGGAGTCTGCGCAATTCCAGATTGACGAGGACGCACTTCGTGCTTGCGTGACGCCGGCGACCAAGGCCATCGTCATCTGCTCGCCCAACAATCCTACGGGCTGTATCCTCAACGCGGCTTCGCTCGGCGCCGTGGCGCACGTGGCGGAGCAGGCGGGCATCTATGTGGTCTGCGACGACGTATACAACCGCCTAGTCTATGTGGATGGCTACGAGCGCTTTGCCGAGCGCCACTCGGAGCTACGCGAGCAGACAGTGGTTATCGAGAGCTTCTCCAAGCCCTGGGCCATGACCGGCTGGCGCTTGGGCTGGCTCGCAGCGGCAACCCCCGTCATCGCCGAGATCGCAAAAGCCCACCAATACCTAGTATCGAGTGCTGTCTCCTTCGAAATGGGCGCCGCAGCCCGAGCCCTGACCGTCGACCCCACCCCCATGCTCGAAGTCTATCGAGCCCGCCGCGAACGCGTACTCGCAGCCTTAGACGCCATGGGCCTCGACGTAGTAGAGCCCGCAGGAGCCTTCTACACTTTCCCAAGCATCAAAAAGTTCGGCCTAACCAGCGAAGACTTCTGCATCAAAGCCATCAAAGAAGCAAACGTAGCCCTAGTCCCGGGCGACTGTTTCGGCACCGAAGGCCACATCCGCCTCAGCTACTGCGTCTCCGACCAAGATCTGGACGAAGGCCTCCACCGCCTGTCCACCTTCATTTCAACCTTGTAGCCCAACGGGACGCAACACATCAGCCCACCGACCCAAGCACTATGAGTGGGGGCGTCAGCCAACGAAAACCCGGGCTGCCCAAAGTCAACGCAGGCACGCGCCGCCGAAGGCCAGGCGCAAGGTTTTCGTAGATTCCGCACGAGCCGAAGAGCACTTAATGTGCTCTTCGTGCGA
>CABPWH010000019.1 GCA_902461085.1 uncultured Collinsella sp. | reverse complement strand
CCCTGAAGCAGTGGGCGGCGCCGCCGAGCAGCTTGCGCGCGAGATGCCTTGGAGCCCGTGTGCGAAAGCGTCGCGGATTAGCCTTATGCTCTCTGCAAAGAAGAGCTAGGAGGCCGCACTCTGGTTGCCGCTCGCGAACGCCGCCAATATAGCGAGGTCTAATACTTTTCCGAGAAGTGAACGGCTGTATTTGGACCCCCGAAGCATCGACATTTTCTGGCGCCAAAACCGCAGGATTCAACAATCAAAACCGCAGGAAATTGCATCTCAAAAGTGTCGACGCTTCGGGGGTCCATTTTGACTCGTTCACTTCTCGGGAAAGTATTAGACCTCGAATTCACAAGCCGCTCAATGTGACAAAGGGACCGTCCCTTGTCACATTATTCGGAGCGCAGGGCCTCCACGGGATCCTTCCTGGACGCGCTGCGGGCGGGCAGCAGGCCGGCAACGACCGTCAGTAACACCGAAATCGCGATGAGCACCAGCGCATCCTGCACGGGCAGGCTCATCAGATTGGGTACCTGTTTGGCAGCAAGCGCCCAGGCATTAACCGGAAAGCTCACGAGCACCACGACGACAATGGCAAAGACGCCGGCGATGAGGCCTTCGATAAAGGTCTCGGCATTGAATACGTTGGCCACGTTGCGCTTCGACGCGCCGATTGCGCGCAGGATGCCAATCTCCTTTTTGCGCTCCAGCACGCTGATGTAGGTGATGATGCCGATCATAATGGAGCTCACCACCAGACTAATGCTCACGAATGCGATGAGCACCAAGCTGATGGTGTTCACGATGTCGGTCACCGAACCCATGATGATACCCATGTAGTCGGTGTATGAGATCGCCTGCTCATCGTGGCCGGCGGCTTTGACCTGCTTGTTGTACGCATCGATGTGATCGAGTACGCGCTCCTTGGCCTCAAAGTCGCGCGGGAAAATCTTGACCGAGATGGGGTCGGCCTCGTCCGCATAGCCCAGTGTGGTCAGATTGTTATCGTAGGTGAGCTTCGACGCCTTGGCATAGCTCATCATGAGCGAGCTCAGGTCCTCGGCGTCCATGTTGAAGTGAATGGCATGAGCAAAGGCACTCGCATCCACGCGCATGGCGCTCGCCAGGCTAGCAAAACTCGACGACATCCGCGTCGCCATCTGGCCCATGAGCCCTGCTGCACCTGCCTTGAGCTGAGCTGACACCGTCGCCGCAATCTGATCGCTGATCGACTTCATCACCTGATCCATTGCCTGCTGCAGATACGGAGTCAGCTGCTTTTGCACATAGTCGGTCATCGCCTGCTGCAGGCGCTCGGCCAGAGCATCGCCGCCGAGCGCTTTGAGCTGGGCCAGGATTTGCTGGGCCGCGGTATCACTCTCAAGATACGTCGAGAATGCGGCGGCGAGCTTTGACGCGTCCTTAAGATCTTCGGGCGACAGCGCCTTAAACTGATCAGACTGCAAAAAGCCCTCAAACAGCTGGTTGGCAAGCGTTCCCACCTGCTGCATTTGCTCGGGCGTGAGTTCCAGACCGTCAAAGATGCCCGAGAAATCTGGGGCCGGTGCTTTTGCCATAATGTCGCCAAAGTCGATGTCCTTCCCAACACCCGAAAGGTCAATGTCCAGCCCGAACAAATCGATACCAGAAAGGTCCATACCGCCGGCCGCACCCGAGAGCGCGGAGGTATCGAACGAGAACGCGCTCTTGAGCGCCGCCTCGTCCACACTGAACATGCTGCCCAGATCCACGCCTTGCTTGGCCTCGCCCTGCAATTCATCGAAAGACTTGCCCGTAAAGACATCCGTCTCGGGATGCGCAAGCTGCTCTTGCACAATCTGCGAATCGGCGGCGCGCTCCATAAGCCGGCGAGTCAGCGCATGTGTATAGGCAATGCCCGGAGACAACGCACTCGCATTGGCCGTCTCGTTGGGTCGTACCACGCCCACAATGTGCACGTCGATACCGTCGGCAACCTTGGCGGCCATAAAGTCGGTGTCGCCAGACATATCGGTCCACATGCCGGTCTCTTCGTTTTTGCGATAGGCATCGGCCGGCGACAGCACCTTAAACGTCGTGGACAGCGCATCGTCGTAGGTAAAGTCGGTACCGGTCTCGGGTGCTTTGACCCCACCGTCGGCCGTCATAGCACTGTTAACCAGGTCGTTGAGCTCATCGATATCCAGCGCGCCGATGCTGTAGAGCGTGTAGTCGCCCACCGTACCGCGACTCGAAAGCACCATCACGGCTTCGTTGGCAGACGTGGGCCAATGACCGGCGACGACATCGTACTGGCTGTCGAGCAGGCTCTGGTCGTCAATCATCTCGTTAAAGACCGAGGTTCCCATGGATTCCATGCTCACCGTTGCCGCCGAACTCGCACCTCCGCTCATGGCCTCGGTCATGGCGTTGGGCACCAGCCGGACAGGCTTCTCATCGCCCTTGCCGGCACGATAGACAACCGGCGATACACCGTAGCCGTACTGGATGGCGTTGACTTCTTTATCGATGCCGTCGCCACCGGCATCGAGCCATGCCTTAAAGCTCGTCATGTCGTTGGACTTAACGCTTGCAAACATGTCCTTTACGGCCGTAACCACGGGGATCTTATCGGTTCCCTTAGCCTTGCCACCACTACCGTCGGACAAATCCCCGCCGTTGGACGCCTCATCATCCGCAGCCCCCTGTCCGCCCATCATGGATGACAGGTCGTAGTCCTGCTTGGAGATCGTAAGCGGGTAACTCGAGAGCGTATCCTCCTCGACCTTTTTGATGTAGCCGTTTACGCCATTGGACAGCGCCAGAATCGCCGCGATACCGATAATGCCAATCGAGCCCGCAAAGGCCGTCATGGCCGTACGGCCTTTCTTGGTCATGAGGTTTCGAGCAGAAAGCCCCAGCGCCGTCACAAAGCTCATCGAGGTTTTGCGCGTAGGCTTGGCTTCGCGGCGCGTGGCGTCAGCGACATCGAAAGGATCGGAATCGTCGATGATCTTGCCGTCCGCCAGGTTGACGATGCGCGTGGCGTATTGGTACGCCAGCTCGGGATTGTGCGTGACCATAATAACCAAACGGTCGCGCGCCACATCCTTGAGCAGATCCATGACCTGTACGGATGTCGTTGAATCCAAAGCGCCGGTCGGCTCGTCGGCAAGGACGATCTCAGGGTCATTTATCAGGGCGCGGGCGATGGCCACGCGCTGCATCTGTCCACCCGAAAGCTGGCTCGGGCGCTTGTTAACGTGCTCGCCCAGGCCGACTTTCTCCAACGCCTCGCGCGCACGCTGGCGGCGCTCGGCATGCCCCACGCCCGTAAGCGTGAGCGCCAGCTCCACGTTTTCCAAAATGGTCTGATGCGGAATGAGGTTATAGCTTTGGAACACAAAGCCGATGCGGTTGTTGCGATAGGCATCCCAATCGCGATCGTGAAAGTCCTTGGTCGAAATACCGTCGATTAGCAGGTCGCCGGAATCGAAATGATCGAGCCCACCGATAACGTTGAGCATCGTAGTTTTACCCGAGCCCGAGGGACCCAGAATGGCCACGAACTCGTTATCGCGAAAAGACAGGCTTACGCTGTCGAGCGCCACCTGCGTAAACGACTGCGTAACGTACCTTTTGCAAATACCTTTGAGCTCCAACATGGACGGCAACCTCTCCCACGCGGGCACGCTCGCCCGCTCTCCCCCGCCGTTCGTATTCGACGCGTTTGTCCTACTCTATCCCCATTTTTTGCCGGAGCCAGTGAGGAATGTAACGAACCGCGCCAAAAAACGAACGGGACGGCACCCAAAAGAAGAGGTCCCGAGCGGGACCTCTATATGGTGGAGTTTATCTTGAAAGGTAGCGGACTACTTCGCGCAGCGGCGCACGATCCTCGCCATGCTTTACGCGTTTTTTACTGCTCGCTATTCGCAATCGCCTGGTCGATAAGCTTGTCGAGTGCTGCGCGCTGCTCGGCGGAGCTGATGGCTCCCACGATTGGATCCCCTACGATGTTGCCATTCTGATCGATGACATACGTTGTCGGGAACGAGAACAAATTTGACGTAAACTTACCGGCCTCGCTATCCGACTTGAACCAGATGTTCTTATATGTCACGCCCTTCTTGCTCAGCACGTCCTTGGCATCTGCAATCTCGCCCTTGTTGCCATCGAGCGTAAAGGAATTGACACCCACGACCTGGCCGCCCTTCTCGGCAAGCTCCTGATTCAGTTTCTCAAGATCGCCCAGCTCGCCCACGCACGGCTTGCAAGTAGTGAACCAGAAGTTCATGACGGTGACCTTGTTCTTGGAGAACAGCTCGTCGCTGCTCACGTCGTTGCCGTCCAGGTCCTTGCCCGTAAAGCTGGGGAACTTCGTCGCCTCGCTCGAAGCATTGGCACCAGCCGTCATGCCAGCGGTCGAAGCGTCGACGCTCTCGCCTGCACTCGGCGTGCTTCCACAGCCGGGGAACTCCTTCTCCAGGCTCTCGAGCTTGTCCTCGATCTCCTTGATCTGCTGTGCACCGGCCTTGAGTGTCTTAAGCTCATCCGCCGTGAACTCATCCTTGGCGCCGTCGATGGTCTTGAGCAGAAAATCGCCGTAATTGCTGCCGTCCTCAATCATTGCCGAGTCTTTATTTGCCGCATTGAATACCTTTTCCCACAGCGCGTTATCACTCGAAAAGATCTCGTTCTCCTTCTGCATGAGCTTCGCATACAGCTCGGCGGCCTCGTCGGCATTGGCCGGCTTCTGCGCAGTGAGTTCTGCGATCTTAGGATCGGGGCTCGCAGATTCGCTCGCATTGCCGCCAGGTGCCGAACATGCCACAAGGCACAAGGCCAATACCGGCACCATAAACAGGGCCGCAATCTTAGAAAGCTTCATGGTCATTCCTCCGTTTTGTCGAAGCTTGTTTACATTTTATCGGCGGTCAAGGGAAGCTTTTCCGCCGACACATCCAGGCCATAGCGATAGCTGATGGCATCGACGGGACAGGCCCCGATGCACTTTCCGCACCGGATACATTCGGCATGATTGGGCGCGCGGACCACATCAACGTCCATCTGACAAACCTTTGAGCACTTGCCGCACGAGACACATTTGCATGCATCGACCCGGATCCCCAGTAGGGACACCTTATTCATGAGCGCATAGAATGCGCCGAGTGGACAAATCCATTTGCAGAAGGGGCGGTAGAACAAAACGCTCAGCACTACCACGGCAATGAGAACGGCAAGTTTCCAAGTAAAGAGATGTCCCAACGCAGATCGAATGCCGGCATTAGCAATGGCCAGCGGAATGGCGCCCTCGAGCACGCCCTGCGGACAGATGTACTTACAAAAGAACGGATCGCCCATCCCCACGTCGTTAACCACCAAGACGGGCAGCAGCACCACGGCAAACAGCAGCACGACGTACTTGATGTATGTGAGCGGCTTGAGCTTTTTCGTGGAGAACTTTTTGCCGGGAATCTTATGAAGCAGCTCCTGCAGCCAGCCAAACGGGCACAGAAAGCCGCATACAAAACGTCCCAGCAGCACGCCGAGCAAAATGAGCGTGCCGGTAACATAGTAAGAAAAGTTGAACTTGGATGAACCTACCACCGACTGGAACGACCCGATGGGGCACGCACCCGATGCCGCGGGGCACGAATAGCAATTAAGTCCAGGTACGCAGACTGTTTTTCCCGCGCCTTGATAGATGCTTCCTTTGGCAAAGTTTGGCAGGTGAATATTGGTGACCAGCGTCGCCGCCGCCTGAATGAATCCGCGAAATCGGGCCAAAACATGCGACGCAGTGTTTTCTCTTTTATCCAATTCCGATACACTCCAAGCACAGCCTAATCGCTTTGGCCAGCACGGCATCCGCCTCGCCACGCATAACACCAAAGCACACCATGGCAATTCCGACGATCAACAAAGCGACCTGTACCACGGGTTTTACCGCTTTGAACAACCCAACCACTCCTTTCGTTACGCGACCATTGGACCATATCGACTATAAAATCCGTGTTAAGCGCGATTTGGAATGTGCAAGGAGACTGTTATGCGTATTTTGATCGTCGAAGACGAGCGAGCACTGTGCGATGCAATCGCGCGCAGCTTGCGAAACTTGGCGTACAGCGTCGACTGCTGTCACGATGGACGGGAGGCGCTCGACCTGCTGGGCGTCGAAGTCTTTGACCTCGTGGTGCTCGACCTCAACCTTCCCCGTATCGATGGCATGACCGTGCTCAGGGAACTTAGGAAAACCGACTGCGAGACCAAGGTGCTGATTCTGTCCGCGCGTGGCGAAGTATCCGATAAAGTCGACGGACTCGATGCCGGCGCCAACGATTACCTCACCAAGCCGTTTCATCTGGACGAACTTGCGGCAAGGATCCGCAGCCTTACCCTCAGGCGCTTCGCACAAAGCGACATAGTATTAACCTGCGGAAAGCTCAGCTTTGACACCAAGGCGCGCATCGCTTCCGTGGACAGCGAGGCTTTATCTCTTACGCGCAAGGAAACGGGAATCTTGGAATACCTGATGCTTAATCAGGGGCGTCCAGTAAGTCAAGAGGAGCTTATAGAGCACGTTTGGGATAGCACCGTGAACAGCTTTAGCAACGCAACCCGCGTTCACATCTCGTCGCTCCGAAAAAAGTTGCGCGGCGCTTTGGGATACGACCCGATTCGCAATCGGATTGGAGAGGGCTACGTTATGGAGGATAGCGAATGAAAAGGCTTTCCCTTCAATGGCGCATAACGATTATGACGGCACTGCTCACGTGTGCGGCATGCGTGCTGACGAACTGCCTGGTCGGCTATACGGGCATGCGCTACATGGATGCCATCGGCAGTAACATCTCGGCCTTTAACGCAACCGGCGAAGATTCGCCCCAGGCGTTCGACCCAACGAAAGCGACCCCCGATGACAAGGTCACGATCGTCGTAAACGACGCACAGGAGTCTTTTGGCACGACGACCTGGTACATCACGGCTGGAGTCACACTTCTTGGCGGCGCGCTAGCATACTTTGCGAGCGGCCGTGCACTCAAACCGCTACGGGCTTTTGCAGCCCAGGTAGAGCGTGTGCAGCCTGACAACCTAAGCGAAATCAGGCTCAGTGAAGATGTGCCCACCGAGCTACAGCGATGCAGCGCCTCTTTCAACGACATGATCGCCCGTCTTGGCGAAGGGTTCTCTGCGCAGCGTCAGTTTACCGGCAACGCCGCACACGAGCTGCGCACCCCGCTCGCCCTTATGCAAGCACAGATTGAACTATTCATCTCCGAGCACTCCGGTTTGCAACCCGAAACAGCCGAGCTGCTCGGCCTGCTACAAGAACAAACCGAGCGCATGTCTCGAATGACCAAGGTATTACTCGAGATGAGTGAGCTCCGCAGCGTTCCTTGCGAGGACGATGTTGAACTCGGTCCCTTGTCCGAAGAGGTCCTCACCGACCTTGCGCCACTTGCCGAAAATAAGGGCATAGCCCTCAATTGTGCTGGAGACGCTTTGACAATCGGAAGTGATACGCTCCTCTATCGGCTGGTGTTTAATCTGGTCGAAAACGCCATCCGTTACAGCCGCTCCGGCTCGACTGTCAACGTCTCCATCAGCGACAACGACAGCAACGTGTTCCTGCGAGTCGAGGACCAGGGCCCGGGAATACCCAAGAAGTACCGAGAGAGCATCTTCCAGCCGTTCTTTCGTCTAGACAAATCCCGCAGCAGGGCATACGGCGGTGCAGGACTCGGGCTAGCGCTTGTTTGGGAGATTGCAGCGCTTCACGGTGGCACGGTAGAGGTCGAAGAAAGTTCCGAGAACGGGACCGTGATGCTCGTGACCCTCTCAAAGGGGGCCACCACGTGATCCGACTGTCCAGGAGTCCCACTCGACATTGTGAAACGCATCCCAAAACTTGGACATGAGAAATGGGAGACAGTTCGCATCTATGCCGAGGACGAAGTCCTGGCGGGGATTCAGGATGCGCAGAGGAAGCTTGCGGCAGAAAACCCCGACAGAGTCGTGACCGTCGGCGGCAACTGTATGGTGTCGCCTGCCCTCTTCGATTACCTGCACGGGAAATACGAGAACGTTGGAATCGTCTGGATCTATGCGCCTCCGGATGTATCCACGCTGAATGATGGCTACCCCAACGCTCACGCCATGGTACTTGGCAACCTTTTGGGAGAAAGTCATCCTGGTCTTCGGCGGCGAATAGCGCGAATGCCCGCAGGCAGACTCCAACCTGTGCGCGGAGAAGCTGGGCGACGCAAACAAGATTCCTCGACTCGAGCATGGGGATGAATCCGTCTATCAGTCTCATCGCATACTCAGAGGAGGATGCCAGATATAGATCCCATTGGGTAAAGTCGCCGTTCATGAAGGGAATCACTGCATTGCGCTCGGCGACTCTCAAGGCAATCAGGCTTTGTTCTATTTTCTCAGCTTCTTGTTTGAACTGTTCGCTATCCAAAATGCCCCCAAATGCCGGCTTCTCAACAAATCAAAAAAGCAAGAGAGACAGAGATTGGGTTCCTGCTCCACTGAACCCGCGCTTCCAGTCGAGACACTCCTCCTCGAAGATCTCCCCAGAGTCCCGTCTCTCGCGCCCCTCACGGAACTGTCCATATCAGTGTAGCCAATCCAAGCACAGCCCCACCGCACGGCCCAGTCGCTTCCGGTCCTGCGTGGCCCCGTGAAGGCGGAAGGGCGTGGTTGTCGTCATCGCGTTCCTTTCTCCTCGTACCTTTTTGGGCATGCGTCACGGGCCCCCGCGCGGCGCTGAGAGCGAATCGGCGCAGGCTTGGGGCCAGTTGCGTAGAGGTTGAGGTTCGGGTTTCGCCGGCTTACGCAGCTTGGCGGGCAGAGCGCCCGGGCTCGCTGCGCCTAGGGCGCGGCGGGATCCGCGACGCCGGAGGTGTCGATCTCGCCCAGATTGGCGAGCTGCTCGATGAGGGGGAGGCCCATCGGGTCGTCCACCTCGACGCCGCCGAGCACGATGGTGCTGTCGCGCGTGTCGATTTGGGTTGTGAACACGGCCGGGTCGAAGCCCGAAGCGATAAAGCCAATGTCCGCGAGGACAACACCCGCGGCAACGAGCCCGCCCGCCACGGCGAGGTAGATCTTCTTCGCGCTGGTCATGGTACTCACTCCTTTCTACGCCGCGAGATGCGCGGCAGCGCCGCCCTTCTCGCCCTTACCCTTCCAGAAGGGCGAGGCGGCCTTCCTCGCCCAGAGCGCCGAGAGGCGCGCAATTTGTTTTGAGGCGGCCCAAGCGCCAGCACCAACGAAGAGCGCCACGCCGACGAGGCCGAGCCCCACGCCCGCCGAGGCGAGGGCGTACGGGAAGTGGCCGATGGTGACGCCGCTTACGGCAAACAGGAGCTCAACTACGCCCACGCCCCCGAGTGCCGCCGCGACGATCCACACGCAGAGCGCCAGCACCCAGATGCAGATATAGACCGTGACGACCACGGCGGCGAAGGCGGCGAGCAGCGGCACCCACACCGGGGAGCCCACGATGGTCAGCACCCACAGCAGCGCGGTGCTGCGCTGGCGCGTCCTCGCGATCGCGCGCGGCACGGCGGGCAGGTCGTCGAGCGTGGCCTCCGCCACCTCGCCGGGCGTGCCCATGGCGGCCACGGCCTCCTCCTCGCTCATACCGTCCTCCATGCGATCGGCGATGGCCTCCGCATAGAACGCCTTGGTCTCCTCCACCTGCTCGGCCGGCAGGCAGGCGAGCAGCTCGCCCAACCGGCCCAGAAACTCATCACGCGTCATGGTGCGCCCCCTCAACGTATGCGTAAATCTCCCGTACGGACGGCCACTCGGCCAGGAACTCCTCGATGCGCGCTCGCCCGTCGTCCGTGATGCGGTAGTACCGGCGCAGCCGCCCGTTGTGCTCGGCGGAGCGCGCCGTGATGCACCCGGCCTTCTCCAGGCGCTTGAGCAGCGGGTAGAGCGTCGACTCCGTGAGCCCCATGCTCGCCGGTACGTCCTTCACGATCTGGTAGCCGTAGGACTCCTCGCCGGAGACGGCCGCGAGCACGCAGGCCTCCAGGAAGCCGCGCTTCATCTGTGCCTCCATCCGCACACCTCCTCTCGTCATATACTGTGCTATACACACTATACGATGCAAGGTATTAGACGTCAACTCTCATCGCGAAGGTTCTCCGGCCCCTGCGCGCTGCGAACGTGATGTCGCGGGACGGTTGGCATTATGCATGAAACGTCAAGTAACGCTCTTTTGATCCACTTCCACTCGGCCCCATATGCCTTGCACAACGCCCCCTTCGACCTCGGAATCAAGAGAGCCGCTAGGCTGGACATGCCGGACGGTAAGGTCCTGGACGCCATGGTGGACTTCTCCGATGCCATGGGGGTCATGGGTCTACGCCGATGGAGGCCCACACACGCGGCAGGGCTCGCCCGTCACCGCTGGTCGCCGGACGGTCCCCACGCCTCGCTCGCCAACGCGCAGGCGACAGCAGCAGTCCAGCGCTGGGCTGGAGACGCCGGAATGCCCAGAAGATGCGTTTCCCATCGCTGCGACAGAGCTTTTTGTAGGGGCGGCAATTTTTCCTAATGTCGAGGTCAGCTAGGCTTCAGTAGCCACCTTGGGAGCATCGCCAATAGACTCTTCCTTTATACGTTCGGCATAATCGTAGGCGATACCCACAAATTCCGGTCCCGAGCAACAGGAGTACAATTGCTGCATTGTTGCCACCTGATGGGAGATGGAAGATGGACTGCGATGGCTACCCGCGCATTCCCATGCCGTTGATGTGCACTGCCTTTGTGCCGGGGCAGATTGACGCTGCGGTTGCAGGCATTTCCGACCCCGATTCGCGCGCCATTGCCACGGCAGAAGCGCTGTACTTTCGCGGACAGGCCACCCTCGCCGCCAAGACGGCGCGCCCCTATCTTGACGCCACCGATCCCGCGCTGCGCTATTCCGCATGCCTTATCTGCGGATACGCCAGTCTGTCGCTCAACCGTATCGCCGATGCCCGCCGTTGCCTTGCTGGCATCCTCGATACACCAACTGACGAGGAATCGCCCGCCGTCCACGCCACGCATATCCTGTTCGCCTCGGCCGCGAGCGTCCTGCTGCACTTGCCTTCCCCGCATTCCGCCGAAGAGTTTTATCCGCTTGCGGCGCATCTGCCCGAAGGCCTGCGCCTGTTCGCCAGCTACGTGATGGCGCATGCCCTGTACCTGCGCGGCGAATATGGCCGCAGTCTGGGCATGGCGGAAAACGCCCTGATCATGAAACAGGGAAGCTATCCCATCTCGGAGCTGTTCCTGCACCTGTCGGCTTCCATGGCATGCATGAGCCTCAAGGATATCGACGCCGCAAAGGCACACTTCGGAACCGCTTGGAACATTGCGCGCCCTGACGGCCTTATCGAGCTCATCGGCGAGCACCACGGCCTTTTGCAGGGGCTTATCGAGGCGTGCTTAAAATCGCAATACCCCGACGATTTCGCTCGCATCATCGAGATCACGTACCGCTTCAGCTACGGCTGGCGGCGCATCCACAATCCCGATTCGGGCGAGGACGTGGCCGACGATTTAACGACCACGGAGTTCACCATGGCCATGCTCGCCTGCCGCGGATGGACCAACGCCGAAATCGCACGCCACATGGGAGTATCGCCGGGCACCGTTAAAAACCGCCTATCAGGAGTGTATGCCAAGCTTGGTATCGGAACTCGCGCCGAGCTGATTGCCCACATGTTGCGCTAGCGGCCAGACTGCCCGGCGTATCGAAAGCGCTCCGGGGGCCTGGCGATTTCGCGCACTCAAATTGGACATTTTGGCCATGGAACGGCACTACCGCCACGGGGCACCTTCTCGCAAAATAGGATTATTTCCTCCGATGTTTGCGGGATGGGAGCCAAAGATGCTTGATCGCCGTTCGTTACTTGTTGCCGGAGCATCCTCGCTGGCGAGCATTATGTTGCCGCGCGTGCCGGGAAGCGCAAACGCCTTCATATTGCCGTTCGCGCCCACCGAAGCCTATGCCGACGAAGAAGACCCCTTCAGGGTGCTCGTTCTCTCGCGCACCATGTTTGGTGTGGTCGTGGTCGACGTCGCCAACAAGAATACGCCCATCACGAGTGCCCAGGTCACGCTCGTGTCGCGTTATGCCGCGGGCAAGCAGCTCTCCGCCACTACCGACGACGAGGGCACGGCCATCTTTGAGGTCGCGCCTCTTTCGGAAGGCTACGTGGACGAGGCAACGCTTCTCGACGCGTACGACTTTATCGGCGGCATCTCCATTAGCATGGCGGGCTACCGTGATGTCGAGATTCCCCTTGCGCGTATCCAGGGCGGCACCGCCATAACCGCGCCCACGCGTCCGCTTTCCGACGGCGAGCCGTACTTCCGCCAGTTCACATTCGACGAATGGGACATCCAGTACGCTGAAGCCACGTTCATGACATTGCCGAAGGACGACACGGCAAACGAGCAGCCCGATACGCACGCCTTTACCGTGCAGGCACATCTGCCACAGGGTGGACAGGCAACGCTGCGCATCAACAAAGTGACGCCTGCCGCGGGCAGCTCACCCGAAACCTTCACGCAGATTGGCCAAGTCAAGGCCAGCGCATCGGGCGCGGATAATCTGGCGACGTTCACACTCGAAGACAAGTTTCTCGACGCGGCATCGGGCCTTCTGGAAGAAGGGTGCAAGCTGCGCTTTGTCCTCGACTATCAGGGCAAAACCTACACGCTCTCATCCCCTATGGCCGTTGTCACCGCTCCGGCCGCAAAGGCGGAATCGGGCTCGACCACCATCATTCCCACCACTATGGACCAAGAGATCACTCCGTTTGATTTCCCAGCGGCGTTTCCCGGCATCGGCGGCAATAAGTTCACCTGTTGGATGCCCTCGTTCCCCATTTTGTTCGATTTCTCGTTTGCCGGGTACGTGCTGTTTGGCGGAGGATACAAACCGGTCGGCTACATGAACGATTCGGGCGATCCGGATCCGGAGTACTGGAAGAAGTCACCGCGCGAGTCGGGCGCCAAGCAAGCAAACCGCTACCTCGACGAGATGGAGGGGAAGTGGAATCAGTACAAAAGCATGAGTGCCGGTTCGGGCACCGATCCAAGAAACACCAAGCTCCTTCGCCACCATTGCACGCTGCTGTTCACGATGGATATCGCCACACAGCTGTACGGCTCGCTCGCCTACGATTGGGTGGGCAAAACCTGGGGTAACAACAACGACCCCGCATACGGCAATATTAAGGCCCTCTTCCAGGTAAGAACCGACCTCAATTGGACCGAGCAGTTTACCCTAGGACCGGTGCCGTTTTTCCTAAACGTCAACCCCTGGGTGCTGGCGAAGCTGGCGCTCGCCGTGGGTGCCCACACGCACGGCAGCGGCGCGGCATTTTTTAAAAACATTTCGCTCGACTATTCAAACACCTCGGGCTCGTTCACCATCCAGATCGGGCTTGCCGTCACCTTTGGCGCCGGCGTTGCAGGCGTCGCTTCGTCTGCCGTGCGCGGCGCCGCATCCCTCACGCTGTTCATTGGGTACGAGAAGGCAGATGGACACCAGCTTCCGCGACTGCGCGTAGGTGCAGACGTCGATGTCGATGTGATACTCCAGTTCGTAATGTTCAAGTGGACCACCAAGGCTTGGTCGGGGTCGTGGCCCACACTCCTCGATTCGTGGAATATGTCGGTGAACAATGGCAACCAGTATGTGCTCCAGCGCTCTGAGCTCGCATTGGGTGGAGATACGCCTTACACGTTGGATGCCCGCTTCGGCACGGCCGGCAACGCCGAGGCAGGCGGCGTGCCGCAATTTATCGCATCGGCCACCATTGTCACCAATTCCGAGCTGCTCGCACGCGCCGAGGTTGCAGCCACCGCGATAAACGTCGCGCCTGTCGTGCGCGATTGGGATCAAGCGGTCACGCGCATTGAGCTCGAGGCGGACGCGGAGAGCGACGACACGGGACAGATTGAGCATTTCATCCATGCACTGATAGAGAACGACGAAAACGCCGCGCCGATGTATGAGTACACCTATATCGGGCAGGCGACGAACGCCGTTGCGGGCCCCAACGCCAATTCTGCTGGTGTATCGGAGGACGAGCGTGGCGGCATCAAGCCCTCGAGCGACAACGTGCCGTTTTCCGGCGTGCTCAGCGAAGCTCACATGAAGCTGGCGATTATCGCCGGCGTAGAACGCCTGTTCCGTATCGCCTCGGTGCGCTACGGCGACAATGGCCGCTCGCGTCTGGTGGTGCACACAAAGGCAAACGGCACGTGGTCCGCTCCCACGCCCGTGGACTTCCCCCTTGGGTTTGGCGAGGGCGACGTGGAGCGCGACGGCATATACGATTACGACTTCGACGTGGTGGAATATACGGACGGAAGAGAAAACCAGGACGCCTACGTGTTGCTGGTCTCGGGCGAGTGCCCCGACGGCGACAACACCCTTTTCGATACGGCAAGCACAGCCGGCATACTATCCGTTGTGCGCCTGCGCATAAGTAATGACGAGATCCGCGTGGTGTCGCACACGTCGTGGCGCAGCATCTCGCGCGGCCGCCTTCAGGAGGATGGCTACCATTGCCTGCAGTGCCCGCGTATCACGGTGGGCAAGACGCTGGTCGACGGGCGCCTGTCGGGTGCCTACCTTCACCGCCGCGGAACCACCGCAGAAAAGGCGCTCGGCAGCGAGGCTGAGGTTGCGCTGGAATGCTTTACCCTGTGGTCGGACGTTTCGGGCGACAGCCTGACGTTCCGCCAAGTTCACCGCTTTCCGCAAGCACCGTCGAGCATCGAGCTGGGCGAGCCCGAGAATATCAACGGCAAAATGGTGGTGCCCGTTGCATACGAGACCACAGACGGTTGTGGCTGCGCGTCGTACGCCGTGATCGGCCAGTCCATCGCGGGTTGGGGCGTTATGTCGCCAGATGCCACAGTACCCCACGCGGTGCCGTGGCCGCAGCACACGGGCTTTTTGGCAACCGTCAACGAGCAACTGCAGCATATTACTTGGACGCGAGGCGCATCGGCATTTGCAATGCAGCCCGTGGGTGCCGCAGGCTGTGGCCCGGCATCGTTTAGCGTAAGCAACAACGGCAGGTGCGTGCTCTATGTAGAGAACACCGATGGCAAGGTGGGACAAACCTACGACGAAGAAGGCAACCCAGTAGCAGTGATGGGCAAGCACTTCCGCATCTTCGCCAGCACCTTGGCAGGTGATCTGTTCACGGAGCCGTTCGTGATGTGCGAGCTGGACCATCCCGTCGATCAGATAACGACATTTTTGACATCGGAAGGCATGCTCTCCGCACTCGCCACGCACATTGTGAGCGCGGAGAAGAGTGAGGCAGAGCTGCGCGGCATCGAAGTGCCCTTGGTGGCGTGTGCCACCCCGACGGGCGCGGTCGCTACCTCGGGCGCGGTGGTGCCCGGAGCAGCAGGCGAATCCTTCATGGTCACGGTGCGAAACGACGGCAACACCTTGCTGACCGCCGGCACGATCGATCTGTACCGAGAGGGCTCCAGCCAGCCGTTCTCCAGCGCTTCCATCGGATTCGGACTGAACGCACGCATGGCTTCAATCTACGATCCAGAGCTTGCCGAGGACGCTTCGGCCAACGACATGGCACACGTGAAGTATACGCTCGAGACGCTGGGCGCACGTTTTGCAACGCACCCGCTGGTAGCCGACAACGGCAACGCCGTGCTGGCACCAGGCTGCACGGCACAGTTCCGCATGAGCTTTGCCATCCCGGAGAGCTGGGGCGACGAGGTGGGCAAACGTGTCACACTGTATGCGAAGGCGTGTGACCTGGTGGCACTCGATCCCGTAACGCTCGAAGAGATTCGACCGGGCACAAACTCCGCGCTGGGCGCTGTGCTGCACGAGCTCCACATTCCCGACGCGGCATGCGAGCGTGCAGAGGTGCTGGTGGGCGTAAGCGGCAACGCGAATACGACGGGACTCCACGACGCACCGATGACCGTGGACGGCGATGGCGGCTCGAGCGGCGGCGGTTCCGGCACGGGAGGCAGCTCCGGTGGCGGCAGCGGCTCTGGCAGCGGCAAGGACCGCGGTAACAGCAAGCGTTCTGGAAAAGCAGGCGCGCTTGCTGGAACGGGTGACAGCAACATCCCCCTGACGGCAGCCGCAGCAGCACTCGCCGCAGCCGGAGCCGGCCTCGTCGCCTACAGCGCCCGCCGTACGGCGCTCGAAAACGACACCGCCGATGAGGTCAATTCTGATAAGCCTCGCTAGCTCCTAGTTACTTTTGTGAGAGACGCCAACTCGGCTCGTCGAACATCAAATGGGCTGGTTCTGGATACCCAGAGCCAGCCCATTGCGCATTAGTTATCGTCAGTGGAGTCGAGTTCTGCCTCGAGCTTGGCACGGCGTCTTTTCGCCGTGAAAAACGTTGCGCACAGGCCAGCAAACGTGGCCGCGAAAATCGTCGCACCGCAGAACACGCCCGTGGCCAGGTTCGCCAACCAAAAGACGCTTTCGAGCGGTACGATCTGCGCCTCAGCGATACAGCGCATTGCGGCAATAACAAGCGCGAACGCGGCGCCACTAAGACCGCTGAGAAGCAGGAAATATCCAACAGGAAGATGCTCGGTTTGCCCAAAACGATTGGTATCGACATAACCCTTCCGCGTTTGCAGTCCTGCGCAAATCAACATCACGAGAACGAGCCACAAATACATGGCTGCCTCGAACGGCGTTGCAAAGCCATGCGGCATTTCACTGGCGTCGCTGTGAACCCACGCAACCTGTCGAGTTATAAACTGGTAGAAAAAGATCATCAGCATGCCAAACGAAAGCAGCACGAAACCAATCTTGTAGATCTTCGCGCTCTCAGCCTCCAGGCGCTCATCCTTTGGGCCGGCATATTCACGCCACTTTTGCACGAGTTTTAAATCTTCAAATTTCATAGTGAACTCCTAAAGAGCGTTAGGGCCGGCATTGATTTCGTCTTCCCAAAACAAGTCGTTCAACGTAACGCGCAGCGCTTTACAGATCGCCACGCACAAGTTGAGCGTGGGATTGTAACCGCCCGCCTCAATCAGGCCGATGGTCTGGCGCGTAACGCCCACGGCCTCGGCCAAGTCAGCTTGCGAAAGGCCAGCCGCCGCGCGCGCCGCCTTCATGCGTAGGTTCTTTTTGCCCGGCATGGAGCTCCTTTCGTAGTAGTGGACAGATATCCGTTGCAACATGACAGAAATATATTGCATATATCAGATAATGTCAACTATATCTGTCATTATGGAAACCATATTCGTCATTGCCATGCGGACATAGCAATTTCGATCCGCTATTCAAACTTACTCGGACAAAACCGACTCGGTTTTGTCCGAGTAATCTCGAGCATAATCTGATTCATGCGATACAATTAACTCGGACAAAACCGAGTCGGAAGGAACCGAGTAAGTGGAATTCATTGGCAGGGAGCGTGAACTCGCCCGTATTAAGAAAACGCTCAAAGCACCCGAGCAGCGCAATGTTCTCATTTACGGCAGGCGTCGCGTCGGAAAAAGTGAGCTCATCAAGCAGGCGCTAACGGATTTGTCAGACGTCGCAACGGCCTATTACGAGTGCCGCCAAACCTCCGAGGCAGACAACCTCGAGAGTCTGTCCGTCCTTGTTGCTGAAGCGCTGAGCTTTCCTCCGCTCGCCTTCACAGGCATCCGCGAGCTCATCGAATTTCTGTTTGCCCAAGCCAAAGACAAGAACATTACCCTCGTTCTCGACGAATACCCCTACTTGAGAGATGCGGTTAAAGGCTTAGACAGCATTCTTCAGACCTCAATCGACGCTCACAGGGAAGACTCACGTTTAAACATTGTCCTGTGCGGCTCCTACGTTGAGATTATGAAATCCCTCATCGAGCATGAAAGCCCCCTCTACGGGCGAATTGATCTTGCGCTTGAGCTTAAGCCCATGGATTACTTTGACGCTGCGAAGTTCTATCCCGCGTTCTCGCCCGAGGACAAGGTGCGGCTCTATAGCGTTTTTGGCGGCATCCCCTTTTACAATCGCCTCATCGATCAATCCCAAAGCGTACGCGACAACATCATCGAGCTCGTCACGGAACCTGGCGCCCGCTTAGAAAGCGAGGTGCCGTCCTATCTCAACGCCGAGATCTCGAAGATGACCAACGCCAACGAAGTTTTCGGGGCTCTCGCACAAGGTTACTCCCGTTGGGGGGACGTGCTGGCACAGTCGCACGTCTCGAGCGGTCCGGCCATGGCAGACGTGCTCGACAAGCTCATGTCACTCGAAATCGTCCAAAAGCGTGCACCCATCAACGACCCTACGAACAAGCGCAAGTCTGGCTACTTTGTAGTGGATCCGCTTTCGCTCTTTTACTATCGCTATGTTTTCCGCAATGCCTCGGCGCGTCAGCTGCTCGACCCGGAAGTCTTCTATGATCGTCACGTCTCCCAAGACTTCGAGGAAAACTACGTTCCTCATATGTTCGAGGAGATCTGCCGTCAATACCTCGTGCGGCAGAACAGAACCGGCAAGATCGAACCGGCTTTCGACGCCATAGGCAAGTACTGGTACGACGATCCCGCAAACAAAACGAGCGGCGAATTCGATGTGGTAACGCAAGACCCCGAGGGTTACGTATTCTACGAAGCAAAGTTCCGCAAATCCCCCGTCACGCAAAAAATGGTCGACGAGGAAATCATCCAAGTCGAGGCAACGGGGCTCAAGTGCCATCGCTATGGATTCTTCTCCCGTTCGGGCTTCGAAGCTGGCGAAAGCGATCGAACCGTCTTCATCGACCTACCGCAGATGTTTGGATAGGACAGGCCCCTCCCGCATTCCAAGCATTCATTATCTAATCGAACGATTGTTCGATGGATTTCGTGTTGGGTGGAATCGCCCACGGGCTGGGCTATGCTACCTTGACTATCTATACGACTTAAATACACAAGAGGAAGTACCAAGAGAGCGAGTATGGCAAAAAACACCGCAAACTATGGTAACGACAGTATCCGCCAGCTCAAGGACGAGGAGCGCGTACGCCTGCGCCCCGCCGTCATCTTTGGCTCAGACGGGCTCGACGGCTGCGCACATGCCGCCTTCGAGATCCTGTCCAACGCCGTTGACGAGGCGCGCCAGGGCTACGGCAAGCTCATCACCCTTACCGCCTTTCGCGATGGCTCCATTCAGGTAGAGGACAATGGCCGTGGCTGCCCGCTCGACTGGAACCCTTCCGAGAAGCGCTTTAACTGGGAACTTGTCTTTTGCGAGCTCTATGCCGGCGGCAAGTATAACAACAACCAGGGCGGCGACTACGATTTCTCGCTCGGCACCAACGGCCTGGGCTCGTGCGCGACCCAGTACGCCTCCGAGTACATGGACGTCACGGTTTGGCGCGATGGCAACAAGTACTCTCTGCACTTTAAAAAGGGCAAGGTCGTCGGCGCCAAAAAGAAGGCACTCGAGATTGAGCCCAGCGACGAGGAACGCACCGGCACCACCATCAAGTGGCGTCCCGATCTTGAGGTCTTTACCTCCATCAGCATCCCCCACGATTGGTATCGCGAGACCATGCGCCGCCAGGCCGTGGTCAACGCCAACGTGACCTTTCGCCTGCGCATCGAGGGCGACGATGGCGAGTTTTCCGAAGAGGACTTTTGCTACCCCAAGGGCATCGAGGACTATGTGCTCGAGAAGGTCGGTACCGACTACCTCACCGAGCCTTTCTTTATCGAGGCCGACCGTCGCGGTCGCGATCGCGAGGACCTGCCCGATTACAACGTAAAAATCACTGCTTGCATGTGCTTCTCGCGCACCTTCATGATGCAGGAGTACTACCACAACTCATCGTGGCTCGAGAACGGCGGTTCGCCCGAGAAGGCTGCCCGCAGCGCCCTCACTAGCGCCATCGATGCTTACATTAAGCAACAGGGCAAGTACAACAAAAACGAGAGCGGCATTAAGTGGCAAGACGTCCAGGACTGCCTGGTGCTGGTGACCAACTGCTTCTCCACTCAGACGTCCTACGAGAACCAGACCAAGAAGGCCATCAATAACCGCTTTATCCAGCAGGCCATGACGGCATTCTTTAAGGAACGCCTCTCGACCTACTTAATCGAGAACAAAGACGCCGCCAACAAGATCATGGAGCAGGTGCTCATCAACAAGCGCTCGCGCGAGAATGCCGAGAAGACGCGCCAGAGCATCAAAACCAACCTGCAGCAGAAGACCGATATGGCCAACCGCGTGCAGAAGTTCATCGACTGCCGCTCCAAGGACAAGAACCGTCGCGAGATCTACATCGTAGAGGGCGACTCGGCAGCAGGCGCCATTCGCACCTCGCGCGATGCCGAGTTCCAGGGCGTTATGCCCGTCCGCGGTAAGATCCTCAACTGCCTGAAGGAGGATTATCCGCGCATCTTTAAGTCCGACATCATCATGGACCTTATGCGCGTGCTGGGCTGCGGTGTGGAGATCAAGGACAAGCGCATCAAGAACCTGGGCGCCTTTGACCTGGACAACCTCAACTGGAACAAGGTCATCATTTGTACGGACGCCGACGTCGACGGGTATCACATCCGCACGCTCGTGCTCACCATGCTCTATCGCCTGGTGCCCACACTTATCGACGAGGGCTACGTATATATCGCCGAGTCGCCGCTCTACGAGATCAACTGCAAAGAAAAGACCTACTTTGCCTACACCGAGCTCGAGAAGAACGGCATCCTTAAGGAGATCGGCGACCAGAAGTGTTCCATCAACCGCTCCAAGGGTCTTGGTGAGAACGATCCGGACATGATGTGGCTCACCACCATGAACCCCGAGACGCGTCGCCTGATCAAGGTGGAGCCCGAGGACGTCACCAAGATGGAAACCATGTTCAACCTTTTGCTGGGCAACGACGAGGCAGGCCGCAAGCGCCATATCTCCGAGCACGGCAAGGAATACCTGGACCAGCTGGACCTGCAATAGCAGCACATCGATAACGACGGCCCATAAGAAGTTCAAGAGGATATCGTGGCAAAGAAGAAGACGAAGAACCAGCCAAAGAAAAAGCAGGTCAACGCCGAGAACGTCATCGGCCTGCACTCCGAGGTCACCGACCAGCCGATCACGCAGACGCTCGAGGTCAACTACATGCCCTACGCCATGAGCGTCAACGTCTCGCGTGCGTTCCCCGAGATCGACGGCTTTAAGCCCTCGCACCGCAAGCTGCTCTACACCATGTACAAGATGGGTCTGCTCAAGGGCGAGCGCCAGAAGAGCGCCAACATCGTGGGCCAGACCATGAAGCTCAACCCGCACGGCGATGCCGCGATCTACGAGACGATGGTGCGCCTGGCGACGGGCAACGAAGCGCTGCTTGCGCCCTTCGTGGAGTCGAAGGGCAACTTTGGCAAGTACTATTCGGGCGACCTGAGCTACGCCGCCTCGCGTTACACCGAGGCCAAGCTCTCCCCTATCAGCGCCGAGATCTTCAAGGACATCGACAAGGACCCGGTCGACTTCGTCGACAGCTACGACGGCGCCATGAAGGAGCCGCGCCTGCTGCCCACCACGTTCCCCAATATCCTCGTCTCGGCCAACAAGGGCATCGGCGTCGCCATGGCGTCCGACATCTGCGGTTTCAACCTCAACGAGGTCTGCACCGCCGCCATGCACTACCTGCAGGATCCCGACTGCGACCTGCTCGAGTACATGCCCATGCCCGACTTCTCGACCGGCGGCGAAATTATCTACCGCCGCGAGGAGATGGAAAAGATTATCGAGACCGGCCTTGGCAGCTTCCAGATCCGCTCCCGCTGGCGCTGGATTCCCGAAGAGCGCATCATCGAGGTCTACGAGATCCCCTACACCACCAAGACCGATGTCATCATCGAACGCATCGTCAAGCTCTCCAAAGAGGGCAAGGTCAAGGAGATCGCTGACATCCGCGACGAGACCGACCTCTCGGGTCTGCGTATCGCTATCGACCTTAAGCGCGGCGTCGACCCCGACAAGCTCATGGCCAAGCTCTATCGCTCGACCACGCTGCAGGATTCGTTCTCGTGCAACTTCAACGTGCTCGTCGACGGCTATCCCCGTGTTATGGGCGTGCGCCAGATACTGCACGAGTGGGTCAAGTGGCGTATTGAGTCCACGCGTCGCCGCATTAACTTTGACCTGGGCAAAAAGTCCGAGCGCCTGCACCTGTTGCACGGCCTCGAGGCAATCCTGCTCGACATCGACAAGGCCATCGCCATCATCCGCGGCACCAAGCTCGAAGCCGAGGTCGTGCCCAATCTTATGAAGGGTTTCGACATCGACGAGACTCAGGCCGAGTTTGTTGCCGAACTTAAGCTCCGCAACATCAACGAGGAGTACATCCTCAACCGCACCAAGGACATTGCAAAGCTTGAGGGCGAGATTGCCGAGCTTGAGGAGATTCTCTCGAGCGAAGACAACATCAAGAAGGTCATCAGCGACGAGCTGGCCGCAGTCAACAAGAAGTACGTGATGCCGCGCCGCACGGGCAGGATCGAGCCCCATGAGGTTATCGAGGTAAGCTTGGAGCCCGAGGTCGAGGAGTACCCGGTCACCATCATGCTCTCGCGCGATGGCTACCTTAAGAAGATGACGGACCGCGTGCTCAAGAAGGCGACCACGCTCAAGTACAAAGACGGCGACAAACCCTTTATCGAGTTCCCGTCCTCCAACACCCACGAGTTGCTGGTCTTTACCAACAAGAGCCAGGTGTACAAGTGCAAGGTTGCGGCGTTTGAGGATACCAAGTCGGCCCAGCTGGGCTCGTATCTGCCCACCGACCTCGAGATGGAGCCCGACGAGAGCGTCATCTGGATCATCGACCCCGAGGACTACAAGGCCGACGTGCTGTTTGTCTTTGAGAACGGCCGCGTGGTGCGCGTCGCGCTTTCTGGATACGTCACCAAGACCAACCGCAAACGCCTCAAGAACGCCATCTACGGCGGCAGCAAGCTGCTGTATGCCCAGGTGCTCGAGGAAGATCGCGACATCGCGCTGGTCTCGAGCGACTATCGCCTGATGAACTTCAACACGTCGCTACTCAAGACCAAGACGACAACCAACACGCAGGGCGTCCAAGCCTTTACGGCCAAGAAGGGCCGCTCGGTCACCACCGTCGGCACAACCGAGGAGATTCTTGGCGCCGGTGTCTCGGCCGAGAAGTTCACCGCACAGAGCCTCCCCTCCGCCGGTGCCCTCATGAAGGAAAACGACATGCCGAGCCTGTTTGACTAGGACGACGGCAACGAGATCGTTAGATACTTCGCAAAGCGACGAGGCCCGGAACGCAACGGCATTGCGCCCGGGACTCGTCGTTTTTCTTCTCAACTATTTTTTAACGCAGATAAATTGATTTCTGCTTATTTTTCTGCGTAAAAAATGTCAGCGCCACTGCTTCGATGCCCTTTGGTCAGTCGTTAGCAAAACTTGCAAAAATTAGCAAAACTTGCAAAGGAGCTACCATGGAGTACAGCAAGAACCCCTTTACCCCGACGTTCGGAAGCGTCCCTCCCTTTCTAGCGGGTCGCGAGCATATCCTGCGTGACATCAACCGTGGCTTTATCAACGGCCCGGGAGATCCCAACCTGTCAACCATTTTTACTGGCGCAAGGGGAACGGGCAAGACGGCGCTTCTCTCGCTCCTTTCAGAAACGGCGCTTGAACACGGCTGGATCGCAGCAAATGTCTCCGCCATGCCAGGCATGCTCGAAGATATTATCGAGCGAACCAAAGAAGCCGCAGATAGCTACCTCTCACAGCCTCACGCGCGCAAAAACGGTGTTCAAATTGGCCCAGTGGGCATCGATTGGACATATGCTCAAGAGGCTCAGGGCAACTGGCGCACGCGCATGAATGGCATCTTTAAGCAACTCGAAAAACATGACATCGGACTTCTCATCACCATCGATGAAGTCACCGTCGATCTCGAAGAAATGCTTCAATTTGCCTCTGTTTACCAGCACTTTGTACGCGAAGGTAAAAAAGTTGCACTACTCATGGCAGGACTGCCCTACAAAGTATCGGCGTTGCTGCGCAACGATTCCGTCTCGTTCCTCAGGCGTTCCCAATATCATCAGTTGGGACGAATCACTGACGTTGAAATTGCAAACGCATTCCGCAAAACCGTTGAGGCCGGAGGCCGCTCAATCACGCCAGAAGCGCTCGAGGATGCGGTGAAGGCCGTCGACGGATTTCCCTATATGATGCAGCTCGTCGGATATCGCACATGGGATGTTTCGGAGAACTCGCCCAAAATCAGTGCACCTGATGTACAGCAGGGTTCTCTGCTTGCCCACATGGAGCTGCGCGATCGAATTCTCGAAACTACCTATCGGGAGCTTTCCGATAAAGACATTGAGTTTTTACTCGCGATGTTGCCCGATTCTGGCCCCAGCAGGGTCTCGGAGATAGCCAAACGTATGGGCGTCGCCAGCAACTATGCAAGCCAATACAAACGCCGCCTCCTGGAGGACGGCGTCATTGGAGAGCGCGGGCGTGGTCTCGTTGGCTTTGACATTCCCGCGTTCAGGGAATTCTTGAACGAGAAGGCGTTTTAGCACGCCGGAATTGTCCGCGGAAGCATCAACGCATGGCAATCAGCATTCCTCTTGGTAAGGATAGCAAGCATTTTCCACCAACACCGATTGCCATGCGTTCTTCTTGCCCTTAGGCGAGCTTGCGAGCGAGCTCTCGCACCTCTTCCAACTTGGGTGACGATGCCATGCTATCGCGCTCGGTCATACCGCTGATGGTGATAATGCCTTGGTCCTCCCACTTGCAGTACGCGCAGGTTGACTTGTACATAGCGATCGCCGCATCATAGACGCCTTCGCTGTGGCTATCGAGCAAAAGGGCCGTCTTGGTGAATGGGAAGCCCGTAGCACCGAAGGCGTACAGGCGGTCGATGGCGGCTTTCTCCTGCGCAGTGATATCAAACCAGTAGATAGGCGAAGCGAAGACAACCATATCGGCGCCTTTCAGTGCCTCGACCACAGCGGCCATGTCGTCCTTCTGCACGCAGGCGCCCTCATGGGCAAAGCAGTACTGACACCCCAGGCAGCCGGCGATCTTCTTGCCGGCAACGCGGACGACCTCGACTGTATGGCCGGCCTCGCGCGCAGTCTCGGCAAACGCCTCGACCATGGTGTCAGTATTGGCGCCCTTGCGCGGGCTGCCGCTCAACACAACGATATTCATAGGATTCCCTCTCCTTCATGCTGCAGGCGCGCAGCATGTTTTCTTGTAACCAAAACGAATGGAGTTAATCAATCGCCTCGTTTCAGCTACTCCCTCTCTTTAGAAGAATCGTTGCTGGAGACTTGGCATTAAATCAAGGCACGCCTTATTTCAGATACTCCTCAAAGAATGCCTTCAGCTTTCCAAACGGAATGATGTCCATCTGATCGTAAAGGTCGGTATGGCTGGCACCAGGGATAATGAGCAATTCCTTGTTGTCCCCGGTCAGCTTGCCGTACGCGGTTTCGCTGAAATAACGGGAGTGCGCCTTCTCGCCATGCACCAGCAGTACCGCAGAGCGAATTTCGCTGCTGTATTGCAAAATCGGCATATTCAGGAACGACAGCGAGGACGTCACATTCCAGCCACCGTTGGAGTTCAGGCTGCGGGGATGGTAGCCTCGCGGAGTTTTGTAGTAGGCGTAATAGTCCGCTAAAAACTGCGGCGCATCCTCCGGTAATGGATCGACAACGCCGCCCGCCAGCGCATTGCTGCCGTTTTTATAGTCCTCGGTGCGCTGCGCGTTCAGCGCTTTCCGCTTTTCAAAGCGCGCCTGCTCGGAATCCTCGGCGTCAAAATAGCCGTTTGCGGTCACGCGGGTCATATCGTACATGGTCATAGCCGCGGTAGCTTTGATACGGGTGTCGATGGCCGCCGCATTGACTGCCATGCCGCCCCAACCGCAGATACCGATAATGCCGATACGCTCCGGGTCAACGCTTTCCTGCACGGAGAGGAAATCCACCGCTGCGCAGAAGTCCTCGGTGTTGATGTCCGGGGATGCCACATAGCGGGGCGTGCCGCCGCTCTCGCCGGTATAGGACGGGTCGAAGGCAATTGCGAAAAAGCCCAGCTCCGCCATTTTCTGCGCGTACAGACCGGAGGACTGCTCCTTCACCGCGCCAAACGGGCCGCTGACGGCGATGGCGGGCAGCTTGCCTTCCGCGTTCTTAGGCACGTACACGTCGGCAGCCAGCGTGATGCCGTAGCGGTTGTGGAAGGTCGCCTTGCTGTGCTCAACCTTGTCGTTTTTGGGGAACACCTTGTCCCATTCCTGCGTCAGTTTCAACTGCTCCATGCCTAAGCCTCCTTGTCGGTCGCTTTAAGGTATTGCTCGTCGATCACGGGCTCCAACCACTCATTGGAAGCCTCCTCGCCCGGAACCTCCACCGCGAGATGGGAGAACCAGCTCTCGGGCGCGGCTCCGTGCCAATGTTTCACACCCGGGGCGATGTTGACCACGTCGCCAGGGCGCAGCTCCTGTGCCGATTTGCCCCATTCCTGGTAAAACCCTCGACCGGCCACGCAGACGAGGATCTGTCCGCCACCGCTTTTGGCGTGATGGACGTGCCAGTTGTTGCGGCAGCCGGGCTCGAACGTCACGTTGTAGACCCCGACCTGCTCGGTGGAAAGGGGCGCGAGGTAGCTTTGCCCGATAAAGTACTTCGCAAATGCGTCGTTGGGGGCACCGATGGGAAAGGCCATCTCGTTTTGATGCTTGATTCGTGCGTCGACGGCATCACTATCCGCCCAGACCTCCTTCGCCATGCGAAAGGCCGCCCACGCCTTGGGCCATCCCGCATAAAACGCCGCATGCGTAAGGATTTCCGCTATCTCAGTCCTGGTCACCCCGTTGTTCTTTGCGGACATCAGATGATATTGGAACGAAGAGTCCGTCAGCCCCTGTGCCATCAAGGCAACCACCGTCACCACGCTGCGATCTCGAAGGGAAAGCCCGTCTTCTCGGCTCCACACCTCGCCGAACAGCACATCGTCATTGAGCTGTGCAAATTTGGGGGCAAAGTCCCCCAGGGTATCCCTGCCCGCCGTCTGCTTAATTGCCATGTTTGATTCCTCCTGTCGATGGTTTTGAGTGCAAAACTGCTTCCGCGCGGTCAAGCTGCCCGCCTAGATCCCCATGCCCATTCGTTGCGCCTGTTCCAGAGCGGGATGCCCGGCGATATCGCCCACACCGTTCACGCCGCCGGCGAAAACCGTTTTGCCCATTACGGACCACCCCTTGCGCTACCGATTTGTATTGACGAGAATGAAGGTAATACCTAAACCTGACTTTAGGTCAAGGAATGAATTCGAGATTTATTCGGAGGGGCCATGTACACAATCGGACAGGTGGCGGAAATGTTCGGCTTGCCCGCCTCAACGCTGCGGTATTACGACAAGCAGGGATTGTTCCCGGGGCTGGAGCGGACGTCCGGCATTCGCCGATTCGGCGATACGGAACTCGAAGCGCTTCGGGTCATCGAATGCCTGAAGAAGGCGGGAATGGAGATCAAGGACATCCGTCTGTTCATGAAATGGTGTGCAGAGGGTCCATCAACATACCCCCAGCGCAAGGCCATGTTCGAGGAGCGGAAGGCCCACATGGAGTCGGAGATCGCGAAGATGTACCGTGCCCTGGACATGTTGAAGTTCAAATGCTGGTACTACGAGCAAGCGATTCAAGATGGCAGCGAGGATAGGCTGGAGACGCTGATTCCCGACAATTTGCCGGAAGAAATCAAAGGCGCCTACGAAAACGCACACGCTCGATAAAGCCGTTCGCTATCCATGGGACTCTGGCAAGGAGCTCCTTCCGAACAGAACGAAAAAGAAAGCCTCCGAACCAAAAGGTCCGGAGGCTGTTATTTCCGCTATTCCCACTCGGCAATAGGAGTCACTGGCCAAAAGCTTGTCAACATCAAAACAAGTCCTCAATCTATCGATTCTACGTGAGGCAATGGTCCTCATTTGATGCCCGCACTGTTTGCGCACTAGGGAGCAAAAGAATCTGGCCGCCGCTCAAATAAGATCACCGCCATCTTGCATAAACGACGCCATGTTAAGGTGCCTGACGCCATCCCTCTCCTGCAATAGAGGATCAAGCGTGAACAAGTAGCGCGGATACCCATCCCTGATGTGGCCGAACGGCCTGTACTCGCGCTCCTCGACGCCTCTGTCGGCAATCGACATAGAGACCTGGATGTAGGCGTAAGCATTGCGCCTACGAGCGATGAAGTCACACTCGAGCTTCCCAATACGGCCCACAGAAAGCTCGTACCCGCGCGATGCAAGATAGAGGTAGAGCACGTTCTCCAACGCCGGCCCGTAGTTAATCCTCGCATCCGTGTTCATGGCGAAATAGAAGCCGGGATCAGCCAGGTAGTACTTCTCTTCGCGGATAAGCGATCGCCGAGACTTGAGATCGAACCTCGAGCAGCGATAAAGGATCTTCGCGTCAACAAGAATCTGGATATACCGATTGAGCGTTTCGCGCTTGATGGGAATCTTCTCGACATCATTGAAGTACGCAAGGAGGTTCTTCAGGTTCGTCGGCGCACCAAAGTTGTTGATGAGATACGTCTGGACGGCATCGAAAACCGAGACATTCTTAATCTTGTTCGAATGTTTGACGTCCTTTTCAAAGATCTCATGAATAACACTCTTGATATAGGTGCGCTTTTCATCCTCGCCCTCATACTCCAACGCTTTGGGAAATCCTCCAAGGGTCAGGTACTCGGTAAACTCTCCCACGAGAACGTCATTGACAGGCTTGCCGAGAAAACGCTTCATATCGATATATTCCGCAAAGTCGAGTGGGAACACCTCGAACTCGATATAGCGACCCGTCAGCTTTGTAACAAGCTGCCCAGAAAGCAGATATGAATTCGAACCGGTAATGAAGATGGACCAACCGCCATCTGTCCGGTAGCCGTTGATGAGCAGCTCGAATTCCTCTACGTTCTGAATCTCATCGATGAAGAGGTACTTCGTCCCCTCAGTGTCTGCTGGGGTCGACATGTCAATCAGATTTTCGAGCTCATCGGTCGTCTTGACCTTCCTGTTCTCCCGTGAGTCAAGGTCGATATAGATGATGTGGTCGCTCGCTACACCGGATTCCACAAGCTCGTCTGCGATTGATTGCATGAGACAGGATTTACCGCACCTGCGAACACCGGTGATCACCTTGATCATCCCGTCATCGTGGTAGAAACCACGCATTCGCTTCAGATACTTTTCACGTCGGTATATACGCAAGATGCACCCCTTTTTTCAGTGTCCATTTTATCAGTTATGGGGGTACTTTTTTACATTTTATAAAAAAGCGTACCGATAACTTATTCTCACTTAGTTTCGGAAGTCGAGCAGGCGGTCGCGGTAGTACCCGTACTGCGCCCGGCGTACCTCGATTTCGGCGGGGATACCGTCGGTGAGTGATTTCGTTAGGGAGTCGAAACGGTCGAGGATGTCGACGACCTTCTGCTGGGTGCCGATGGATGGGGCGGGAATCTCGACCCTCGATAAGTCCACAAGCGCGGCTTCGATTACCTTTTTCGGTTTAGCGTATTGCTCTTCAGATCATCGTGGTGTGCTCGTAGCCGCGCTCCACGAGGAGCCGCTCGGCAACGTCGAGAATCTTCTCGACCGCCTCCTCCGGGTACTTATTGCGTGCCGCGGGCACCTCCGTCCTTGTTATCGCGATAAACATACCATGAGTGGCGTACGGGTCGAGAAGGGCTGGCGCCAAAAGAGCCCAACGGCCGTTACGGCTTCGTTAGAAACGCGCCCCATCATGGATGGTGAACCCGAAAGATAAGGCGCGCGGGCACGGCGACTCGGCCCGCGCGCCCGGAAGAGAAAGGACGAACCCATGGGTTACATGCTCGAGACGCGCGGGCTCACCAAGCGCTTCGGCCGCGGCGACCAGGCGCAGGATGCCGTGGCCGACGTGAGCCTTCATATCCGCGAGGGCGAGGTGTACGGGCTGCTCGGCCCCAACGGCGCCGGCAAGTCGACAACGCTCAAGATGATCTGCGGGATGCTGCGGCCGACGGCCGGGGAGATCCTCTTTGCCGGGCACGCCTGGCGCCGCGAGGACCTCTACGCAATCGGCAGCCTCATCGAGGAGGCGCCGCTCTACCCCAACCTCACCGCGCGCGAGAACCTGCGCGTGCGCACCACGCTGCTGGGCCTTCCCGAGAGCCGCGTAGATGAGGTGCTCGCCGCCGTGGACCTCGCGGACACCGGGAAGAAGCGCGCCGGGCGCTTCTCGATGGGCATGCGGCAGCGCCTGGGGCTCGCGCTGGCGCTGATCGCCCGGCCACGCCTGCTCGTGCTCGACGAGCCCACTAACGGCCTCGACCCCATCGGCATCGAGGAGCTGCGCGACCAGATCCGCGGCTTCGCGGCGGCGGGCACGAACGGGATCGTCTCGAGGGCACGGCCAGCAGCGTGGCCCTGCGGTTCTCGGCGGGAGCCACATCCTCTCCGTGGTGCAGCAGATGGCGGACACCATCGGCATCATCTACGGGGGGCGCCTCGCCTACGAGGATGCGCTTCGACCTGGGCAGGACCTCGAGGAACTCTTCATGAGCGTCTGCCGGGAGGGGCGTCGAGCGCGCGGGGAGGTGGCGGCATGACGGGCGAGAAAGGCGGCCTGCTCGCGGGCCTGCGCGCCGAGGCCCTGAAGTCGCGCCACGCGGCACCGGTTCGCCTGGCCGTGCTCATGGCGCTGCCGATGCCGCTGCTCGGCGCGATGCCCTACCGGGGCGTGCAGATCTTCAGCGCCTGGAACTACTGGTACGCGCTCTTCCTGCCCGTGTCTCTCTCGCTCGTGGTGGCGTGCGTCGCGCGGGCGGACGCGCGCACGCGGATGCGGGGGCTTCTAGGCCTGGGCTTCCCGCTTAGGCGCGCCTGGTGGGCCAAGGCGCTCTGGTGCCTCGCGCTCTGCGCGCTCTCGAACCTCGTGGTCTTCGGCATCTACCTCGCGGGATCGGCGTTCTCCTCGCAGGGCCTCACGGCCGCGGGCACGCTCACGATGCTCCTCTGCGCGCTCGCCAACACGGTGACCGCGGCGTGGATGATCCCCGCAGGGCTCTTCCTCACGGCGCGGCTCGGCATGCTCGCGGGCATCTTCTGCCCGCTCGCCGCGCAGCTCGTGGGTGGGTTCGCCTGGTCGCTGATGCCGCTGCCGCAGCTCTTTCCGCCGTCGGCGAGCATGGTCATCCCCACGAGCTTCATCCCCGTGCTGCCGAGCGGCGAGCCACTCGCGGCGGACATGGC
>CABPWH010000018.1 GCA_902461085.1 uncultured Collinsella sp. | reverse complement strand
CTGCTCGCACGGAGAGCACATTAAGTGCTCTCCGGCTCGTGCGGAACTCGCGATCGACCAAACCCCGCGTCCCATCCCGGCGAGCCTCTGGCTAGTTACGACAATCAAAAAGCAACAAGGGGCTCCCCCGCTCATCAAACGGGAGAGCCCCTCGCCATACATAACGAATCAAGGTGCCTATAGGTAGACCTTTTCGAGAAACGATAATGTGTCCTGAAGACGCGCTCTCTCTTTACGATCGGTCTGCCGATTTACATAAGAAGAAAAGTCCGCAAAGAAGTCTCCGGCATCAGCCCTCATTTGCTCTATTAGCTCCAAGCGAGCCGAAGGCGGCAACAAACCCGCAAGTCGAACAATATCCGAGCGATGCTTTCGTCGATCTTTATCGTTGCAATGGCGCCCTTCTTCATAGCTCCTATTGATATCAATGTGTGCACGCATCTTGAGGGGAATGATATGGAGCGCATCGAGCAACGTAATGCCCTCTACGTTCGTTGCGTTGTCGCGAATAAATTCGTAGTAGCCATCGTCGAGAATAATTGCCGAAAGACTTGATACGGCCCCGTCAAAGGAAAGAGGTGCCACTTCGCTCGTTTCATCTTCGAGCACAAAATCAGGATGTCGGGCAAATAGCTCAATTTGGCCGGGATAGTCTAGGACTTGCCTTGATCCTTCGGGCAAACAGAACCGATAGTAAGTGCACCTTCCATCGCCGACCTTTCCAGTCTCATATCCGGCAGCTTTGATAAATGCCCACAATGCAGTGGCGAATTCAACGCCTTTCCCATCAACAATTACGACGACATCCAAGTCTTCAGTAGCTCTAAACGAATCGCCCTCATTGTCAAATAGAACGCTGCAGGCCCCTCCACCAATAAGGACGTAACCGCCTTTACAGCCGCTCATGGCATCGGCAAATCGCTCTATTCCCCTCACTTTTGACATATCGTCCTCCTGAGCTGTTCGACCGCGTCGAGCAGACGATCTTCTTTGTAATCTGCTTTTGCGCAAGCAACG
Source organism: uncultured Collinsella sp. (assembly GCA_902461085.1). Lineage (GTDB taxonomy): Bacteria > Actinomycetota > Coriobacteriia > Coriobacteriales > Coriobacteriaceae > Collinsella. Next base: position 32,165 of record CABPWH010000018.1, on the reverse strand, counting down.
TATAAGGAAAACGGGTCGACACACTGCAAACCAGTCGCGTCAAAACTAATATCGGACGGCGCGTCCACGGGATACGACCAGACCTCAATCACAACTGCCGCCGGTTCGTACCACTGAGCCTCCAGCCATCTGTCGCCCATATGCTCTTTCAAGGCCTCTAGCTGATATTTTTCGAGAGCAATGGTTGGAGCAGAGTCTTCATGGGCAAGGTCGGACATATAGCTAAGGGCAGACACACCGGAAAGCAGCGCATCAACGGCACGTAGCTCTGTTCTCTCGATAACCTTCTTGAGCCGGATTCGCTCTAAAACTGGCGTGCGAAGATAGTCCTCAAACCCATCTAGCAACGTCTCGGTCGACAGCCCGGCGTCACACAATATACGCTTTTTGCCGTCCCGCATAATCAACCCAGGAGCTATAGCGGCGATTTCCGAAAGATAGCCGCTGACGCTTGCCGCGCTTTTGCCACACAGACGCGCTAGGTCGCCGGCGGAGCAGTCAACCCATCGTCCCGCAATGAGATTTAGGACGATTCGTTGAGATTGGGACGAAAGCGGAGCAGCGGGAGAAGCACCCAGCACTTCATCGGAAATAACGGCTCCGATAAACGGCAGGAACGCATTTCGCTCATCTCGGATATATGCGATTCCCTCCGAAGAAAGCGCGCGCATAAAACCTAAATCCATAGCATCCCAGCAAATTGCCACCGGACGAGCATCTAACGTAAGCACTGCATTGACGAGATTTCGCGCCGAAATGACACTGGGCGGTTCTTTAGGTTCCGCAACAATAAAACGGCCCTGCTCAGACATGCCAAGCCGTGCCAAGCGAAGCGAATACCGTTCAAGATACATGCGAGGAATCTGCATCTCAACTGGCTCCGGGTCGATGGCGAGCTCTAAAGAGAAGAGTCTTTTTGGGAGACAATTTAGCAGCATGTCCAATCACCCTTTTCATTTCAGTTACATTTTAGCATCTATCTGAAATTATACTGAATCGTATAAAACGCTCAATCCCTAAAGTCATAAGAAACAATCCAAACGCAATAAAGAGGCTCCCCCGCTCATCAAATGGGAGAGCCCCTACTCACATCTATTTTTCTATCAGCCCACCCGGCTCTCCAGATCAAAAAGCGAACGAGAAAAGCGAAGTTCGTCCAGCAACGTTACCCAAGGACCCGGGCGGGCGTATGAGGCAACATCGATCGCGAGTTCCGCACGCAAAGGAGGCCACTTAATGTGGCCTCCGTCTTGCGCAGGACTGCTCGAGCAGGCGATGTTGCCCCATACGCCCGCCTAGCCGGATGTACGGGTTTTCCAGGTGCGGCAGATCGGCCTGAAAGAGGAGGGCATAGACCTTGAGGTCATGCCCGACGATTGAAGGCCGAGGTGCCGTGCCTGGGAAAGCCGCCTAGGTCAGTTTCACTATAGGTGCAAAACCTTTCATCAGCTTTTTGGTCTGGCCGGTCTTTTCGAACTGGACCTCGATCATGTCTCCGGCGACCGAGATCACGGTACCCGTGCCAAAGGTCTTGTGGCTCACGGTATCGCCTGCGGCAAAGTCCTGCGACGCGCTGGCACGATCGACCTTGCGCTCCACCGTCGGCGACACCTTAGATGACGGCTTTTTGGCTCGCGGCGCACCCGAACCAAAGGTCGAGGCAACACGGCCGGCGTCGGGCGAGACCCCACGATGGCGCTCGGTCCCGTAGCTGCTGCCGCCAAAGAAATCGTCAAAGCTCGATCCGCCGCGCGAACCGGAACCGCCGGTCGAGCGCGTATGCGAACCGAACACCTTGCCGCCATACATATCCGAACCCATGCCCGAACCAAAGGTGCCGTGACGGTCGCCGCGCTTCTCCCAGCCCGTGCCCTCAAAACCGGCAGAACCGATACCGCTAAACTCGATATCCTCAAACGGAATCTCGTTGAGGAAGCGCGAGCGCGGGTTGGCAGAGGTCGAGCCGTAGGTGCGACGCGTGGCCGCATAGGTCAGGAACAGGCGCTTACGGGCGCGCGTGATGGCGACGTAGGCCAGGCGACGCTCCTCCTCGAGCTTACCCGGGTCATCGCTGCCGCCAAAGTCGTGCACGTGCGGGAAGATGCCCTCCTCCATGCCGGCCACGAACACCGCCGGGAACTCCAGGCCCTTGGCGGAGTGGATGGTCATCATGGTGATGGCATGCGTCTCGCCGGCCAGGGAATCCAAGTCGGAGCGCAGGGCCAGCCACTCCATGAGTGCCGGCAGCGCCTTACAGGTGAGCGGACCGTAGGTGCGCTCGATCTCGTCGGCGTGCACGGCACCCGCCGGCAGCTCTGTCGGCACGGTATACGCGTTGCCCGCGATGGCGGCGGCCAAGGCATCCTGCGGAGACAACGCTGGAGCGGCCAGGCTATCGAGCGGATTGGCGCCCGCGGCGTCACGGGCGCCAACAAGCGCCTCAAACGAGGATGCCGGGGCGGACGGCCCCGGCTCGTGCGCGGGCGCACTCACCACGACGGACTCGGGCTCGGCAGGCACATCGGCAACACCGGCTGCGCGCAGCTCTTCCAAGCTCTCGAGCGTACCCTCGATATCCTCGTGCGTCTCCTCAAATTCGGCAGCGACGCCCAGGAATTCCTGGATGTTCTCGGCGCGGCTCTCGGACTCCATGGTACCCTCGGCGCGGAAAGCCTGCAGCAGGCCCGTCTTATCGACGATCATCTCGACGACGTCCTTGAGTTCGCCGTCCATGCGGCGACCCTCGCGCACTAGCGAGACAAAGCTCGACAGGCCATTGCGCACCTTGGCGCTAAACATGCCCGTCTCGGCTGTTGCGATCTCGCAGGCCTGGAAGAACGAGCAACGGTTGTCGCGCGCCAGCTGCTCAATCTTTTGGATCGAGGTGGAGCCGATGCCGCGGCGCGGCGTGTTGATGACGCGCTTGACGCTCATCTCGTCTGCCGGGTTCACGATCATCTTAAGGTAGGCCATGACGTCGCGGATCTCGGCACGGTCGAAGAATCGCGTGCCGCCCACGATCTTGTAGGGCACGCCTGCGCGCAGGAACATATCTTCGAGGATACGCGACTGGGCGTTGGTGCGGTAGAACACGGCGATATCGTCGTAACTCGTGCCTTTGGCATGCAGTTTTTCGATCTCGCCGGCAATCCAGCGGCCCTCGTCGCGCTCGTCGCTTGCCTGGAAGGCCTGGATCTTCTCGCCATCGCCCTCGGCCGTAAACAGGCGCTTGTCCTTGCGCTGCGAGTTGTGGCGCACCACGGCGTTGGCGGCGCTCAGGATATGGCCCGTGGAGCGGTAGTTCTGCTCCAGCTTAACGGTCTTGCAGTTTTTAAAGTCCTGCTCAAAGTCCAGGATGTTGGTGATGTCGGCGCCACGCCAGCTATAAATGGACTGGTCATCGTCGCCCACGACCATGAGGTTTTGGTACTTGGCGGCCAGCAGGTTGGCGATCTCGTATTGGACGTGGTTGGTGTCCTGATACTCGTCGACGCTAATGTAGCGGAAGCGCTCTTGGTACTTGTCGAGCACCTCGGGGCGGGTGCGCAGCAGCTCGAGCGTGCGCACGAGCAGGTCGTCGAAGTCCATCGCGTTGGCGGCGCGCAGGCGGCGTTCCAGCTCCAAGTAGACCTGCGCGGCCTTTTTGTCGTTGGGGCTGTCGGCGGATTTGAGCATGTCCTCGGGGCTGATCATGGCGTTTTTGGCCGAACTGATCTTGCTGCGGATCATATTGATGGGGAATTGCTTTTGCTCGATACCGAGCGCCTGCATAATATCGCGCACCATGCGCTTGGAATCGTCGTCATCGTAGATGGTGAACTGACCGGTGTAGCCCAGCAGGTCAGCGTCCTCGCGCAGCATGCGCACGCACATAGCATGGAAGGTGCACACCCACATGCCGCGGGTACCGCTGGGGATGAGTGCCGCCAGACGCTCGCGCATCTCGGCCGCGGCCTTGTTGGTAAACGTGATGGCAAGGATCTGCCAGGGCTTAACACCCAGGTCGCCGAGCATATGTGCGATGCGAAAGGTCAAGACGCGGGTCTTGCCCGAGCCGGCGCCGGCAAGCACCAGCAACGGGCCCTCGGTGGTCAGAACTGCCTCGCGCTGAGCGGAATTAAGGCTGTCGATGTCGACGAGCGGCTTGGCGGGCTTGGGTGCCGGCGCGGGAGCGTCGTAGATGTCGAGCGGGACGAGCTCGGGCTCCGGCGCAGCAGGGACGGCATATGCATCGAGCGGCACGGGTTCCGGCGCGGGCGGCACGGATACCGCGGCGTTCTTTTCCCAGGGCAAGGGCTGGGTCATGGGCGACTCCTCATCTGACGGACGGCGCGCCTGCGGGCGGCGCCATAGTTTGAGCCGTACCAGTATACCGAGCCGCGCGGACACCGACGCAAATCACACCACGACTCCGTGCGCCACCGTCAGGCCCGCCCAGCGGATTTGGTGCAATGGGGTCAGGTTAGTCTGCACCAATCTATTGACAATCACGAAACCGCCGATGTCATGGCAGCAGCAGCGAGCGACGGTCAGGGCGAACAAATTGGCATGAAAAGGGGGCGGCATAGACCTTTTGGTCATGCCACCCCCTTTGAATGACAAGTTGTCGCCCTGGCCGCCGCGCAGCGTCGACTAAGTTAGAGGCCGAGCATCGGCTCCAGAACGAAGAAGTATGCGAGCACTACGATGCCCAGGATGATGCGGTAAACACCGAAGCACTTGAAGTCGTGACGGCGGACGAAGCCCATGAGCCACTTGATGGCGATGAGCGACACCACAAAGGCCACAACGCAACCCACGCCCAGGATAGCGACCTCGTTGGCGCCGAACGTACCGCCCTTGATGAAATACTTGACCAGCTTGAGCGCACTCGCGCCAAACATGACAGGGATGGCCAGGAAGAACGTAAACTTGGACGCCACCGAACGCGTGCAGCCCAAAAGCAGGCCGCCGATGATGGTAGAACCGGAGCGAGACGTTCCAGGCACCAGCGAAAGCACCTGGAAGCAGCCGATACCCAGCGCAGTCTTCCAGCTCAGGTCCTCGAGCGTGGCGATGGAGCCAAAGTCCAGATTCTCGTCATCGTCCTCATCCTCAGCGGTAGCCGCGGCGGGCGCCGCAAAGTGCGCACCGGCGGGACGTCCACCCGACACCACAGCACGCGAACCAAACGAACCGGCAACGGCCATTTCCTCGCGCTTGCTCGCGCGCCAGTTCTCGATCACGATAAACAGCACGCCGTACACAATGAGCGCCAGCGCCACGACGGGAGCATTGTAGAAATGCTCCTCCATCCAGTCGTTAAGCGGCAGACCGATCGCCGCGGCGGGAATGCAGCCGAGCACAATCTTGCCCCACAGCACCCAGGTGTCGCGACGGCCCTCCTTGCCCTTGCTGGGCGAGAACGGATTGAGCTCATGGAAGAACAGCACACAGACGGCCAGAATGGCGCCGAGCTGAATCACGACCAGGAACATATTCCAGAACGTCTCGCTCACGTTCATCTTGACGAACTCGTCCACCAAGATCATGTGACCGGTCGACGAAACAGGCAGCCATTCGGTGATGCCCTCGACCAGGCCCATGAAGGCAGATTTTAGAAGCTCGATAATATCCAAAGGGACCCCCTCGTTAGACACCCGCCGATATTGTTCTGCGGACGGTGCGGGCGATGTCCCATTATCAACCGTTCGGGCGCGTCTACGCCTACCCTTACCAAAAAACTCGCCCGTTCACAGAATTGCGAGCGGTCAAACCCAAATCCTTGGGTATAACTGCAACAAGATAAAGTGTCCGGCGGCCAACGCGCCCGCGCCCGCCCGATGCACGAGCCCCGCGCCCGTGCGATAGACCAAGGAGGAAACCATGAACGAGGGCTACACCAAGGTATTTGTTTCACTCGACGGTACTGAGCAGCAGGATTTTGTGCTCGCACGCGCCATCAAGGTCGCCGCGAACAACGGCGCCAAGCTGATTATCGGCCACGTTATCGATTCCACGGCGCTCGAGAGCGCCGGTTCCTATCCGGTCGATCTGGTCAACGGCCTAGAGGAGGCATTTAAGAACTCCATCGCCAAGCAGCTCGAAGAGGCCAAGGCCAATCCCGACATTCCCGAGGTCGAGGTCATGATTCGCGCCGGCCGCATTCGCGAGACGCTCAAGGACGAGATGCTCGACGTGGTTAAGCCCGACCTGGTGCTCTGCGGCGCACGCGGCCTGTCCTCGATCAAGTATGCGCTCCTGGGCTCGATTTCGACGTTCCTGCTACGCAATACGGACTGCGACATTCTGGTCGTGAAGTAGCGTTGCTCCCACCGGCCGCGGGGCCTGCGGGGTTTCCACGGGCACGTCCTCGCCGCGTTGCGGCTGCGGGATGTGCCCTTAGGAAACCCCTCCCGGCCCCGCGGCCTTCGCAGCCTTACTTCAACGAGTTGTCTGATAGAAAAATGGCGTGCCGCCCCGCCCGCCCGGGGGCCGTCCGGCCGCCCCGTTTGGGGCGGCACGTTTTGTTTGGGGCGATTCATTTAAATCCTTGCGGCTATATTCACGTTCGGGAACATAGCCGTCCGTGCCGCAAGACGGCCCGCCTACTCAAAGTATTGGAACTTGTTGGTTGAGAAGGCGAATGTTACGACGAAGCCTTTGCCGGAGTCGGATGCCGCGGTGACGTCGATGCCTATCTTGGAGCACAGGCGCGCCACCAGATAGAGACCGATGCCCGTTGCGCGCTTGGTGGTGCGGCCGTTGTCGCCGGTAAAGCCCTTCTCGAACACGCGCGGCAGGTCGGCCGCGCTCACGCCGCAGCCGTTGTCCGCGACGGTAAGCTCGATGCGCTCGCTTGCCAGGCCCTCGTCCAGCAACGCACCCGAAAACACGATCTTTGCGCCATCCGCGCGCGCATGTTTAATGCTGTTCTGAATGAGCTGGCCCAGAATAAACTCGAGCCACTTCTCGTCGGTAAAGACCTCAAAGTCGAGGTTCTCGCACACCGGGGCCACGTGCGCCGCGATGAGCTCGCGCGCGTTGGCCTTAATCGCGCCCGTCACCAGGGTCTTGAGATCCCAGCGGCGAATCAAGTAGTCGCGCTCCACGACTTCCGAGCGCGCGTAGTACAGCGCCTGGTCGATATAGCGCTCCACGCGAGCCAGCTCGCGACCCAGGTCATCCACACGCGACAGGTCGTCTTCGCTGCCATCCAGGTTTTCCAAAATCAGATGGGCCGCCGCCAGGGGCAGCTTGGCCTCGTGGACCCAGCTCTCGATATAGTCGCGATAGTCATCGGTCTGACGCCGGCCTTCGGCCACCTCATCGCATGCCGCCTTGCCCACCCGGCGCAAGACCTCGTACTCGAGCTCGCCCTCGGCATAGGTCGGGCATTGCACCATCTCCTGCACCCATGCGGGACTCTCGAGCTCCTCGGCCGCGCGCTCCAACTGACGCAGAAAACGGCGACGGCGAGCGTACTCGACCACGATGCCGAGCATACCGAAGATAAAGGACACGCCAACCGCCACGACCACGATAGAAACGGGTGCGCCGACGACCGTCAGCACAAAGCAGCTCAGCAGCACACCGCACGTCCACACGGCGACGGGAAGCAGCGCATCTTTAAAGAACTTGCCAAACGACATAGCCGGCCCCTAGACCGAATAGCCCTGGCCGCGGTGCGTTGTCAAATACCCCTTGATGCCGATTTTTTCGAGCGTGGTGCGCAGGCGGTTGATGTTGACGGTAAGCGTATTGTCGTCCACAAAGGCGTCGGAGTCCCACAGGTCCTGCATGATGGCCGAGCGCGAAACGATCTTGCCCGCGCGGCTCAGAAGCAGCGAGAGGATACGCAGCTCGTTTTTGGTGAGCTCGGTGCTGGCGCCCGTTTGCGTGTTGGTGACCATGGAGCGTGCGAGGTCGAGCTCCAGTCCCTTGTGGACGAGCGTGCTGCGCTCGCCCGCCGCCGCGGTGCGACGCAGCAAGGCATTGATGCGCGCCACGAGCACACGGGCGCTATAGGGCTTGGGAACAAAGTCGTCCGCGCCGAGCGTCATGGCCATGACCTCGTCAATCTCGGTCGTGCGCGACGTGAGGACGATGATGGGAACCTCGGATTCGCGGCGAACCTCGTGGCAGATATGCTGGCCGTCCTTGACGGGAAGCGTCAGGTCGAGCAGCACCAGGTCGGGTGCGGCGGCGAGAATATCGCGCGAGACGTGCTCAAACGATTCGCAGGCCTCGATCTCAAACCCGGCGCGGGCAAGGATGTCGATAAGCTCACGACGAGTGGGCTCGTCGTCCTCAACGACATAGATCAGCGCCATGTGTCCTCCCATTTCGCGTAACTTGCACCTTCCACACCATTATGCCCACGGCGTCGCGAGTACACGCCTCGCGCGGTGCCAGGTGACAGAACTGTTCGCGAGCGGGGCCGTTTTGTCCGCCTCGCACTCGCAGCGGTGGCGGGGACCAAAATGATTCTTTAATCCCCGTCCCAGAAACATCATTTAGCGGCGGGCACGGAGCTTTTCGTAGCCTTCGGCGAAGAAGGCGACCGTGGCGGCGTCGGAGTCGGCGGCGTCGGAGTCGGCGGCGGCAACCACACCGTGCTCGTCGCTCACCAGGAACAGGGCACCCTTGAGCTGCGCGGGAATATCTACGCGCGTGACCGGGATGCCCTTGGTCTGGGCCAGCTGCTCAATGAGCGTCGCCGTGCCGCACAGGCACTCGTCCTCCGGCGCCACAAAGGCCAGCTCACCGTCGTTGACGGCAGCGAGCAGCTCAGGCGCCACGCCGGTCTCGTCGGCCTCGGAGCGGGCCTCGGCGGAGCGGGCACGCAGCGCCTTGGCCGAGGTGTCAGCCAGCGGCTCGTACTCCCCCACCGTCATGGCGGCATTGCCGTTGACATCGATCACCAGCATGAGCACGCCGTCGTGCGCAGTGTAATCGCCCTCGGCAAGCGACCACTCAACGTGCTGCTTGGCCCAGCTGAGCATGTTATGGGTAAGCGGCTCGCCCTGCACCAGGCGCTCGGACAGTGCGCGAATGTGGCGGTTGAGCATGGGCACCTTTTTGTTGGACATGCGCCAACGGCAGACAAGCGCGGGCTTGTCGAGCGTGAACTTCTCGACCGCCTCCTGATTGGCGCAAAAGTCCTCGTACGCACGCTGATCCTCGGCATTGCCAAACAGCTCGGCATCATCAATCTGGGGCATGGTCATACCTTTCGTGTTAGTCATTCCGTCCTCTTATACCAAAAAGACGGCCCTCCAAACGGAGCAGCCGTCTTTTGCGGAGATTATTTTGTCCCAAAGCGGAACTTAGTGGCGGAAGTGGCGAGCGCCCGTAAACACCATAGCAATATTGTGCTCGTTGCAGGCCTGAATGCTCTCGTCATCGCGCTTGGAGCCGCCGGGCTGGATGATGCAGGTCACGCCGTGCGCGGCAAGCACGTCGACGTTGTCGCGGAACGGGAAGAATGCGTCGCTTGCGCAGGCAAAGCCGCCCTTCTCCACGCCCTCACGCTCACAGAAGTCCTCGGCACGCTCGCAGGCCAGCAGTGCGGAGTCAACGCGGTTGGGCTGACCGGGGCCCATGCCAATGCCGGCCTTGCCCTTGGAGACCAGGATGGCGTTAGACTTGACGCCCTTGCAGACCTTCCAGGCAAACTCGAGCTCGGCCATCTCGGCATCGGTGGGCTTGCGGTCGGTGGGGAACGTAAAGGTCGCGGGGTCCTCGGTCACGTGGTCGACCTCCTGCACCAGCATGCCGCCGTCGACGGAGCGCAGCTCCACCTGGGCGCCGTGGTCCACGCCGCCGGTCGCCAACACGCGCAGGTTGGGGCGCTTGGCCATGCGCTCGAGCGCCTCGGCAGTGTAGCTCGGGGCGATGATGACCTCGACGAACTGCTTGTTCTGATCGGCAAAGTGTTCAACCAGATCAAAGGGAACCTCGCGGTTGCAGGCGATGATGCCGCCAAAGGCGCTCTTGGGATCGCAAGCGAAAGCGCGGTCGTAGGCAGCCGTGATGTCCTCGGCAACGGCGGAACCGCAGGGGTTCTGGTGCTTGAGGATTACGCAGGCCGGCTCGTCGAACTCGCGGACCAGGTTCCAAGCGGCGTCGGCATCCAGATAGTTGTTGTAGCTGAGCGGCTTGCCCTGGATCTGCTTGGAGCCCACGAGCGGGAACTGCGAGCTCGCGGTGTTCTCGCAGCCCTCGGCAAAGCGATAGACTGTGGCTTTCTGCTGCGGGTTCTCGCCATAGCGCAGGTCGTCGACCTTCTCCAGCGAAATCTCGAGCTTGGCAGAGGTGTCCGCCACGTCGCTTGCCTGGGCGGCGAGCCAGCGGGAGATGGCCGTGTCGTAGGCGGCGGTGGTCTGGTAGACCTTCACCTGCAGGCGACGACGGGTGGAAAGCGTGGTGCAGCCACCGGTCTCGTGCATCTCGGCCAGGACGGCATCATAGTCGGCCGGGTCGGAAATGACGGTAACGCTCGTGGCGTTCTTGGCGGCAGAGCGCAGCATGGAGGGGCCACCGATGTCGATGTGCTCGATGGCGTCCGCGAAGGTGACCTCGGGGTTGGCGACGGTCTTCTCGAACTCGTACAGGTTGACGACGACCAGGTCGATCAGCTTAATGCCGTGCTGAGCCGCCTCCTGCATGTGCTGCTCGGAATCGCGGCGGGCCAGCAGCGCGCCATGAACCTTGGGGTGCAGGGTCTTAACGCGGCCGTCCATCATCTCGGGATAGCCCGTGAACTCCTCGATGGGGGTTACGGGAATGCCCGCGTCCTCGATGGCACGAGCCGTGCCGCCCGTAGAGATGATCTCGACGCCAAAGTCGTCAACCAGCGTCCGTGCGAAATCGACGACGCCCGTCTTATCGGTAACCGAGATCAACGCGCGTGCGATCTTCACATCAGATCCCATGCAGTCCTCCTGTCTGGTACGCCGCCGTGCTCTGTGAGTCGGTGATACGTCGATCTGCAGCGCTCGCGCAGCGGCATTGAAAATACTGATTTAATGTAGCGCATCGAGCGCATCGATGCACCCCGCAACGGGCGCATGTGCAGAAAAAGTTTGCGAGCGGAGGGGATGGGCATGGCACCGGGCACGGTGAGTTCATGGAACACAGGGGCACCATAATTAGATGCCAATGGCGTGGTAGAACTGTGCTCGATATGCATCCGCAAAAGAAAGAGGCACCATGGTCTCGCGGGTTCTCTACCGACCGTTTGATACCGAAGACTTCGACGCCATCGCGCTGATTCTGCAGCAGCTTTGGCATAACAATTCGGATAACGATGAGTACAACCGCCTTGAGGCCGCGTGCGATCTTGCCTACTGCCTTTCTTCCTCGACGTTTTCGCAGGTTGCCGTAATCGACGGTCAGGCGCGCGGCATTGCGCTTGCACGCGCAGGACAGAGCTCCGGCGCCACTATCAACGAGCATTGGATGGATACCGAACGCGCGCTGCTATCGCAGATGCGTGAGCTAGAGCCCGATGCGTGCGCCGAGTATCTCTCGTTTGTGCGCGCAACCATCCGAACCAACAACCGCCTGCTCGAGAGCAGCCCGTTGCCGCACGACAACGAGGTCACGCTGCTTGCCGTGGATCGCGATGTCCATGGCCTGGGCGTTGGCACGGTTCTGCTCGATGCCGCCGTCTCGCACCTGTCCTCGCTTGGAGCGACGAGGGCGCACCTGTACACCGACTCCAACTGCTCGTGGAAGTTCTACGAGCTGCACGGCTTTAAGCGCACGGCCACGCACCGCGCCAACCGCGAAGAGCGCCGTCACGACATGCCGCGCGAAAGCTTCCTCTACGAGCTGGACCTAACCGTCTAGGCCCAGCAGCCATACCTAGTCGTTGGGGACGTTCTTAAATGACTAGTCGCTGGGGACAGTCTTCGTAGGTAGCGCAAAAAAGGGGATGGACTTTCCCCGACGGCTGTCGAGAAAAACCCATCCCATAGCTTACGACCGCTAGAACGTTCCGCCGCCGCCTCCGCCGCCTCCGCCGACGCCGCCTCCGCCGCCGCCCGAGAAGCCGCCGCCTCCGCCGCCGCTCGAGCTATCGGAACTCGAAGCCAGCTCACGGATGCTCTCGTGATACACGTCGTTAAACGAATCGAGCGGGGACTGGTTTCCGTAGTGATGGTAGTACCACCAGTAGCAGGGGTAATTGTCGTAGAAACCGCCGGCCTCGCGCACCTCGGGAGGAACAGCCTCGGCAAGCTGACGCAGGACTTCCTTCGAAACGCCCAGCGCCACGCCCATCACCAGAAGTTTATTCCACAGGACCAGATCGCCGGGGACGGCTTCCTTTAGGCGCGTGAAGTCCTCGAGCCAATGCTTAAGCGCCTTGCAGCGCGCCGCCACCTCGGCACCTTCCGGCGTAAAGCGGCGGAACGTAAGGCCCACGCCAATACCCACCAGCACAATCGGCACCGAGATAAGCGCGGCGATAATGTTCACCTGTGCGCCGTCGGTAAAGAAAATGGATCCCATGGGAACAAAGGCGATCAGAATACCGAGAACCAGGCAAAACACCATCGCAACGATGCCGTCCGAGGCAACGTACTCGCTATCGGCCAGCTTGCCCTTAACGGTGTTCTGATAGTCCTCGAGCTTGTCGCCCACGGGCGTAGCGTGCTGCTTGACGTAGTGCTGCAGCTCGTCAAACGTGCGCGAACGATCACCGTTCTCGTCGGGCTTAGCGCCGGCAAAGAAGACCTTAAGCACCATGTGGTCAATGCCCTTGGCCGACTTCCAGCCCGCATCACTCACCGTCACGCGATACGTCTGCTCTTCTTTTTCGCGCCCCAACAGACCCTTCTTGGCCTTGGTCACGGTCGCCTGCTCCAGCTTGATCACACGGTCGTCAGTGAGCTTCATGAGCGTGGCGATATATGCCTGATCGGGCACCTCGTTCCAGCTCATGAGGGCCGAAAGTACGGCGGGATGGTCGGCCGAAGGCACATCGCGGAAATATTCGTCCTGGAAAAGCGGCTTGGGCTTGCGGCGGCGCAGCTTGAGCACAACGATTGTGCCGGTAAAGGCCAACGCCGCGACAACACTTAACACGGCAAGCGCATTGGAAATCACGCGAGCGTGAGCGCGGCGGGCGTTAGCTTCGTCGGCCCATTCTTTCTCTTCGCTCAGAATCGTTGACATGCGCTCCTCGCTCGAGGCGGAAAGCCATGGCACCCAGTCGCTGGGGAAGGCGATGCGCGCCTCGGCGAATTCGCCCTGATGCACGCAGGGAATGGTATAGGTGACCATGGGCTCATCCTCATCGAGCGACACATCGCCCGTCAGCGGACCGTGGCCCCACGCGCGGAAGTTGTCGCCCTTGACGGCCGCCGTCCCGGCAGCGGCGTTTGCGAAGTAGACTTCCATCTCGACATCATCGGAGTCCGCCGACCAGCCGTCACCCACAAATTTCCAGTAGAGCTCGGCGGTATCGGCCCAGTTCATAACCGCACCGGTCATGGTGTAGCTCACGTAATAGATCGCGCTGTCGCCGCTCTCGTGAGGGCTGAACACCTTAATCTTTACGCCGTCACCGGTCTGCTCGACCGTGTAGACGCCAGAGTCGCCATTGTTCGCGCTATCGACTTTGTTAAACGCGGTGTCTTCTTCCTCGACACTCAGCACATTGACGCCCGCCGCGCCTCCCTGCTGATTGGTGCCCGTATTGATATCCCAATATACGCCGTTGATGTCGTCGTCGAAATCGAACCGGCGTCCCTCGACAACGGTCAGCGATCCATCGGCCTCAACCGTGGCACTGATATAAGTTTGGGTCATAGAGTAGCCGTCGGCGTGCGCGGCGACAGGCAGCAGCAGCAACGCAAGCGTGACGAGCACGCAGACGGAAGCAAATCGCGCAAACAGGCGGCGCTGCCGACAGGTTTTGGCAACGGGGGCGTTCATAGGCACATCCTTTGTCTGTGATACCAGCAACGCCATTGTCCCACGTTTACGGGCGCACATGACGAACATCTAGGCCAGCGGAGTATCAAACGGGACGAAAGTCACGCCCGCGGCCGGCACCTGGGGACGTTCCTTATCTGCCGGCAATCTGGGACACTCCTTGGCATGGCCTGCGCCAGCAATAGATACCACTTCACAGCTCTGTCACAGGTGTAGCGGCTTTGTGTGGGTGCGGCACGCGCTGATTGAGCCGCCAGCCGAGGGGCATAAAGCAGTTGAGCGAAAACGGTTTGCCCCTTTGCCGTTCGCTCGAGGATCATGTCCCCCTTTTCCGCGGAAACCCCGGCAGTTGCGAAGAGCTGCCGGGGTTTCTGTCGTTTGTGAGGCTAAGTCGGTACGCAGCGATCGAGACCTTGAGCCGCAAACCCACCGTGCGCAATGCGCACCGCCGCCAACTTGTGAGCGCAGCAACGCCTTCCCTGCCAAGCCCCGCGCTATACTCGTCCGCATGGATATCAACGCACGCAACATAGCAACACACGCCGCGGACGCACCAGCAACGGCAGTGCCCACCCCCGTCGTGGGCCGCTTTGCCCCGTCGCCCTCGGGCCGCATGCACTTGGGCAACGTGTTCAGCTGCCTGTGCGCATGGCTTTCGGCCCGCAGCCAGGGCGGCAGCATCGTGTTGCGTATCGAGGACCTGGACGATCGCTGCAAGCGCCCGGAACTTGCCGCTCAACTGATTGACGATCTGATCTGGCTGGGGCTCGAGTGGGACGAAGGCCCCTACTACCAGCACGATCGCCTGGATCTGTACGAGGACGCCCTGCGCCAGCTGCAAGACGCCGGCCTCACCTATCCCTGTTTTTGCACGCGTGCCGAACTCCACGCCGCGAGCGCGCCGCACGCCAGCGACGGCACGCCCATCTACCGCGGCGCCTGCAGAGGTCTTTCTGCTGATGAAATCACCCGCCGCAGTGCCCTGCGTGCTCCGGCCACGCGCCTGCGCGTGCCCACCGTCGACGACCTCGCCAGCGACGTGATCGAATTCGTGGACCGCACGTACGGAGCCCAATGCGAAGCACTCGCCACCGAGTGCGGTGACTTTTTGGTGCGCCGCAGCGACGGCGTGTTTGCCTATCAGCTGGCCGTGGTGGTCGACGACGCTGCCATGGGCGTCACCGAGATCGTACGCGGATGCGACCTGCTTGGTTCCACGCCGCGCCAGATCTATCTGCAACATCTGCTGGGACTGCCCACGCCGCACTACGCGCACATTCCGCTGCTCATGTCACCGGACGGCCGCCGCCTTTCCAAGCGCGATCGCGATCTGGACCTGGGCGAGCTCCGCACCCGCTTTGGCACACCCGAGGCACTGTTGGGATGGCTCGCCGGGCAAACAGGCGTCGCGCCGGACACCACGCCGCGTACCGCCGAGCAGCTGGTCGAGCACTTTAGCTGGGACGTCATCCGCGCGCATCGGGAGAACATCACTGTAACGGTCGAGTAGCCAGCCACCCCGCCTCTACGCAACATCCCAGGGCTGGAGTTCGTCGCCCAAGCGAACGATGCAGTCGTAGAGCACGGTGTGACGCTCGGCCGGGTTGGTATCCCGATGAAAATGCCCGTAGTACCAGCGCTTGTAGTCCAAGCGGTCTTCCAGCTCATCGAAAAATGCCGTAAGCCGATCAACGGAGGGGCAATTCCAGCCGGACGCTGGATAAAGCGTGGACGAAAGCATGCGCGTAGAGCAGGTGTGAGTGATCACGTAGTCGACCGTCCAGCCCACGCTGTCGAGCTTTGCCCGCGCCTCCTCAAAGTTGCGCTCGTCCGGCAGCTCCTGCGGCCACCAGCTGGAATACGGAATGCGGTATTCCTTGTCCACGCTCGTGGCGCCGCCCATGGTAAAGACCGTTGAGCCGTCGAGCTCAAAAACCTCGCCGCGCGTCAGGCGCCGTATGGGCGAGGTATCCGACAGGCGCTGCGTCAGCCCACCGTGCCACAACTCCATGGGGCGTTCCGCCCAGTGATCGAAACGCTCGTGGTTGCCGTCGACAAACAGCACGGTGTAGGGGCGCAACTCCAGCCAAGCAATATCGGCACATTCCTCGGTAGAAAAGTCCCAGGGAAAGCCAAAGTCGCCCGCGATGATGAGATAGTCGTCGCTCGCCAGGCTATCCCCAAGCTCCCAATCGCGGAGCTTTTGCATGTCAGCGCCGCCATGAATATCGCCTGTTACATAGACCGTCATCGGATTACCACTTCCCTGTAAGTCGCTAGCCCACATTCTGCACGATCACTAAGCCAACCGTTCCAGCCCTTCCATCCCTTAGGGCTTACCCTTCGTTCTTCCATCCAAACGGGTCAAGCACCCAAAAAACCAGATCGAGCACGCCGCCGGTCATCATGGCGCCGGCAAGGGCCATGCAAACGTGCAGAGAACTGGCACTTCGGAGCACGTCGAATGGCCCCAGAACAGCCAGCAGCGCGACCGCTGCGCCGGCAAGGCACAACGCGAGGCACGGCCCCGCGTCCTTGACGCACTTCTTTGCGAGATGCTTGGTGTTATCGCTCATTGGTATCGAACTCCTTAGAGGGTCGTTGTTTGGGTACATGCCGCCGCGGCAGAGCAGGGCGGCAGGGTAAGTGTCCCATGCCGTGCGGACATCAATGGAGAAACCGCCTGCTCGACCAACCTTTGACGCCGTTTTGCACCGGCACCACATCCCCCGCTATCGAGGTCTAATACTTTTCCCACCGCTACCCAAAAACTCATCCAACATTAATCTTGGCTCAAGAATCGCTTAATCTATAACCTGCACTATAGAGTTCGACCAAGGGCGGGGCGGCGCCACGCAGGCCGCCGAACGCAACGCTCGCGCCCGGGCAGATCGCCCGGCGTCGCGCCCATCGAACGAAAGGACAGGTCATGGACGACCTCGAAAAAGTTGAAACCATCCGCACCAAGTGCAACGTGAGCTACACCGATGCCAAGGCCGCGCTCGACGCTGCCGACGGCAACGTTTTGGATGCCATGATTTGGCTCGAGTCGCAGGGCAAGACGCAGACCACGTCGGCGCATGCCGCCACCGAGTCCGAGCCGGTCGATGAACCCTCGGCCGAGATGGTCGCCGCGCAGGCCGCCTACGAGAAGTCGAGCGAAAAGACCGACTTCTCCAAGAAGATGGACGGCGTGTGGGAGTACCTCAAAAAGCTCTTCCGCCTGAGTCTGGACACCAAGTTTATCGCCACGCGCCGCGATGCGATCATCCTCAACATCCCCATCCTGATCCCCATCATCGCCCTGTTTGCCTGGGGCGCTACGATTTGGCTGATGCTGATTGGCCTGTTCTTTGGCATGCGCTACCGCATCGACAGCGACGGCGACGTGCCCGGCAGCATCAACAACCTTATGAATCACGCCGCCGATGCCGCGGACGACATCAAGCAAAATCTGAACGACGACAAGTAATCGCAGACGGGGGCACGCATGGCACGGATCCTGATCGTAGAGGACGAGGAGAAAATCGCCCGCTTTGTGACGCTCGAGCTGGAGCACGAGGGCTACCAGGTGGAACACGCCGCCGATGGCCGCACCGCCGTGGACCTGGCGCTGGAGCGCAACTACGATCTTATTCTGCTCGATGTGCTGTTGCCGCAGCTCAACGGCATGGAGGTCCTGCGGCGCGTCCGCAAGCACAAGGATGTGCCGGTGATAATGGTCACCGCGCGCGATGCCGTGATGGACAAGGTGGCCGGGCTCGATGCCGGCGCCGACGATTACCTGACCAAGCCGTTTGCGATTGAGGAGCTGTTCGCACGGATCCGCGTGGCGTTGAAGCGCTCGGAGGCCGTGCGGGCGGCTTCGGGCGTTGGCGGCATCGGGACGGGCGCGGCAGGCGGCACGGGTGTCGGCGCCACCGCGATACCCCCGGTCAGTGACTCGACCCAGGTTTCCGCCTCGCTCTCCCCCGCCACGCTCGCCGTGGGCCCGGTTGCGCTCGACCCCGACCGCCGCGAAGTCACGGTCGGCGGCTCGCCCATTGCGCTCACGGCCCGCGAGTTCGATGTCCTCGCCCTGCTTATGGCGCATGCCGAGACCGTGCTCACGCGCGAACGCATCGCGCACGAAGCGCTGGGCTACGAATACATGGGCGACACCAACAACGTCGACGTGCACATCGCGCATCTACGCGCCAAGATCGAGGACGCCGGCGGCGTCCGCATCATCCAGACCGTGCGCGGGGTGGGCTATGTCTGCCGCGCGTAACGCCGAGGCCAAGCGCGTCACCTCCATCGCCCGCGCCATCAACTGGAGCTATATGTGGCGCCGCCTGATGAGCTACGTTTGGCTCGACCTGCTGCTAGCAGTGATTGTGGCGGCGATCCTTGTCTATGGATACAACCAGACGCTGCCCAACGGCGCGTTTACCGCAGGATGGATCCCCAGCGCCACCGTTCGCGGCATGACGCTGACGCCCGCGCGCGGCTGGGACCTGACAACGCTCACCTATACCGTCGAGCTTGCGCGTACCACCAAGACTTTCCCCCTCGCGCAGGACCTCGTCACGCTATGGCCTCTCTACCTTGTCGTTGTGGGTTGGCAGGTCATCAGCGTGCTCAACATGCTCGGCGGCGCCCGCCGCGTGCGCCGCACCATGGCGCCGCTCAACGATCTGGCCCTGCGCGTGGACGAACTCGGCCGCATGCAACTCGCCGGCGGCAAAATGGAAACACTGGAGCAGGCCATCGAGCGCGCAAGCGTCGACTCGCCGAGCGTCACCACCGGCGACGCCGACCTGGCAAGCATCGAGGTCGCACTCAACCGCCTGCTGCGCCAGATGCAAGAGGCCAAGCTGCAGCAGATGCGCTTTGTCAACGACGCGAGCCACGAGCTGCGCACGCCCATCGCGGTGATTCAGGGCTACGTGAACATGCTCGACCGCTGGGGTAAGGACGACCCGGACGTGCTGGCGGAATCCATCGCGTCCCTTAAAGCCGAAAGCGAGCACATGCAAGAGCTTGTGGAGCAGCTGCTGTTTTTGGCACGCGGCGATGCCGGGCGCACGGTCCTGCGGCGCGCGCATACCAACTTGGCTGCACTGGTCAGCGAGGTATGCGAAGAATCACAGATGATCGATACCGAGCACACGTATCGGCTGGCTTCTGACGCTACGCTTGCCAGCGACCCGCGCTGCGACGCGCCCGTCGACGTGGCGCTCGTGAAGCAGGCTCTGCGCGTGATCGTGCAAAACGCCGCCAAGTACTCGGATGCGGGAACGACCGTCACATTTGGCATAACGCCAGATGCGGGCGCGGGCACGATCGACATAAGTGTTGAGGACGAGGGCATCGGCATGAACCAGGAATCCGCAGCTCACGCGTTCGAGCGGTTCTACCGTGCCGACAACGCGCGCGATGCCGGCGCACAGGGTTCGGGTCTGGGGCTTGCGATCGCCAAGTGGATCGTCGACAGCCACGGCGGCGTCATCGGTGTGACCTCGGTCGAAGGGGTCGGCAGCCGCTTTACGATTCGCCTGCCACGATAGGAAGCCCCTCGGCATAAATAAAGGGATAGGGCCACGCGACCCTATCCCTTTTTGCCAGCTATGGCAGCTTGTGCGCTACTCGCGGCACAGGTGCACGGCGAAACCGGCGAACTCGCGCTTAAAGTACACGAGTTTGGTGCCACCGTCGGGTAGAAGCGCGCGCGACTCCTCGTTGACCTCGAGCCCACGCTCGGCAAACCACTTCTCAGCTGCATCGATGTCGTTGACGGCAAAGCCGATGTGACCTTTGGTGCCACGACCGTTCTGCTTCATGATCTCGACCAGCGAATCGTTGAAGTACGAAACCGGGGTCTCGATGACGGGCAGGCCCATCATCGTCGAGAACAGCTCCGCGATCTCCAGGGCGTCTGCCGGGTCGGTGGCGTTAATGCCCACATGGGCAACGCGCATACCAAAGAGCTCTACCGGGTTGGCGTTCTGCTCACTCATGCAGTCAGCGCCTACTGAGCCATGACGTCGAGAACGGCCTTCTCGGCGGCAACGCGGTTCATGCCGGTCATGAAGGGCACGCCACTCACGTACGGGCAGGTGAGGCCCTCGGGGGCAACGGTGGTGGCGATCAGCAGGTCAGCGCCCTCGTCGCAGTAATCCTTGGCCTCGGAGATGGCGCACTGCACGATCTCGTACTTGTCGGCATAACCGTTGGCGTCGAGCAGGGTAGCGACCTTCTGGGCAACGAGCGTGGAAGTAGCAGCGCCAGCACCGCAAGCCAAAACGATCTTCTTCATAGGTAATGTCTCCCTTCATGGTTTACTTTAGGTAAGTGTACCGCAGCGAGCGATGGCACTCGGCCTCGATGAGCTTTTATGCCAGTTTGCTTGCGCGCTGCGTATAATACATCTAGTACGTGTTGTCATACCGCTCGCTTTATGAGCGACTAAGGACCCTAATATGCCCGATTCCCGCACCCTCTGGACCGCCGTCGTTATCATCTGCATCGCCGTGTCGGTGTTCTTTAGCGTCAAAAAACGCACCACGTTTAAACGCCTGCAGCAATTGATGGCCGCCAAGCAGTGGGATGAGTTCGATCGTTTGCTCGACGGCAAACTCACCAGCATGCTGTACCCGCGCTACAACCGCGACTACCTGCGCCTGAACTCCTATCTGCTGCGCGAGGACCACGAGCACGCTGACGAAATGTTCGACCTGCTGCTGGGACTTAACCTGCCCAAGATGCAGCGCGTCGACCTGGTCATTAAGGCCTTTAACTACTACGTTGGCCAGGAGGACCGTAAAAAGTCCAAAGAGCTGCTGCACGAAATCAAGGGTTTTGAGGGCGGTCAGGCCGAGGCAGTCGCGCACGAGTGTCAGCTGATGTACGACACGATGATCCTCAAGCGCCACAACGACATTCCCGAGCTGGAGCGCATGCTCGAGGATGTCGGCGACGACCCGGTCAAGCGCTGCCGCTTGGAGTACCTGCTGGCCCTGCAGTACCAGAACAAGGGCGACGAAGCCAAGTTCCAGGAGTTCCTGGAGAAGTCGGGCCAACACTCGATGGCCGTCAACGCGTAACGGACGGCTTGTGCTAGACTTCTAGTCTCACGGGGGCGTGGCGGAATTGGCATACGCAGGAGACTTAAAATCTCTCGCCGCAAGGATTGTGGGTTCGAGTCCCACCGCCCCTACCATATGGAGCTTTCGAGCCCGTGTCCCCAAGGGATGCGGGCTCGTTTCTTTAAGATGCCGGTGGGACTCGAACCCGCGAGGGGGCGAGCGTTAAGCGGACGCGCAGCGTCCGTAGCGAGCCGGCGAGGGCGCCGACAGGCGGCCGAAGCCGGTGCGTATTTGCGCAGCAAATGCGCGGACGTCCCACCGCCCCTACCATGTATTGTTTACGAGCTCGTGTCCCCAAGGGATGCGGGCTCGTTTCTTTTACACGCCGGCGGGGCTCTAAGTTGCGGTGGAATAGTTCCTGTTTTGGCAGTTTACCAGCCCATTTAGGAACTATTCCACCGCGACTTAGGTTGGTGTTCCCACATTTTCCGATGGAAAAACGTGGTTGTCTCCCATATTTTCCGATGGAAAAACGTGGTTGTCTCGCACATTTTTCGATGGAAACGCCCAAATGGCCTTATACTAGCCGAGAGGGTTGGGAGGCAATATGCAGCGACAGCTTATGAGTGAACTTATCGCTTGGAAATCAAGGGCGAATCGCAAACCTCTCTTGCTTAAGGGAGCCCGCCAGACAGGAAAGACTTGGCTTCTTAACGAATTCGCAAGCCAGCAGTATCGAAACGTCATTCGTTTTGACTTTATGCTCGAGCCGAGCACACGCTCGCTGTTCGATGGGGACCTCGACCCCAAGCGCATCATCTCCCAGATAGAACTCCTACGTGGCCAAACTGTAACGCCAGCAGACACGCTCATCATCTTCGACGAGATCCAAGAGGCCCCGCGCGGGATCACCTCGCTCAAGTACTTCAACGAGCTTGCACCCGAATACCACATCGTAGCAGCCGGTTCCTATATGGGCCTCGCGCTCCGACGCGAAAACGAGTCATTTCCCGTCGGCAAAATCGACCAGCTCACCATGCGTCCCATGGGGTTCGCCGAGTTCGTTCGTGCCGTCGACGGCGACCCGCTCGCCGACGCCATCCTTGCCGCAGACATGAACCTTCTAGCAAACGTTACCGAAAAGCTCGAGCACTTGCTCAAGGAATACCTTGTTGTCGGCGGTATGCCCGAAGTTGTCTCCGCTTTCGCCGAGACACGCGACTTCATCGAAGCCCGAAGGCTTCAGCAGCAAATCATCGAGGCTTACGAATCCGATTTTGGCAAACATGCACCCGCCCGCATCATCGAGCGCATGAGGTTGGTTTGGAAATCCCTTCCCGGCCAGCTTGCCAAAGAGAACAAGAAGTTTGTCTATGGCGCCCTTCGCCCCGGAGCGCGCGCACGCGATTTCGAGGAAAGCCTCCAGTGGCTCACGGACTACGGAATCGTTCATAAGGTGCCACGTGTTTCCGCTCTAAAGGCGCCGCTCTCGAGCTACGAAGACCTCTCGGGCTTCAAACTGTTCTGCATCGACACCGGCATCCTCGGAGCGCTCTCCGGTCTCTCTCCGGCCATCGTTCTTAACGGATCCGCTGTTTTTACCGAGTTCAAAGGTTCGCTGACCGAACAATACGTCGCGCAGGAGCTTTTGCTCCAGGACAAAACTCCCGCGTATTGGTCCTCTACCTCTGGCAATGCCGAAACCGACTTTGCCATCGACCATGCGGGAACCGTGCTTCCGCTTGAGGTCAAGGCGGCAGAGAACCTTAAAGCGAAGAGTCTGAAAATAGCCTGCGAAAAATTCAAGCTCGAGCGTTGCGTGAGGAGCTCCCTGGCGGCATATAGAGACGAGGGCATGCTCGTCAATATTCCGCTTTGGGAGATTGGGCAAATCGACAAGCTGGCATAGGCGCTGTAGGGACGCCCCGCAAGGACTGTCCCCAGGTGCCGGCAGAAAAGGAACGTCCCCAGGTGCCGGCTGTTGAGTTGCGGTGGAATAGGGACTGTTTGGCGCCCGAAAGGGCGATTTTAGTCCGTATTTCACCGCAACTTATTTAGAGGGCGCTGAGGCTGGGAGTCCATGCGATGGTGGGAGTCGCGCCGTCGAGAACCTCGTTGATGGTGGCGGCCATGCCAGCGAGTAGGCTATTCTCGCTTACGGTGAGCGTCTTGTAGCCGCCGGCACGCATGAGCTCGCGAATCACCACGGCGCCAGCCAAGATCACGCCCGCGCGTTTGGGCTGCACACCCGGTAGCGCGGCGATGCCGTCCGCGTCCAACACAGACATGTGCTCGATAGCAGCCGAAATCTGTTCCATCGAAAGCTCGCGCAGGTGCACAAAGCTCGAATCATACGGCTCCAGCTCGTGAACCAGCGCCACGAGAGTGGTGACGGTGCCACCCACCGCGACCAGGCGCTCTGCACGCTCAAAATTGCTCGGCAGGCCCTCAAAATAGGCGGCGAACTGCTCGCCCGCCCAGTTGGCAGCGGCAGCAAGCTCGCCGTCCGCAGGCGGCAGTGCCGAGAAAAACCGCTCCGTCACGCGGCGACAACCGATGTCCAGCGAACGCGTACCCTCCAGCGCGAAGACCCCACGCTCCGGTGCGTACACACCCGTCGCGAGTTCCGTGGATCCGCCGCCCGAATCGGCAACAATGATGCGCTCGCCGGCAAAGTCGTGCGCCACGCCAAAAAACGTCAGGCGCGCCTCGACCTCGCCCGGAATCACCTGCGGTTCGAGCCCCAGCTTACGCAGGCCGTCCAGCAGCAGGGCGGCATTGGATGCATCGCGCGCGGCGCTCGTGCATGTGGTGCAAATGCACGCGGCCCCAAAGGCACGCGCCTCGTCCACAAACATGCGGCATGCAGCGAGCACGCGCTCGACCGCCGCCTCGCAAAAGCGGCCCGTCGCGTCCACGCCCTCGCCCAGATCGGTAATCTCGGTGTGCTTGGACGATTCCACGATCGCCCCGCCCTCGACCTGGGCCAACACCAGTCGCGACGACACCGTTCCCAGGTCAATCGCGGCCACCTTATATCGTTTGCAATTTGTCATTGCGGGCTCCCCTCCGGGCGCTACTCGCCTACTCACCGCTGGACGCGACCGTCTGACCCTCGACGCCGTTAAATCCAAACAGCATGTCGAGCGCCTGGATGCACCACGGCGCGTCCTTGCCGACTTCTTCGATTTCCTTGGCAACTTCGCTGGCCTTCTTGGCGTTCGACGACTTCTGGCTCGACGAGGCATCCGAATCGTCATCCAGGCCCTGCACTTCAATCCTCTTCTCGCCGGGCATCGCCATGCCCAGTTCCCGTGCCCGATCCTTAATGCCCTCTTCCGAGAGCCACTTGTCAGTGTCTTTTTTCATCTCATCTTTGTATTGCTCGCGAATCTCGACCTGCTTGGCCAAGATGTCGTTCGAGCGTTTTGCCACGTATAGGTCGCGCACGGGGAAATACAGGCTCACGAGCGCAAGCGCCACCACGATACCGATAAACAGCGGGCGTAGAGAACCGTGCGTAAAGTCATAGATTGCCTTAACCACCGCGTTGTCGTTGGCGTAGCGCATAAAGTCCGAGCCCGAAAGACGGCTCGAAGGCCTGCTCGCTTTGTCGTGCGTCTGGGCCGAGGGACGCGACGGATGCGGCGAACGTGTCGGGCGTACCGGTCCATCTGTCGAAGTATTCACTTGAGCATTGGGGCGCGAGGTGCTTGTCGGGCGCTGCGCGGAGCGGTCGGCACCGGCGTAGGCGGACCCACCGAGCTGCACCGTGCGCGCACGGCGAGGCGACGGCTCACGCGAACCGGCGGAATAGTACCTGTTGTCGTAAATCTGATCCATGTGCGCCTTGTGCGGTTGAGGTTTGTTTGCGCTAAGTATTCTAGTTATAGCACGAGCGTGCGCGCCACCTTCGACAGCCTTTGCTCGACATAAAAAAGGCGCTGAGCCATATGGCCCAGCGCCCAATGGCGGCCATCAGAAGTGGAACGGAGCCGAGTCAACCCCGCCCCCCGCGAGCGCCACTTGTTTAGCGAATGTTGTAGAACGCGGCCTTGCCGGCGTAGCGCGCGCTGCCCTCGAGCTCGTCCTCGATGCGGATGAGCTGATTGTACTTGGCGATACGGTCGCTGCGGCACGGGGCGCCCGACTTGATCTGGCCGGCGTTGACGCCCACGACCAGGTCGGCGATCGTGGAGTCCTCGGTCTCGCCGGAGCGGTGGCTCACGATGCAAGCGTAACCGGCCTCCTTGGCAGTCTCGATGGCCTCGAGCGACTCGGTGAGCGTGCCGATCTGGTTGACCTTGACCAGGATCGCGTTGGCGGCACCCAGCTCGATGCCCTTCTTGAGGCGCTCGGTGTTGGTGACGAACAGGTCGTCGCCCACCAGCTGCACCTTGTTGCCAATGCGACGGGTAAGCTCGACCCAGCCGTCCCAGTCCTCCTCGGCCATGCCGTCCTCGATGGAGATGATGGGATAGGTGTCGACGAGCTTCTCCCAGTAATCGACCATCTGGGCGCTCGTGTACTCAACACCCTCGCCCTTGAGCTCGTACATGCCGGTCTCGGCGTTGTAGAACTCGGTCGAGGCCGGGTCCATGGCGTACATGAAGTCGACGCCGGGCTTAAAGCCGGCTTTCTCCACGGCCTTGGTGATGTACTCGAACGGCTCGGCATTGGTCTTGAGGTTGGGCGCAAAGCCGCCCTCGTCGCCCACGCCGCCGCCCAGGCCGGCCTCGTGCAGCACGCCCTTGAGGGTGTGGTAGACTTCGGCGCACCAACGCAGGCCCTCGGCAAAGCTCGGGGCGCCCACCGGCATGATCATAAACTCCTGGAAGTCAACGTTATTGTCGGCATGCACGCCGCCGTTGAGGATGTTCATCATGGGCGTGGGCAGCAGATGGGCGTTGACGCCGCCCAGGTACTGGTACAGTGACAGGCCCGCCGACTCGGCAGCGGCGCGGGCGACGGCCAGCGACACGCCCAGGATGGCGTTGGCACCGAGCTTGGTCTTGTTGGGGGTACCGTCCGCGGCAATCAGCGCGGCATCGACGGCGCACTGATCGAAGGCGTCGAGGCCCACGACGGCGTTAGCGCACTCGTTGTTGACGTGCTCGACGGCCTGCAAAACACCCTTGCCCAGGTAGCGGCCCTTGTCGCCATCGCGCAGCTCGCAGGCCTCAAAGGCGCCGGTCGAAGCACCCGAAGGCACCATTGCGCGGCCAAAGCTGCCGTCCTCGAGCACGACCTCGACCTCGACGGTGGGATTGCCGCGGCTGTCGAGCACCTCGCGACCGTAGACGTCCAAAATATCGCTCATGTTGTCTCCCTCTCACTTGGAAACGGGTTGAATGCTTGGCGACGCGGCTTGCACGCTGTAGAGGCGCGCAGGTTCATAAGTTAGCCATGTCGCACTTTTTGCATTATGCCCTAAGTTAGCCGAGGGATACACTTGATTTTCGAAAAATTTAGCGGGAACGATAAAGCGTGTCAGCCCGTCGTTCCCGCAGTCTTACTCCTCCGCCTTTGCGGCATCCCACAGGTCGTTGAGGCCGTGGGTCGAAAGCTCGGCAAGATCCACGTGAGCATCGGCCGCCATCCGCTCCATCGCGGCCCAGCGGCGGCGGAACTTTGCCGTGCTGGCACGAAGGGCACTCTCGGCGTCAATGCCCTCTTTGCGTGCAACGTTGACCAGGGCAAAGAGCAGATCGCCAAACTCCATTTCGCGCTCGGGCGAGCCAGGGGCCTCGGCCTCAAACTCGGCACGCTCCTCGGCGACCTCGTCCCACACGTCCTGGACCGTCTCCCACTCAAAGCCCACGGCAGCCGCCTTGCGCGACACCTTCTGCGCCTGCATCAGCGCCGGCAGATGCGTGGGCACACCATCGAGCAGGCCCTCGGGCGCGGCCTCGCCCGCCGCCACGGCCTTGTCCTTGGCGGCCTTCTCGGCAAGCTTGACCTCGTCCCAAATCTTGAGCACCTCGTCGGAGCTCTCGGCATCCGCATCGCCAAACACGTGCGGGTGGCGACGGATGAGCTTGGCGTCGATATCGCGCGCCACGTCGGCCAGCGTAAACTCGCCGACGTCGGCCGCAATCTGCGCATGCAGCACTACCTGCATGAGCACGTCACCCAGCTCCTCGCGCAGGTGAACCGCGTCATCCGTCTCGATGCAGTCGAGCGCCTCGTAGGCTTCCTCGATCATGTTCTTGCCAATGCTACGGTGCGTCTGCTCGCGGTCCCACGGGCAGCCATCGGGCTGACGCAGACGCCAGATGGTCTGCACCAGATGCTGCAGCTCGGCCGACGCGTCTATCAGCGTGGACAGATCGCGCGAGCCCTCGGCATTTTGCTGAGCCATATGCTGCGCCATGGTTAGTCCTCCTCCAGGATCACGTGGCGGAACGCGCCGCCCTCGTAGATGCCGTAGCTGTGCGAGCCGTCCTTGGGAATGCTCACGCTGCCGGGGTTGAAGAGCCACAGGCCCGGGTGCGCGGCGCTTTCCTCGTTGACCTTGATGTGCGTGTGGCCGTAGACGAGCGCGGAGCCCTCGGGCAGCGCGGGCGCGTGGTCGACGCTGTTGTGCATGCCGGCGCCAAAGACATGGCCGTGCGTCAGGAACAGCTCGCGGCCGGTCTCGTCGAACAGCGTGGCGTAGTCGGCCATGACGGGAAAGTCGAGGACCATCTGGTCGACCTCGGCATCGCAGTTGCCGCGTACCGCGATGATGCGGTCGGCCAGAGCGTTGAGCAGCGGGATCACGCGCTTGGGGGCGTAATCGCGCGGCAGGTCGTTGCGCGGACCGTGATAGAGCAGGTCGCCCAGCAGGACGATGCGGTCGGGCTGCTCGGACTCAATGGCGGCGCAGAGGCGCTCGGTCCAGTATGCCGAGCCGTGGATGTCGGAAGCGATGAGGTATTTCATGGTGGTCCTTTCGGGTGGGGTTGATGGAGCTGGGCGTGGCGTGCCGCCGGCCGCGTTACTCAAATCGCAGTGCCGCGCTCTGGGCCGCCTGCATCACGCGTTGGAGCGGCACATTGTGCTCGCGGGCAAGGCGGGCGCAGTCCTCGTACTCGGGCGCCGCGCGCTCACTGCCGTCGGGTAGGGTGGCCACCTTGACGGATACCTCGCCCCATGGCGTCGTTACGCGCTCAAAGCGGCGTGGCAGGCAAACGCGCTCCATGACCTGGCGACGAATGCCGTTGGTCGTGGTTTCCAAAAAGATAATCGTCTGCAGGCGTTCGATATCCTCGTGCGAGCAGATCACCTGCAGCTGCCAACCGGGGCGGCCTTTTTTGCAGTAGAGGGGCAGCCAGTGCACCTCGCGCGCACCCGCCTCGCGCAGGCGGTCGGCAGCGTAGGCGAGCACCTCGGGCGATGCGTCGTCGATATCGCATTCCAACTTGACGATGGTTTCGGGTGCATCGGTCTCGCGGGACAGCGGGGATGTGCTATCGCATGGCATACGGTCCGACTCCTTTCCGCACGGGCTCGTTTTGTTCATCCAAACGCTAGCACATCGGACGTGGCACAGGCGTGACTTTCGTCCGCCGCCGCCCTCGCCCCTATCCAAACATGTACATCAGCCTCCAAACATGTCATTTTCTGCAGCTTTTGGAGGCTGATGTACATGTTTTGAGAACGCAAGCGAGGCCGCACCGCGCGTCGCGCAGCCTTTCCAATCGATTTCGACCCCCGGCGTGTCCGGCGTGTTGAGAGCTGCGCCATTACAATGAAGCGGATTCGCTTGACGCAAAGGAGCTGCCATGTCTGCTTGCCCGCTGGTCGATTGCCACACCCACACCTCGTTTTCGGACGGACATGCCTCGTTTGAGGAAAACGTCCGCGCTGCCGCGGCCGCTGGCTGCCGGATCATGGTCTCGACCGACCACCTCACCCTGCCCGCCAGCATGGACGCCAACTGCGAAGTACAGGTTGTCGAGGGCGACCTGACGACGCATCGTCTGGCATTTGAGGACGCCCGCAAGCTTGCCGCGCAGATTGCGCCGGAGCTCGAGCTTATCTATGGCTTTGAATGCGATTGGTACGAGGGCTGCGAGCCTTTGGTTGAGCGCTGGTCCCAGGGCGCCGTCGTACGTCTGGGCAGTGTGCATTGGATTGGCAACCCCGGCGATATTGCGGCAGGCGCTGCGGGCACGGAGGGAACGGAAAACGTCGCTCGCCCCGATACACCCGATTCCCTTTGCGGTTGGATCGACGACGACACCAACCTGCACGTTTGGGAAAACTTAGGCGTGCGCGGCGTGTGGGAGCGCTACGTCGACGACTGGTGCCGTGCCTGCGAAAGCTCACTCAACTTTGATGTAATGGCCCACCCCGACCTGGTCATGCGCTTTTCGAAGGAAGGCTTCGCGCCCGATTTTGACCCCGCGCCGTTTTGGGAGCAGATGGCCGAATGCGCCCACGATATGGGTCGCCGCGTTGAGGTCTCGACCGCCGCGCCGCGCAAGGGCCTCGACGACTATTACCCCTCGACGGGGCTGTTGCGTTGCTTCGCCCACGCCGAGGTACCCATCACCTTTGGCTCGGACGCGCACCGCGCCTGCGATATTTGCTGGAACATCCGCGAGGCTCAGGCCCACGCCTACGACTGCGGCTATCGAACCTTCGATATCCCCCACCCCACCGGCGAATGGGAACCCACACCCCTCGCCTAGCCATCCCTTCATAAGTTGCGGTGAAATAGTTCCTGTTTATAGCCCTAGGACCGTCAAACAAGAACTATTCCACCGCAACTTCCATGACCCCGTTACACCAACAAAGACTGTCCCAAACGACTAGTCGTTTAAGAACGTCCCCAATGACTAGTGGCGGCGAGCGTTGAGTTCGCCGGCCAGTTCGTCGAGGGTGATACCGTAGCGTTCGAGCGTTGCGAGCAGATGGTAAATCAGGTCGCCGGCCTCGTAGCGGATGTGGTCGTGATCGTTATCTTTGCAGGCCATGATGACCTCGCTCGCCTCCTCGGCAAGCTTCTTGAGCAGCTCGTCCTCGACGTCGGTCAGCAAGCGAGCGGTATAGCTCTCCTGCGGCGACGCGTCGCGACGGCCATGAATCACCTCGGCCAGACCCGTCAGCGTCTCGCCGATATTTCCATCCTGAACATTTGCGGTGCGCACACCCATAGTTCAATCCTTTCCGTTTTACCGAGCGCCCAACAGGGTGCCCGCCCTACGCGAGTTTCTTAAAGAAGCAGGTACGGTTGCCGGTATGGCAGGCCGGACCCGGCGAGTCGACCTTGACCAGCAGCGTATCGCTATCGCAGTCGGCCCAGAGTTCCTTAACCTCCTGCATATTGCCGCTCGTCGCGCCCTTGTTCCAGAGCTCCTGGCGGCTGCGACTCCAAAACCACGTGGTCCCGGTCTTGAGCGTCAGCCCCACCGATTCCTCGTTCATCCAAGCAACCATAAGCACCTCACCGGTGTCATATTGCTGAACCACACAAGGAATCAGCCCGCGGGCGTCGTACGTAAGATCAGACGCTTCTATTACCTCAGTCATCATTTCTCCCAAGTAATTTCCGTAAACCCCACAGGTCGGCGAGGGTTGTCCAGATGCCCGAGATTCCGAGCGACAAGCCCGACGACGCGTACTTAAGTACGCGAGGAGGGTTGGAGCCGGAAGGTCGGGTGCCTGGGCAAGCCGCAGCGCTAGAAGTCCAACCTGACAGGGATGCCCTGCGACGCCATATACTCCTTCACTTGACGGATGCTGAAGGTTCCAAAGTGAAAGACGCTCGCCGCCAGCACGGCGTCGGCCTCGCCCTCAATCACGCCCTCAGCAAAATGCTCGAGCGTGCCCACGCCGCCGCTCGCGATGACGGGAATCGGCACCGCACGCGCCACGGCACGGGTGAGTGCCAGGTCGAAGCCGGCCTTGGTGCCGTCGCGATCCATGCTGGTGAGCAGGATCTCACCGGCGCCGCGACGAGCCGCTTCCTCGGCCCACGCCACCGCATCGATACCCGTGGCGTTGCGACCGCCCGCCGTGAAGACCTCCCACCTATCGGCACCGGATGCGCCGGGCAGGCCCACACGCTTGGCATCAATCGCCACGACCACGGCCTGGCTGCCAAACGCCGCGGCGGCTTGGCTAATCAACGACGGATCGCGCACGGCGGCAGAGTTAAGCGACACCTTGTCGGCGCCGGCGGCAACCATGGTCCGCATGCCCGCCAAGTCGCGGAAACCGCCGCCCACGGTATAGGGAATAGCGAGCTCCTCGGCCGCGTGTGCCGCCATCTCGATGGTCGTCGCGCGGTTGTCGCTCGTCGCGGTAATGTCCAAAAATACGACCTCGTCCGCACCCTCGCGGTCGTAGGCACGCGCCAGCTCCACCGGGTCGCCCGCATCGCGCAGGCTCACAAAGTTGACGCCCTTGACCACGCGGCCGTCCTTGACGTCCAGACAGGGAATCACGCGTTTGGTAAGCATGGGCTACTCCTCCCCTCGGGCGGCGGCCAGCGCCTGGGCCAGCGTAAAGTTGCCCTCGTAGAGCGCGCGACCGGTAATGGCACCTTCAATCGTGCCCTCACCCACCGCGGCCAGTGCGCGGATATCGTCGAGCGTCGAGATACCGCCCGACGCCACGACGGGAAAGCCCGCGACCTCGGCCACATGACGATACGCCGCCACATCGATGCCCGTCTGCATGCCATCGCGCGCGATGTCGGTATAGACCAGGTGTTTAAAGCCCAGCTCGGTGAGCTGCGCCACGGCGTCGTCGAGCGCCACGCCCGCGCCGTCACGCCAGCCGTTCACCCTGACCTGGCCGTCGCGAGCGGCGATGTCGGCCACGAGCAGCTCGCCAAAGCCGCGAGCCGCCACCTCGGCAAATCCCGGCTCGGTCACCAGCACGGTGCCTAGTGCGATGCGACGCGCGCCGTAGCCGGCCAGCTCGTCGATGCGTGCAAGCGAGCGAACGCCGCCGCCCACGTCCACGGACAGACCGTCGACGCCGCAGATGGCCTCGATCGCCGCCGAGTTGGCAGCGCACGCGTCCTCGTCCTCGCCAAAGGCAGCGGACAGGTCGACGACGTGCACCCAGCTCGCGCCCTGCTCGGCAAAGGAGCGGGCAACAGCCACGGGGTCGTCGGAGTATACCTTGCAGCGGCTCCCGGCGCCCCGCCCCCCACGCCCCACCCCATATGTACTT
>CABPWH010000017.1 GCA_902461085.1 uncultured Collinsella sp. | reverse complement strand
GGCCGGCTGTGTAGGGCGGGCGGCGGGCCCTGAAGCCCCGCCGCCGATTACCAGGACGTCATAGAAGGCGCTCGCGTTCACTTAGGCCTCGTCGGTCTCGTGCGGGGTAATGGCCTCGACGGCAGAGACTGCCTTGGGCAACATGCCATCGGGCAGTGCGGTCTCGACCTCGCCCTTATCGCAGGCCTCGGCGAGTGCCGGATTAATGGGAAGCTGGCCCAAGATGTCGAGGTTATAGCGCTCTGCGACCTCGGGGAGCTTGCTCTTGCCAAAGACCTCGATCTTCTTGCCGCAGTCGGGGCACTCAATATAGCTCATGTTCTCGACAATGCCCAGAATGGGGACGTTCATCTTCTCGGCCATGTTGACCGCCTTGGCGACGATCATCGAGACCAGATCCTGCGGGCTCGTGACGATGACGATGCCGTCGACGGGCAGTGACTGGAAGACGGTGAGAGCGACGTCGCCTGTTCCCGGAGGCATGTCGACCAGCAGGTAGTCGATGGGGCCCCATGAGGTCTCGCTCCAGAACTGCCTAATGGCGCCTGCGATGACCGGACCGCGCCAAAGGACGGGGTCGGTCTCGTTTTGGAGCAGAAGGTTGGAGCTCATGACCTTGACGCCGCGCTCGGAGATTTCAGGCAGCATGAGGTTGCCAAGGGCATGGACGTGGCGTCCGCTCATACCGAACATCTTGGGGATAGAGGGACCGGTGATGTCGGCATCGAGGACGCCGACCTTGTGGCCGTGACGGGCAAGCTCGGTGGCGATGGCACCGGTGACAAACGACTTGCCGACACCGCCCTTGCCGGAAAGCACGGCGATGACGCGTTTGACCTCGGACAGCGTATTCTCCTCAAATTGCGACGGCGACGTTTGTCCGCCGGCGGCCTGTGCGTGCTCGCAACCCATGTATGACTCCTTTGTATATGTTGGGGCCGGGGCCCCGTGATGTGACACGAGCGTCATTGTACCCTCGTTTGCGAGCGGGAGTCATTTACGATGCATTTGGGCCGAGCGTGCTTGCAATACGATGGGTCCAAGCGAATGGGCGGGCTTACTGAACTTTGCTGGCGAACTCGAGGTATTGCATGCGCTGCAGCTTGTCGATCGTCGAGGCGTATGGGCTGTCTTCAGATTCCAAGTCGTAGCGCAGCCCGTCGGCACCAAGGTAGCCGGCGACATTGATGGTGGGCACATCTGACCTTGTTGCAAGCAGAGCCTTTTGATAGTCGGTGAGCGGGGCGCCGATCTTATTAAGGGTAATGGCTGCAACCTCGTTTGCCCCGACGGTGTCGTAGACGTTGAGCTCGGTATTGCCGGCGATTTCATAGTTAGCCCAGACAAAATATGTCGACTGATAGATACGGAAAGCGTGGCTTGCCGTATCTTCCTGAGGGTACAGCTCGTCGTTGAGAGTCGTTGCGGCGCTCGGCTGATGGTCGCCAAAAAAGACAAGGACAACCGGTCTGCCGATATTGCGGAGCTCGTTGATAAAGTACTCGAGGTCCCAGTCGGATGCGTTGATGCAGGTAAGATAGGTGTTGAGCGCGCTATTGGTACCCTCGCTGGCTCCCTCGACCCAATAGTTTGTCAGCTCCTCGGCGGGAACGGTGCCATAGTCGTAGCCGCCGTGATTTTGCATCGTGACGTCAAAGATGAACTGCGGGGCTTCGTCGGTTCTAAGCAGGTCGAGTATCTTGTCGTAGGTGGCGTAGTCGCATACGCCGGCATGGTAACAGGGCGCACCTTCGAAATCGCCGATTGAAAGAAAGTCTCCAAAGCCCAGCTGCTGATAGATTTTATCTCGATGGTAGTTGACGGGGTTTTGCGGGTGCATAGCGGTAGCGGTATACCCAAGCTCCTTAAGGTCCTTTGCCAGGCTGTTGACGCCATTCATCTGATATAGCTGATAGGGGATTTTGCCTAATCCGACAAAGGCCGTTGTCGCTCCGGTCAAAAATTCGAATTCGGAGTTCGCCGTTCCGCCACCGGCGACCGAAGCGAGCATGGTGCCGCGAACAAGTGTGTCGGGAAGCGAGTTGTAGAATGCGGGGCCGGTGTACCCGGCCGCCTGGAGCTGCTCAAAGCACGAAAGGTCGCTAAAACTCTCATTCATGACGGCAACAATCGTCGGCTTGATTTCATTGAACTGGGCAACGGCCGCCGCGCGCTGCTCGCTCGAGCCATACGTGCTGTCGTAGGTGGCGGCGAGCTCCTGCTCGATGCTCTGCGCCTCATCGGGCGTATAGTCTTCGGGCTTCTCAATGGGCAACTCGTTGACCATTTCGGTGAACGAAGTGATAAAACCCTGAGACGCATACGTGGTGATGGGCTGCCAACGGTCAAATCCAAAATTCAGCGCCTGCTCCAAGTCGATGCTGGAAAAGCCCGAGAGCCCCACAACGGTCACTAGCAGAAAAGCGCAGAGGTTAGCGGCGATTGCGGGGAAGACATGGGTGGGCGTACGGAGCTTTCTCGGTCGGATAAGCGAAAGAAGCCCTAGGGAAATCTCCAGCAGGGCTAGAGAGGTTACGATTCCGGCGGTAAAGGTAAACTCGTATCCCTCGCTCACTTCCATTGCGGTGCCAAGGGCCAAGATATCGCTTGGCAGGATGGCCTCGCCTTTAAACGTTATGACGAAGTGCTCGGCAATGCCAAGGATGCAACAGGCGACGGGCACGAGGGCCATGACGCCTCCATGACGCTGTCCCAGCAAATAAAGGGAGAGCAGAACCGTCGCGAGCAGCCCGACGGAAAACCCGAATGAGTTGGCGGGAATGCGATAGAACGTTTCGTTACAGGCAATTTCGAGTGAAACGAACGAGAGCGCTGAAACAGCGGCGATGACAAGGATGTCACGGCAAATACAGGCAACCGTTCCCGTCGCAAGATCGGTTTGGTCGATAAGTCCCGAAACCAAGGGCTCGACAAGAAGTATGACGGCGGTAGCACCGAGCGCCGAATAAGAAAGGACCCATAGGGAATTGTCCTCATTTACGAGCAATTGATTCGTAATCCATGCAGCTACCATGCCGAGCGGGATGAGGAGCGTCGCGCACCAAAAGACGCGGGCAATGGGCGGCTTTTCATTGTGTTTGATTGAAAAATATACGCGCACCACGACGATGGCCACGATAAGGACGGCGATGAATATGGTCAGATTTGCCATGTCGCTCGAAGTGATTTCAAGGGGGATATCTTCGGTCATGGACGTTCCTCTGTTACGGCAAATTAAGTTCAGTATTAGATTACTGTAACCTTTCCACGGCATTTCGAGAAACAAAGCGCCTGATACGCAAAGCTAAAGGTCTGCGAATCTTGTATTACGAACATCTGTGCGCGTCGAGTGCGCTAAACTCATCGACAGTATGATTCGATGCAATAGGAGGCAAGGAGCTTCCATGTCTGATTCTTCTATCGTTATTCGCGGCGCTCGTGAGCACAACCTCCGTGATATCGATGTTTCCATTCCGCGTGACCAACTCGTGGTCATTACCGGTCTTTCTGGCTCGGGCAAGAGTTCGCTGGCATTTGACACTATCTATGCCGAGGGCCAGCGTCGATACGTCGAGAGTCTTTCGAGCTATGCGCGCCAGTTCTTGGGCCAGATGGACAAACCCGACTTGGATTCAATCGACGGCCTTTCGCCGGCGGTGTCGATCGACCAAAAGACGACGTCTAAAAACCCTCGCTCGACGGTTGGCACCGTAACCGAGATTTATGACTATCTGCGCCTGCTGTTCGCCCGTGTGGGCACCCCGCACTGTCCCGAATGCGGCCGCGTCATTGAGCGCCAGACGACCGACCAGGTTGCCGACAAGGTCTTGGCGGCGGGGGAGGGCCGCCGCGCGTTTGTGCTGGCACCGGTGGTGCGCGGGCGAAAAGGCGAGTACACCAAACTGTTTGAGGACCTTCGCGCCGAGGGCTTTAGCCGCGTGCGCGTTGACGGCGAAGTGCGCTCGCTCGACGATCCGATCGATCTGGATAAGAAATTCAAGCACGATATCGAGGTCGTGGTCGATCGCATCGTGATCCGTGAGAATTCTCTGGGCCGTATCGCCGAGTCTGTTGAGCAGGCGACCGCGCTGGCTCACGGCAATGTAAACGTGTACATGCTGCCCGATCGTGATGCTCCCGAGGGGACCGAGGGCGAGCTGCTGGAGTATTCGTTGGCCTTGGCGTGCCCGGAGCATGGACACTCCATTGACGATCTTCAGCCGCGTGATTTCTCGTTCAACGCGCCCTATGGCGCATGTCCTGAGTGCGACGGCCTGGGCTTTAAGAAAACCGTTGATGCCGAGGCGCTGATCGAGGACCCCTCGAAGTCCATTGCCGACGGAGTCTTTGGTAGCCTGTTTGGCAATTCGAACTACTATCCGCAGATTTTCGCTGCGGTCTGCAAACACTTTAAGGTGAGCGTCGATACGCCGTGGGAGGATCTGCCCCCGCGGGTGCGTCGCGCGTTTTTAGACGGCATGGGCGACCAGAAGATTTCGGTCGACTATCAAAAGCTCGATGGGCGTCGCAGCCAGTGGGACACCAAGTTCTCGGGCGTGCGCAATATCCTGTACGAGCGCTATAACGAGACGACGAATGAGAACACCAGGGCGCGCTTGGAGAAGTACATTCGCGAGGAGCCGTGCTCGAGTTGCCATGGTGCTCGTCTGCGTCCCGAGATGCTCGCCGTTACCGTAGGCGGTAAGTCCATTTACGAGGTCTGCTGCCTGTCGTGCCGCGAGTCGCTCGAGTTTTTTGAGGGCCTGGAGCTTACCGAGCGCCAACAATTTATCGGCGGGCGCATCGTTAAGGAAATCCTGGAGCGCCTGCGCTTTCTGGTCGATGTCGGACTCGACTATCTGACCCTCGACCGTGCCTCGGCGACGCTTTCCGGAGGCGAGGCCCAGCGCATTCGCCTGGCAACGCAGATCGGCGCCGGCCTCATGGGTGTCCTGTACATTTTGGACGAGCCATCGATTGGCCTCCATCAGCGCGATAACGAGCGGCTGATCAAGACACTTGAGCGCCTGCGCGATATCGGTAATACCGTCATCGTCGTCGAGCATGATGAGGATACGATTCGTGCTGCCGACTATGTGATCGACATGGGCCCCGGCGCGGGCGTGAACGGCGGACACGTGGTTGCCGCGGGAACGCCTGCCGATATCATGGCGTGCCCCGATTCGATGACGGGTGCCTACCTGACCGGCAAGCGAATGATTCGGGTTCCCGATAAGCGCCGCAAGCCCGGTCGCGGCTGCCTTAAGATCACGGGCGCCCGTGCCAACAACCTTAAAAACGTTACCGCCAAGATTGAGTTCGGTACGCTTACGGTCGTTACCGGCGTATCGGGATCGGGCAAGAGCTCCCTGGTTACCGACACCATCGCGCCTGCCCTTACGAATGCCATTCATCGCTCGACGCGTCCCGTGGGGCCGTACAAGAAGATTGAGGGCATCGAGTGCATCGATAAGGTAATCGATATCGACCAGTCACCGATCGGTCGCACGCCGCGCTCGAACCCTGCGACCTATATTGGCCTGTGGGATGATCTGCGTGCGCTATTTGCAAGCACGCCGGAGTCGAAGGCGCGCGGCTACTCGCCGGGACGTTTCTCCTTTAACGTAAGCGGCGGTCGCTGCGAGGCGTGCAAGGGCGATGGACAGATTAAGATCGAGATGCACTTCCTTCCCGATATCTATGTCCCCTGTGAGGTATGTGGCGGCAAGCGTTATAATCGCGAGACGCTCGAGGTTACCTACCGCGGCAAGACAATCTCGGATGTGCTCGACATGAGTGTCACCGAGGCACTGGCTTTCTTTGGGAATATCCCGCAGATTAAGCGCAAACTGCAGACCCTATATGACGTGGGTCTGGGCTACGTGAGCTTGGGCCAACCCGCTACGACGCTTTCGGGTGGCGAGGCGCAGCGCGTGAAGCTCGCCAAGGAGCTTCATCGTCGCCAGACAGGCAAGACGTTCTACATTTTGGACGAGCCCACAACCGGCCTCCATTTTGAGGATGTTCGCCAGCTGCTCGACGTGTTGCAGCGCCTGGTCGATGCGGGCAACACGGTTCTGGTGATCGAGCACAATCTCGATGTCATCAAGGTCGCCGACCGCCTGATTGATATGGGCCCCGAGGGCGGCAATGGCGGCGGAACCGTCGTGGTCTCGGGCACGCCGGAGCAAGTCGCGGCATGTTCGCAGAGCTACACGGGCAAGTTCTTGGCGCCGCTGCTCAAGCGTGACCGTGAGCGTCAGGCGCAGCTCGACGCGCAGTAAAGAGACGTTGTAGTACCGACGCGCCACCGATTCCTTCTGATTCGGTGGCGCTTCTGTGTGTCGAGATGGCATATGCGACGGAATTGGCCCTATACTTAATCCTTGCGTCGCTCTGCGAGGGAAAGGATGTGCCATGGCAAAGGCTGTTAAGACGCCAAAAACCAATGCGATGCGCGAGCTGGAAAGCGCCGGCATCTCCTATGTTCTCCATACGTACGAAGACGATGGCGATGAATCGTCGGGCCTGGGCGTCGCGATTTCCGAGCAGCTTGGCGAGGAGCCCGGTCAGGGATTTAAGACCCTGGTCTGCACGACGCCGTCCAACGACCATGTCGTGTGCTGCATTCCTGTTGCCGACGAGCTCGACCTCAAGGCCGCCGCGCGTGCCGCAGGCGAAAAGTCGCTGACCATGATGCATGTCAAAGATCTGCTTGCCGCGACGGGTTATGTCCGCGGCGGTTGCAGCCCGGTCGGTATGAAAAAACGCTTTCGGACGCTGATCGATGAGACATGCGTCCTTTGGGATACCA
This sequence comes from uncultured Collinsella sp., assembly GCA_902461085.1. Classification (GTDB taxonomy): domain Bacteria; phylum Actinomycetota; class Coriobacteriia; order Coriobacteriales; family Coriobacteriaceae; genus Collinsella. The sequence goes on along the minus strand of CABPWH010000017.1, from coordinate 28,581 downwards.
TTTTTATCTCGGGTGGCAAGCGCGGCTATCAGCTTGAGCTTGCTCCCGATGACTTAGTTGCATTTTGCGGGGCGACGGTTGCCTCGATCACGAGAGAGGACTGAGCGATGCCGCAGGAAGAATCAAAGCGCGGAGCTCACTTTGCAAAAGGGTCGGCTCCTCAGGCGCTCGCGCCCGAGGCCGCTTCGTTCGATAACGAGATTCGAAACGCCTGGTCCGCTGCCGCTGACCCGGGCGAGACGGCCGTGTACTTGCGTGCCGCCGGTGCCGGCACGGCGCTTCCCCGTACGGTTCTTTCTTCGGCTCGTCCCGATGAGACGGCGGTCTTTTTGGCCGCCGCTCAATCGAGCGCCAGCGTGACGCCGGTCGCCGCCGAGGCTCCTCGTGTGCCGCGTCCCGATGAGACGGCGGTGTTTTTGATGGCAGCCCAGGGAAAGAGCGCGCCGCAGAGCACTCCTGCCGCTCGTTCCTCCAAGCCCGCGGCTCATGATGATGACGAGCCGCTTCTTTCGGATGACGAATGGTCGCCGCTTGGTTCGACCGATCCCGTCGAGGGCGTGGCCATCGACGGTGATGATGACTGGGACCCTCTGTCGTTTTCTGCCCGAACCGTCGCCGCCAAAGAAGTTGACACGGTGTTTGGCGACCATGCCATATTCGATGATGATGCCGTATCCGGATACAACATGCCGAACAGCGATGACGTCGCACCTGCTGATGACGCCGTTTTGGTTGACGATCCCTTTGCGATGACCGGCTCCTTTGCCGTCGTGGACGATTTGCTGCCACAAGATGAGGCTCATGAGGACTCTCAGGACGACGTAGACGATATGGGTTCGTCGGACTACTCCACGGTTGGTCGTTCTGCTGGCCTCATGACCGTGCTGACCATCGTGTCGCGCGTCACCGGGTTTATCCGCACGTGGGCCATGGCGGCCGCCATCGGCATGTCGCTGCTCTCTTCCTCCTATCAGGTTGCCAACAACCTGCCCAACATGCTTTACGAACTCGTGATGGGCGGCATGCTCGTTACGGCGTTTTTGCCGGTGTATATGGGTGTGAGGCGCGAGCAGGGCCGCGAGGCATCGAACGAGTATGTCGGTAACCTGCTCGGTATTCTGCTTCTGCTGCTGGGCGGTATCTCGCTGCTGGGCACCGTGTTTGCTCCCGGCTTTATTTGGACGCAGTCGTTCCTTTCGGGCGATGGCGGCAGCATGGATACCGCTGCGTTCATGTTCCGCTTCTTTGCTATTCAAATTCTGTTTTATGGCTTGGGCTCGGTGTTCTCGGGCGTTCTCAACGCGCACCGCGACTACTTCTGGTCGACGTTTGCCCCGGTTCTCAACAATGTTATCGTCATCGCCAGCTTTATGGGCTTTGCTCCCGTGTCTGCACAATTTGGCGAGCAGGCCGGTATTATCTTGATCGCAGCTGGTACGACCCTCGGCGTCTTTGTCCAGATGGCCTGCCAGATTCCCGCGCTTGGCAAGCATGGCGTGCATCCTCATATCCATATCGACTTTAAGGATCCCGCGCTGCGACAGACGATCGCGCTTGGTATCCCGACGCTGCTCGCCACGGTGTGCATGTTTGTCTCGACCTCCATTACCAATGCCGCCGCGCTGGTGGTGCAGCCCGAGACCGGCCCTTCCGTCATCGCATATGCGCGCCTGTGGTACACATTGCCCTATGCGCTGATCGCCGCCTCGCTTTCGACGGCACTCTATACCGAACTCTCTCACGATGCGCAGGAGAAGGATTACGACAGCGTCCGCACGGGCATTTCGCGCGGTGTCGCCCAGATGCTCTTCTTCCTGATTCCGTTTGCGATGTATCTGATCGTCTTCGCCCATCCGCTCAACATGATCTACTGCGCCGGCAAGTTCGATGAATCCGGTGTGGCACTGGTGTCGGAGTTCCTTATCTATCTGGCACTTTCCCTGCCGCTCTACGGCGTGGTCGTGCTGATGCAGAAGAGCTTCTCGGCCCTGCTCGATATGAAACCTTATAGCCGCTATTGCCTGTACTCCGCTATCGGTCAGGCCGGTTCGGTGCTGCTGTTTGGCGTGGTGCTGGGCTACGGTATGCCGGCAATTGCGCTTTCGTACGTCGTTGACTACGTGGTCTTGGTCGGATGCTCACTGTGGTGGCTGCGCCGTCGTCTGCATGGCCTGCAGGTTAAGTCTATCCTGCACGGCGGTTTCTTCGGCCTACTGTTTGGTGGCTTGGGCGCTGCCGCGGGCGCCGGCGTCATGTGGGCACTTGAGCACTTTATCGGAGCGCTTGGCAGCTCGATCCTCATTACCCTGGGCTACGTTTGTGTTGCAGGCGTCGTCTCGCTCGCTGTAACTTTTGGCCTTGCCTTCGTCTTTAAGATGCCCGAGGTCTCGGCGCTGCTTCGTCGCAAGTAGGTGCGCGTGGCAGGTCACGACAACATTCCAACACTTGCCGAGCAGGTTTCCCGCGTTCCCACGCAACCCGGCTGCTACCTTTGGAAAGATGCCAAGGGCGATGTCATCTATGTGGGCAAGGCAAAAAACTTGCGTGCCCGTATGCGTCAATACGTGACGCTGCAGGACGAGCGTCAAAAGATCCCGCTCATGATGCAGCTGGTGGCGAGCTTCGACTATATCGTGGTGGAGACCGAGCACGAGGCATTGGTGCTCGAGCGCAATCTGATTGGCCAGTACCATCCGTACTTTAACGTCGACCTCAAAGACGATAAAAGCTATCCCTTTATCGCCATTACCAAGAGCGACTTGTTTCCGGCTATCAAATACACGCGAGAGCGTCATAAACCGGGAACGCGCTATTTTGGCCCCTATACCGATAGCCGTGCGGCGCGTGAGACCATCGATACGCTACGCAAGGTTATTCCTATTTGCTCGGCATCCTGTGCGGAATGGCGCCGCTGCCGCCGCATCGTCGAATCTCATAAGGGCGAAGAAGACATCGTCAATATGATTTGCGCGCAAAACGGGCGTCCCTGCTTTGATTACCATGTCGGGCGCGGGCCGGGCGCATGCGTCGGCGCGATTTCCCCTGCCGACTATGCCAAGAACGTCAAGCGTGTCGAACGTTTCTTGTCGGGCCATCGCAAGGATGTCGTCGACGAGCTTACGTCCGAGATGACGGAGGCAGCCGAAACGCTCGATTTTGAGCGTGCGGCGCGCGTCAAGCGTCGTCTGGAAGTCATTAGGGGCTTGGACGATCGCCAACAGGTTGTTTTTCCATCGAGCGTCGATATCGACGTCATCGGCTTCTATCGCGAAGAGACTATCTCTGCCGCCTGCGTCTTTGTCGTTCGCGAGGGCCGAACGGTTCGAACTTGTGAGTTCATCCTCGATAAAGGCCTGGATGTCGACGAGGAAGAGCTTCAATCGGGCTTTCTTAAGCGCTATTACGACGAGACGGCTGATATTCCAGCCGAGATTAATCTCTCTGTCGAGCTTGAGGATGCCGAAGCGTTGGGGGAGTGGCTTGCGGGCAAGCGCGAACGCTCTTGCCATCTCCATAGGCCGCAGCGCGGCGAAAAGCACCGCCTGCTCGATATGGCTTCCAAAAATGCACGCCATGCCCTCATGCGCTACATGATGCGCACGGGATATGCTGACGATCGCACCAATCAGGCGCTCCTGGAGCTCGAAAGCGCGCTTGCGCTGCCTGCACCGCCGTTGCGCATCGAGTGCTTCGATATCTCGACGTTGCACGGCACCTTTACCGTCGCTTCGATGGTGGTATTTACCAACGGTCGTGCCGACAAGGGCCAGTATCGTCGCTTTAAAATTCAGGCCGAATTGGACGAGGCGAACGACTTCGTATCGATGTCCGAGGTTCTGGGGCGTCGCTATGCTCCCGAGCGCATGGCGGACGAGCGCTTTGGCTCGCGCCCCGATTTGCTCGTTGTCGATGGCGGCAAGCCGCAATTGACCGCTGCAATTAAGCAACTTGAGGCGCTCGGCCTCGATATACCAGTCTGTGGCTTGGCAAAGGCCGATGAGGAGGTTTTCGTGCCGTGGGACGAGACTCCCGTCGTGCTACCGACCGGCTCTGCTTCGCTTTATCTGATCAAGCAGGTTCGCGATGAATCCCACCGATTTGCGATTACGTTCCATCGCGAGTTGCGCGATAAGGCTATGACGGTTTCGGTGCTTGACGACGTTCCGGGCGTGGGACCCACCAGAAAACGTGCCATTATGCGCCATTTTGGCTCGATGAAGCGTTTGCGCGCGGCAAGCGAGCAGGAGATTGCAGAAGTTCGAGGCGTTCCGGCCGATGTCGCCAAAGCGGTCCACGAGGCACTTGTTGCATGGAATGCCGAGCGCGCCCAGGCATCGGCCAACCGTTCCGAAAACTAAACGCGCTTCTAAACAACTGATATACATGATTGGCCGATTTTCAATCATTTATTTCGCGGCGATTACCTGTCGATTTCGGGTTTTATTAACGCTAAAACGTTTGACTAGCCATGGTGAACAACCCTGCTATCCTGCGGGTTGACGAAGACTGATATCTCACCTCGTCGATACATACTGTCTGGCGAATCGTTTGTCAATGAATTCGGTGAACGGTAGTAAATACCGTTCAAGCGTATGTATGTATCGGTCACCGAGCGCGGCACCTCAGTTGGGTTCGTCGGTAGGTAAGGTATATATCGTCCGCAAGTTGCGCGGGGGCAAGTCTAGGTGCTCCCGGGTAAGATTCTCTATTGATAGGAGAAGACATGGCCATCATCAACAAGGGTATGTCCAGGCGTTCGTTCCTCGGCCTCACCGGCAGCGTCGCTGCTGTCGCAGGGCTTGGTCTCACCGGCTGCGGTGGCAGCTCTAACGACGAGGGTTCCGCTTCCGGTTCCACCGATTCCGCCAACCGTGGTGGCGGCGTGATCACCGCTGGTTCCGCTTACGCTCCGTCCAGCTTCGATCCCGCCAGCACCGGCTCCGCTGTGGGCCTGGGTGCTAACTGGCACGTCGTCGAGGGCCTCTACGGCATCGATTACCACGACTACAGCACCTTCAACGAGCTCGCCACCGACGATCCCAAGTCCGTGGACGACACCACCTTCGAGGTCACCATCCGCAAGGGCGCCAAGTTCTCCGATGGCACCGAGGTCACTGCTGACGACGTCGTCGCTTCCTACACCGCTTGCGCTGCTTCCGCTACCTATGCTCCGTTCTTCCAGCCCTTCGAGTCCATCGAGGCCAAGGACGCCAGCACCGTAACGGTCAAGACCAAGGTCCCCAACTTCTCCCTGCTCAAGGATCGTCTGGCCATCATCCGCGTTACCCCGGCTACCCAGTCCGAGGAGGATCGCGCCAAGCAGCCGATCGGCTCCGGCCCCTGGATGTATGACTCTATCTCCGATACCGAGATCACCCTGGTTCCCAACCCCGAGTACAACGGTGAGTATGCTGCCGAGGATAAGAAGATCCAGTACAGCATCCTGACCGACCCCACCGCTCGCGTTACCGCTCAGCAGGAGGGCTCCACGCTCGTTATGGAGCTCGTCACCGCTGACGCCGTTGACCAGCTCGAGAGCGCTGGCTGCAAGATCGATAACGTTCAGGGTTTCGGCACCCGCTTCATCATGTTCAACGTCGCCAAGGAGCCTTGGAACAACGTCAAGGTCCGTCAAGCCGTCATGTACGCGCTCGACACCGAGAAGATGATCACCAACACCTTCGCCGGCCTTGCCACCGCTGCCAGCTGCTACCTGCCCAAGAGCTTCACCAACTATCATGAGGCTTCCACGGTGTACAAGACTGACGCCAAGAAGGCCAAGAAGCTCATCGAGGAGTCTGGCATCACCCCGGGCGCCATCACCCTGCGCACCACCGACAACGAGCAGATCAAGGGCATGGCCGCCCAGGTCAAGAACGACCTCGACGCTCTCGGCTTCGATGTGACCATCCAGACCGATACCTCGCCGGCCACCTACGCTGCCATCGACGGCGGCGAGGCCTACGATATCCTCCTTGCCCCTGGCGATCCTTCCTGCTTCGGCGCCGACCCCGACCTGCTGCTCAACTGGTGGTACGGCGACAACGTCTGGATGCAGACCCGTTGCCCGTGGAAGGAGTCCGCTGAGTGGGAGAAGCTCCACGGTCTCATGGACGAGGCTCTTGCCGCCGAGGGCGACGAGCAACAGAAGAAGTGGAACGAGTGCTTCGACATCATCGCCGACAACGCTGTTCTGTACCCCGTTGTCCACGTCAAGACCGTCTCTGCTTCCTGGGACGATCCGTCCACCGCGCCCAACGGCGAGGCCCTCGATGGCTTCAAGGGCATCGGCACGACGAGCATGTCCTTCAGGGGCGTCGCGACCGTCAAGGCCTAAGACTCGCTTGAGTCATATGTGGGGCGTCGGTCGTAAGGCAACGTCCTCATAGTTGAAACAAAGACCCGGGCGGCCTCGATGTCGCTCGGGTCTTGTAATGAGTATCCATACTCATATACCAGTTGGTCCTACCGACAAAAGAAAGGGGAGAGAACGTGAACAACTTTCTACGTTTGATTGGAAGGCGTCTCGTGGCGCTGCCGATCATGGCATTGGGCGTCACCGTCCTGGTGTTCTTCCTTATGTCGTTCTCCAAGACCGACCCCGCCTATACGGCGTTGGGTGACGGTGCCTCGCCCGAGGCGGTTGCCGAGTACCATGAGAAGTATGGTCTGGACGACCCCTGGCCCGTGCGCTACGTGCGCTACATGGGCGATCTGATCCATGGTGACATGGGCACCTATGGTGCTGCTCGCAACTCCGTTGCCAAGCGCATCTCCACGGCCCTGCCCGTCACGATGCAGCTGACCTTCATCGGTCTTGCCATCGGCGCGGTCGTCTCGTTTTTGCTCGGCGTCATCGCGGCACTGTATCGCGATAAATGGCCGGACCAAGTGATCCGCGTCTTCTCCATCGCCGGCTTGGCAACCCCGTCGTTCTGGCTTGCCGTTCTGTTGATTCTGCTGTTCTCTTCCTACCTTAAGGTGCTCCCGGCGTCCGGTGCTCTGCCTCACTTCACCACCAACCCGGCTGGCTATCTGGGACGTATGATCATGCCCGCTATCGCTCTGGCATTCCCGCTGACGGGCCAGATGACTCGTATCGTGCGTACGGCCATGGTTGAGGAGCTCGATAAGGACTATGTCCGTATGGCTCGCGGCGCCGGCGTTCCCGAGAAGGTCGTCGTCGGCATCAACGTTCTTCGCAACGCACTGATCACCCCGGTCACCACCCTCGGTCTTAAGATCGGCTACCTCATGGGCGGTGCTGTCGTCATCGAGGTCATCTTCAACCTCCCCGGCATGGGTACTGCGATCCTGCAGGGCGTTCAGGGCAACGAGGCGAACCTGGTTCAGGGCGTCGTCATCGTCGTTGCTCTTGCCTTCATCATCATCAACATCGTGGTTGACATGCTCTACCTGCTCATCAACCCGCGCATCAGGACGGTGTAGATTATGGTAAAGATTCGAGAGAAGCAAACCGAGCAGCTCGAGAAAGCTGCCTCCAAGGGGCTCAAGCTCGGTGGCTGGAAGAAGATGACGCTGTCTTCTAAGATTGCCGCCGTCGTGCTGGTGCTGGTCGCCCTGACCGCGATTCTGGCGCCCCTTCTTGCCCCCTATAGCCCGGTCGAGATCTTTACGGCTCGCCAGGCTCCCGGCAATGGATTTATCTTCGGTACCGACGATAAGGGTCGCGACATTCTGTCGCGCATGCTCTACGGTGGTCGTTACTCGCTGATCATCGGCTTTGGCGCTACTGCCATGGCTCTGGTCTGCGGCTCGGTCGTGGGCGCCCTCGCGGCGGTTTCGCGCAAGTCCGTTTCCGAGGCGATCATGCGCATCCTGGACATCATCATGTCCATCCCGGGCATTGCCCTCGCTGCCGTCTTCGTCTCCATCCTGGGCAATTCCGTGCCGTCGATCATCTTCGCCATCGGCTTTATGTACACTCCGCAGATTGCCCGTATCGTGCGCGCCAACATCGTGTCCGAGTACGGCGAGGACTATGTCCGCGCGGTCATCGTTTCCGGCGCCAAGGCTCCGTGGATTTTGATCAAGCACGTCCTGCGCAACTGCATCGCCCCGATCATGGTCTTCACCGTTACCCTGGTCGCCGACGCCATCATCTTCGAGGCCTCGCTGACCTTCATCGGCGCTGGTATCCAGGAGCCCACCGCTACCTGGGGCAACATCCTCGCCGACGCCCGCGGCGGCGTGCTCGCCGGCCGTTGGTGGCAGGCGCTGTTCCCGGGTCTGGCCATCATGATCACCTGCCTGGCGCTTAACATCCTCTCCGAGGGCATTACCGACGCCATGGCCGCTGCCCCCTCCGCCGCCCTGGATCCTACCGATTCCTCCAAGCGTCGCGAGGCCGACCTGCTGGTCTCCGACCCCGTTCGCGCCTACAAGGAGCAGGCCCAGTCCCTCTCCGCTCGCCTTGGCGCCCTGCGCGATGTCGAGCTCAAGCGTGACGATCGCCATGTGCCCGACGAGTCTGTTGAACCGATTCTCTCGGTCCGTGACTTCTGCATTCAGTTTGAGCATCACGGTGATATCAACGTCGTCGACCATGTTAACTTTGACGTCCGTCCTGGTCAGACCATGGGCCTGGTGGGCGAGTCCGGTTGCGGTAAGTCCATCACCACGCTGGCCATCATGGGCCTGACCGATGAGGACGAGCACCTTTCCGGCGAGGTCCTCTGGGAGGGCCGCGACCTGCTCAAGATGAGCAAGAAGGAGTGGTTCGGCCTGCGCGGTACCGATATCGCTATGGTCTATCAGGACGCCCTGTCCTCGCTCAACCCCTCCATGCTCATCTCTGCCCAGATGAAGCAGCTCACCAAGCGCGGCGGAACCCGCAGCGCCGAGGAGCTCCTGGAGCTCGTCGGCCTCGATCCCAAGCGCACGCTCGAGAGCTATCCGCACGAGCTTTCCGGCGGCCAGCGTCAGCGTGTCCTGATCGCTATGGCCCTTACCCGCGACCCCAAGCTGGTCATCTGCGACGAGCCCACGACCGCTCTGGACGTTACCGTTCAGAAGCAGGTTATCAAGCTGCTCAACGATCTTCAGGCCAAGCTCGGCTTTGCCATGATCTTCGTTTCGCACGACCTGGCGCTGGTCGCCGAGGTCGCCCACAACATCACGGTTATGTACGCTGGCCAGGTTATCGAGCAGGCACCCACCAAGGAGCTGCTCACCAACCCGATCCACGAGTACACCCGCGGTCTTCTGGGTTCCGTTCTGTCCATCGAGAGCGGTTCGGGCCGCCTGCACCAGGTGCCCGGCGCCGTTCCGAGCCCGCGCGATTTCCCCAAGGGCGATCGCTTCGCGCCCCGCTCGAGCCATCCGCGTATTGGCCTGGACACCCGTCCGGTCTTCAAGCGCGTGCCCGGCACCGAGCACTTCTATTCCGAGCTCCCCGACGAGGTGCTCAAGGCAAATGGTTTGACCCCTCACGCGGAGGTGATGTAGATGAGCGAGACCGCAGTCAACGGCGTCGAGCCGATCATCTTCCTTGATGACGTCCACGTCACCTTTAGGACCCGTACCGGCTCGATTCTGCACCCCAACCTGGTTCACGCCGTCCAGGGTGTAACGATTAAGCTCATGCCCGGTCAGACGATCGGCATCGTCGGCGAGTCCGGTTGCGGTAAGTCCACCACCGCCAACGTCATGTGCGGCCTGCAGGCCCCCACGAGCGGCAAGGTCTACTTTAAGGGCAAGGACGTTACCAAACGTACCGCCGAGGACCGTCGCCACATGGGTCGCGTCATCTCGGTCGTGTTCCAGAACCCGGCCACGGCGCTCAATCCCCGCATGGTCGTTCGCGAGCAGCTGCTCGACCCCATGCGCGTCCACAACCTGGGTACCGAGGCCGAGCAGGAGAAGCGCGTCAAGGAGCTCCTGGAGCTCACCGGTCTGCCCAGCTCCGCCGCCGAGGTTCTTCCCGGTCAGCTTTCGGGCGGCCAGCGTCAGCGCGTCGCAATTGCCCGTGCCCTGTCGCTGAACCCCGATGCCATCATCGCCGACGAGCCCACCTCGGCTCTGGACGTTTCGGTCCGCGCACAGATTCTGAACCTGTTGACCGACCTTAAGAAGGAGCTCGGCCTGGCCATGGTGTTCATCAGCCATGACATCCAGACGGTCCGCTATATCTCTGACGACATCATCGTTATGAATGGCGGCAGGATCGTCGAGCAGGGCGAGGCCAAGCAGGTCTTCCAGCACCCCCAGGACCCCTACACCAAGATGCTGCTCGGCGCTGCGCCGTCGCTGCTGCATCCCAAGCTCGGCGAGTAGCCTCGCTTTCCCTCCCGTGCGCCCGGTTCCCTTGCCGGGCGCACCTCCGTTGCGATTTCGAAAGGTTGGGTTCACGAGCCATGCCAAGTGCTCAGGAGCTACAACATCAATTTGGTGAATATCGAGGCGCCATGCCCCGTCCATCAGATTTCGATCTCTTTTGGAAGGATCGCATGGCCGAGGCCGACGCCGTCGGGCTTGACTATGCGATCGAGACGGCATCGGTCACCGATGCCGCGACCTGCCAGCTTTTCGACCTCTGGTATACCGGCATGTGTGGTGCGCGCCTGCATGCCAAGTACCTTAAGCCCGTCTCGGACGAGCCCGTGCCATTGGTACTTCAGTTCCATGGGTATCCGGGTGCAAGCCGCAGCTGGTTTGAGCAGGCGTCGTTTGCGGGCATGGGCATGGCACTCATCGCCCTCGACTGCCCCGGCCAAGGAGGTCCCTCCGAGGACATTGGTGGATTTGAGGGCACAACGGTTGCCGGGCATATCGTCGCCGGTATCGACGGCGACCCTGCCAACCTCTACTATGTCCGCTTGCACCAAGATATTCGCATCCTGTGCCGCATCGTTCGCGAGCTCGAGGGCATCGATCTTGCGCGTGTGTTTGTGAACGGCGCGTCGCAGGGCGGCGGTTTGGGCATTGCGACCTGTGCGCTTAACAGCGAGCTTATCAATCGCGCTGCCATCCTCTATCCCTTCCTGTCAGATTTCCGCCTGGTCTGGGATTTGGATGCCGACGACATTGCCTACGAGGGCCTGCGCTATTGGTCTCGCTGGTTTGACGAGGACTCGACTCGTATTGACGAAGCCTATGCAAAGCTGGCGTACTTCGATTCCAAGAATTTTGCCCCCATGGTCAAGTGCCCCGTGCTGTTTGGCACGGGCACGGCCGATATCGTCTGTCCGCCGGCAACGCAGTTTGCGGTGTACAACAACCTGTCCTGCGACAAGCGTCATGAGTTCTTTGAAGGCTTTGGCCACGAGGAGATTCAGGATTTTGACGATCTGATCATTCCGTTTTTCTGTGAGGGAGGGGAGGCTCATGTCTAAGTTCGAGAGCAATGTTGACGAGCTGATAGTCCCCGGGCTCGTGGGAATTCCTGGAACGGTTTCGTCAAGGCTCGCAGAATATCGGGACTGGCACGGTGATGTCCAAGCAGATGTTTCTGATTTAGAGACATGCGCTCCGAATCTTGAGATTCAAGGCCTGGCCATTACGGCGATTGACTTTGTTAACCCCTGCGCCCGTTACTCGGAGGTTTCCTTTGAGCTCGGTGACCATGCGGTCCACGCTCGTTTGATTGAGCCTGTTGGTCGTGCCCGAGTATCTGAGCGCGTGCCGCTGTGCCTGATGTTCCACGACATCGATCGGCCTGTGCGCGGCTGGCATCACATGACGAGATTTGCCGCCATGGGATATGCCGTGCTTGCACTGGACGACGGTGTTGCTGGTACGGACGACCTGCAGCGGGGGATTGCTTCGCCCGCTTTTGTCGAGCGCGTCCGTTGGGGCTGCGCGTTGGCGAAGGTCGCGCGCAATCTTGACGGCATGGACTCCGATCGCATTTTTGCGTGGGGCGAGGGCCTTGGCGGCGGAGTCGCGCTGGCGGTTTCCGCTCTGGACGAGCGGGGCCTTGCCTGCACGGCGGTTGCCAATCCAATCCCCGGTGGCCTCGAGGCTCTGTCGTCTCGGGTGCGCGGATCGGTGCTCATGGGCACATCGCTTATGGACGCCGTGAGCGATCCCAAGGGTCAGTTTGCCGTATTCAACGGTCTTGAGTGTGACCGAAGGCATATCATTTATGCCAAATACGCTCACGAGCGCATCAATGCGTTCGAAAACGAAGTCGTCGACTTCTTTAACCAAACGTTCTACCCGTGTTCTTTGGCCTAGACGGCCTGGACACTGCCAACAAGAGTGGGTGGCATAGGGCCGCCCGCCAGACAACTAAGGAGATTCTTGTGGCAACTCAGAAATTCACCGGCGTTATCCCTCCCGTCGTTGTTCCCGATACCGAAGACCACCAGCTTGATGTTGCCTCCTTTGAGCGCAGCATCAACCGCATGATCGATGCCGGCGTCGATGGCCTGTTCTTCCTGGGCTCCTCGGGCGAGGTCGTCTTCTCCACCGACGAGCGCCGTCGCCAGATTGTCGCCGAGGCCGTGCGCATCGTCGACCACCGCGTTCCCGTTCTGGTCGGCATCATCGATACCGAGACCGAGCGCATGATCGAGCATGGTAAGGTCGCTCAGGAGCTGGGCGCCGATGCGCTCGTCGCCACCTGCCCGTTCTATGCCCTGCAGGGCATGACCGAGGTCGAGGAGCACTTCCGCATCCTGCACGAGGAGCTCGACCTGCCCATCTTCGCCTACGACATCCCCGTGTGCGTCCACACCAAGCTCCCCTGGAAGCTCCTTGCCAAGCTCGGCGCCGAGGGCGTCCTGGCCGGCGTCAAGGATTCCTCGGGTGATGACATCTCGTTCCGCTACCTCGTTCAGGAGAACGAGAAGAACGGCCACCCGATGAGCATCCTCACCGGTCACGAGGTCGTCGTCGACGGTGCTTACCTCGGCGGCGCCGACGGTTCCGTCCCGGGTCTCGCCAACGTTGAGCCCGAGGGCTACGTGCGTCAGTGGAAGGCCGCTCAGGCCGGCGACTGGGCTACCGTCAAGGCCGAGCAGGATCGCCTCAACGAGATTTCCCACATCTGGGATGTCACCTCGGGCGTTCAGGGCTATGCCGGTGGCGTCGGCGCCTTCAAGACCGCTATGAACCTCATGGGCATCTTCGACAGCCCGACCATGCCGCGCCCGGTGAAGGCCATGACCGGCGAGAACGTCGAGGCGATTAAGAAGGTCCTCCAGGACAACGGTCTCCTGTAAAGCTTCCCCAGGCACCCGATCTTGGGGCTCAAGTGGCCGGGCGTGACCCATTAGGTCAACGCCCGACCACTTTCACCCCAACCTCGGGCACCTGGGAAACCTTTATCATGCTGCGGCGATAACACCGCCTTCATTTCCTGTAGTTGTTTTTATCTCCTAAGGAGAACGACATGGAGAACAAGTACGTCTGCTCTGTCGATATCGGCGGAACTAAGATCGCGACCGCCATCATGGAGTACCCGGCTGACGGCAGCGTGCCCCATCCCGTATTTGAGGCCGAGGTTCCTACCGAGGCCCAGGAGGGCGGCGAGGCCGTTTTCCAGCGGATCGAGGCGTCCATCAAGGCCGCTCTTGAGGCGAATCCCGATGTCGAGGTCCTCGGTGTCGGTATCGGTGCCGCAGGCGTCGTCGATCCCAAGACGGGCGCCATCGCGTATGCCAACGAGATTATGCCCGGCTGGTCCGGCGTTCAGTTGGGGCCGCGTCTGCGCGAGGACCTTGGTCTTCCCGTTGCCGTTGTGGGCGACGTGCAGGCTCATGCTCTGGGCGAGGCCCACTGGGGCGTCGGCAAGGGCAAGTTCTCCGTCTTGTGCCTGGGCATCGGCACGGGCATCGGCGGCGCATATGTCGAGAACGGCCGCGTGATGCAGGGCTTCCATGGCGCTGCCGGTCATATGGGCCACATCGAGTGCTCGGCTGCCGCCGGCATTCCCTGCGCCTGTGGTCGTTCTGGCCATCTTGAGTCGGTAGCCTCGGGCACCTCGATTGGCCGTATGTACGACGAGCGCTTCGGTCGCGTCGACCCCAGCCGTCCTTCGGTCGGTCGCGACGTGAACGACCTGTGCCGTGCTGGCGACGCAAAGGCGACTGAGGTCATCCATGACGCCGGCTTTGCGCTGGGTGCCAGCTTGGGCTCGCTCGCTAACATCCTGGACCCTGAGGTCATCGTGCTTTCGGGCGGCGTGATTCACCAAGGTTCCGATTGGCGTTCGCAGACGTGGAAGGATTCGGTGCACGAGGGCTATGCCAGCCAGGCGCTCGACCCGCTTCAGGACACGCCGATCCTCATCGGTTCTCTGGAGGGCGATGCTCCGCTCATCGGTGCCGCCGAACACCTTCTTGCATCGTTGAAGTAAACATAACTACCAAGTGCGCCTTCTGAGGTGCCGCAGATTGACGTGAAAGAGGAGCGAAGCGTACTTCGGTACGTGAGCGACGGTTTGAACGTCAAGGTGCGGTGTCTCAGAAGGCTGTTTTTAGAAAGGTTGAGTCGAACATGACCGTCGATCCTTTGATTCAATCCCTGAAGGGCAAGCTCGTCGTGAGCGTTCAGGCGTATATGGGCGAGCCGCTTCGCACGCCCGAGACCATGGCTCAAATGTCTCGCGCTTGCGAGCTCGGCGGCGCCGCCGCCATTCGCTGCCAGGGCCTTGCCGACATCGCCGCCATTAAGGGCCGCTGCGAGGTCCCCGTCATCGGCTTGTGGAAGGATGGTCACGAGGGCGTCTACATCACGCCGACGCTGCGCCACGCTCGCGCCTGTGTTGCCGCCGGTGCTGACATCGTGGCAATTGATGCCACTGATCGCCCGCGTCCCGATGGCAAGACCGTCGAGGATACCTTCCGCCCGCTGCACGAGGAGGGTGTGCTCCTGATGGCGGATTGTGCCACCATCGAGGACATTCGCCGTGCGGTTGATATGGGCTTCGACCTGGTATCAACCACGCTTTCTCACGGTGTCGCCGCCATCGACTGCACCATGGCCGATGGCCCCGACCTGCCGCTCCTGCGTCAGGCGACCGAGGAATTCCCCGGTCTTCCCATCATCTGCGAGGGCCGCGTGCATACGCCCGAGGAGGCCCGCGCCGCGATCGATGCGGGCGCCTGGGCCGTTGTCGTCGGCACCGCCATCACGCACCCCACGAGTATTACAAGTTGGTTCAAGGCTGCGCTTGAGGCGTAAGACAGGCCTCGTATCCGCTCGGGGCGGTATACTCAATAAAGGCAATTGATCGCGCGGGATCCGCTGGCCGGGTCCCGCGCTTGTTTTAGGAGGCACACATGCAAAAGGGAGATGCCATGGATGCGGCGGAGCGCTCGGAGCGCATCCCCGATATCGTCATCATCACCGGAATGTCCGGATCGGGCCGAACGCAGGCCATGCATGTGTTCGAGGACATGGGCTATTTTTGCATCGACAACTTGCCTCCGCGTCTGATCGCCCAGCTTGCCGAACTCGTCGGCATCAATACGGGCGTGGGCAGGCATCTTGCCGTCACCTGCGACCTGCGCAGCCAGGGCTTGTTCGATGAGCTGCTCGATGCCGTTGCCGCGCTCGAGGAGCGCGAGATGAGCTGTGACATCGTGTTCCTGGAGGCTTCTGACGAGGTGCTGATCCGTCGTTATAGCGAAAACCGCCGCCGCCACCCCATTGCCAAGCCGGGGGAGACTACTGCAGATGCGATTCAGCGCGAGCGCCTGCAGCTGCAGGGCGTGCGCGATCGAGCCGATATGATCATCGACACGAGCCGTCTGCGCACCTCTGCCCTGCGCAACAAATTGCGCATGGCGTTCTCCGAGCTGTCCGACCAGCAGCTCATGGACGTTCACGTGTTCTCGTTTGGCTTTAAGCACGGCATGCCCGTCGAGGCGGACATTATGATCGACGTCCGCTTCCTGCCCAATCCGTTCTACGATCCCGAGATGCGCACCATGACCGGTCTCGATAAGAAAGTCTCTGACTTTGTTCTGGACCATCCCAAGACCCAGGAGTTCTGGAAGGCCTGGACGCAGCTGCTCGATACGGTCATGCCCGGCTATATCGCGGAGGGCAAGCCACAGCTTTCTATTGCCATCGGCTGCACGGGCGGTCAACACCGCAGCGTTGCCATCGCCGAGGCCACGGCACGTTATTTGGAAGGCGCCCAATATCACGTGAGCATTTCCCATCGCGACCTGTCGCGCGCCAACACGAAAGCATAGGTCTGCATGTCGTTTACCGCCGAGGTGCGTGACGAGCTCGCGCGCTGCGAACCCGAATGTGAATACTGCGATTTGTCGACGCTTGCCGCCCTGACGCGTGTGAGCGGTACACTTTCGCTGGCCGGCTCCGGGCGGTATCGTTTGACGGTCGCGACCGAGACGGGTGCCGTCGCGCGCACGATGATCACACTGACGCATCGCATCCTTAAGCTCAAAACGGAATTCACCGTTCGTAAATCGGTCTTGCATAAGGTCCGTAACTATCTCATTACCCTGCCCGATCAACCCGACCTGGACAAGGCTCTGGTGCTGCTGGGCATTCTAGACCGCAGGGGAGGGCTCGTCGCCGGTGTTCCCCGGCACATCGTTGCCCGTCCCTGCTGCAGGCTTGCCTACATCCGCGGCGCGCTCATCGCCGGCGGT
Source organism: uncultured Collinsella sp. (assembly GCA_902461085.1). Classification (GTDB taxonomy): domain Bacteria; phylum Actinomycetota; class Coriobacteriia; order Coriobacteriales; family Coriobacteriaceae; genus Collinsella. The sequence continues at coordinate 11,989 of CABPWH010000017.1, read as the reverse complement.
TTCGTGGCCGATCCCCGCGGCGACTTTCATTTGGAGATCGCGGTGCAGGGCGAGCAGTATGCCCGGGGACTTTGCGATCTATTGGAGCAGATTGGGGTCCATGCGCGCGTTAACGCGCGGCGCGGATCCTTTGCTGTCTACATTAAGAGCGCCGAGGAGATCGAGCAGCTCCTAAAGCTGATTGGCGCCAAGCGCAGCGTTGCCGAGATCGAGGAAGCGCGCGCGGTCAAATTGGTTAAGAACGACGTAAACCGTCGCGTGAATGCCGAACTGGCCAATCAGACCAGAAGTGCGGGTGCCGCCCAGCATCAGCTTGCGTTGATCGATGAGCTCGAACAGCGGGGTTTGCGCGACACGCTTCCGGACGCCTTGGCAGTCTTTTGCGACCTGCGCGAGCGCTATCCCGATCTGTCGCTGCGCGATCTGGGCGAGATGGCTGACCCTCCCTTGTCGAAGTCTGCCCTGTACCATCGCGTTTTGAGGCTTGAAAAGCTCATTGAAGCAAACAAGTAGTTTGAAGTATCGACTTATATACGGATTTAGCTGCTATTTTATTCTTTAAAACGTTTTAACGTAAATTTGATTTTCAATTTCGAGCATTCTCGTGAAATTCAAGTCAAAAAAAAGGTATATTAGGCGAGTGGTTAGTTTGTGGGCCTCAACGGCGGGCGCTGTAGCTCGCGGGGGCCTTACGAAAGGAGACACAATGGCAGTAAAGGTTGCTATTAACGGCTTCGGTCGCATCGGTCGTCTGGCTTTCCGTCAGATGTTCGGTCATGAGGGCTCCGAGATCGTCGCTATCAACGACCTCACCTCTCCCGATATGCTCGCTTACCTGCTGAAGTACGACTCCACGCAGGGCAACTACGCTCGCGATCACGAGGTCGTTGCTGGCGAGGATTCCATCACCGTTGACGGCAAGGAGATCAAAATCTACAAGGAGGCCGACGCCAACAACCTGCCTTGGGGCGACCTCGACGTCGACGTCGTTCTCGAGTGCACCGGCTTCTACACCAGCAAGGCTAAGGCTCAGGCCCACATCAACGCTGGCGCCAAGAAGGTCGTCATCTCCGCTCCGGCCGGCAGCGATCTGCCCACCATCGTGTACAACGTCAACCATGAGACGCTGACCGCTGAGGACAACATCATCTCCGCTGCTTCCTGCACCACCAACTGCCTCGCCCCGATGGCCAAGGGTCTCAACGACTTCGCTCCCATCGTGTCCGGCATCATGACCACCATCCACGCCTTCACCGGCGACCAGATGCCGCTCGACGGCCCGCAGCGCAAGGGCAACTTCCGTCGCTCCCGCGCCTGCTCCGAGAACATCGTCCCGAACACCACGGGCGCTGCCAAGGCCATCGGCCTGGTTCTCCCCGAGCTCAACGGCAAGCTCATCGGTGCCGCCCAGCGCGTCCCGACGCCGACCGGCTCGCTGACCAACCTCTACGCCGTCGTTGACAAGAAAGTCACCGTCGACGAGGTCAACGCTGCCATGAAGGCCTACGCCGAGACCATCCCCGATACCTTCGCCTACAACGAGGACCAGATCGTCTCCCGCGACATCGTCGGCGAGACCCACGGCTCCATCTTCGACGCCACGCAGACCATGTGCTCTGACCTCGGCAACGGCCAGACCCTCGTTCAGGTCACCTCTTGGTACGACAACGAGAACTCCTACACCTCTCAGATGGTCCGCACCATCAAGTACTTCGAGAAGTTCGTTGCTTAATTTAGCTTTTAGCGAATAGCTCGTTGAGCGTCTAAAGAAGGGCGCGGCCTTATAGGGCTTACACCCTAGGGTCGCGCCCTTTTTATAGGAAATCGTCTGCCGTAATGGGAGGCAGACACGTACGAAAGGTAGAAGCAAACATGGCCTTTACCAAGAAGACCGTCCGCGACATCGATGTCGACGGCAAGCGCGTTCTCGTCCGCGTTGACTTCAACGTGCCTATCAAGGATGGAGTCGTTGGCGACACCACCCGTATCAAGGCTGCCCTGCCCACCATCAACTATCTCGTTGAGCACAACGCTCGCGTCATCCTCATGAGCCACCTCGGCCGTCCCGAGGGCACTGGCTTCCAGCCTGAGCTCTCCCTTGAGCCTGTCGCCAAGAAGCTTGCCGAGCTCTCTGGTCTCGACGTTGCCTTTGTCGCCGACACTTACGGCGAGAAGGCTGCCGAGGCTGTCGCTGCCGTCGAGCCGGGCAAGGTTCTCGTTCTCGAGAACGTCCGCTTCGATAAGCGTGAGAAGAAGAACGATCCCGAGATCGCCAAGAAGCTCGCTTCCTATGGTGACGTCTTCGTTCTCGATGCCTTCGGCACCGCTCACCGCGCCCAGGGTTCCGTCGTGGGCCCCGCCGCTTATCTGCCCGCAGTCGCCGGCTTCCTTCTCGAGAAGGAGGTCGACACGCTGACCGGCATCTTCGCCGAGCCCGAGCGTCCCTTCGTCGCCATCGTCGGCGGTTCCAAGGTTTCCTCCAAGATCGGCGTTCTCGATCACCTTATCGACTCCGCTGACACCCTGATCATCGGTGGCGGCATGGCCTACACCTTCTTCCTGGCTCAGGGCCTGACCGTCGGTCAGTCCCTCAAGGAAGAGGACTGGGTCGAGCGCGCTGGCGAGATGCTCAAGAAGGCCGAGGAGAAGGGCGTCAAGATCCTGCTCCCCATCGACAACCGTGTTGCCGATCACTTTGGCGAGGACGCTGTCCCCGAGGTTGTCGCTTCCGACGCTATCCCCGACGATCGTGAGGGTATGGACATCGGCCCCAAGACCGAGGAGCTCTACGCCGAGGCCGTCAAGGGCGCCAAGACCGTGTTCTGGAATGGCCCCATGGGCGTCTTCGAGTTTGACAACTTTGCTCACGGCACCCAGGCTATCGCCGAGGCTCTCGCCGAGGCTGACTGCACCTCGATCATCGGCGGTGGCGACTCCGTCGCAGCTGTCAACAAGTTCAACCTGGCCGACAAGATGAGCTGGATCTCCACCGGTGGTGGCGCTTCCATGGAGCTCGTCGAGGGTAAGGCCCTGCCCGGAGTGGAGGCGCTTCTCGATGCCTAATCGCACCCTTCTTATCGCTGGTAACTGGAAGATGAACAACGACGTCGCCGAGGCCGCCAAGCTCGCCGACGAGCTGGCTCAGGCTCTGCCCGAGGTTCCGGCTGGCGTCGAGGTGCTCGTCTGCCCTCCGACCATCGACATCACCACGGTTCATGACCGCATTCAGGCTGCCCCCATCGCCCTCGGTGCACAGAACGTGTACTGGGAGGCCAAGGGTGCCTTCACCGGTGAGTCTTCTTGCGACATGCTCAAGTCCGCTGGCTGCACCTACTGCATCATCGGTCACTCCGAGCGTCGCGACTACTTCCACGAGACCGACGAGGATCAGAACAAGAAGGCTAAGGCTCTCGTTTCCGCCGGTCTTGTTCCCGTCTTCTGCTGCGGCGAGTCCCTCGAGGTCCGCGAGGCTGGCACCTATGTCGAGCACGTCGTGAACCAGGTCAAGGCTGGCCTTGCTGGCCTTGAGATCACCTGCCCCAAGCAGGTCGTCGTCGCCTACGAGCCCATCTGGGCCATCGGCACAGGCAAGACCGCTACCGCCGAGGACGCTCAGGAGGTCTGCGGCGCTATCCGTGAGACCCTCAAGGAGATGTTCGGCGAGGAGCTCGCCAACGGCATCCGCGTGCTGTATGGCGGTTCCGCCAAGCCCGGCAACATCGCCGAGCTCGTCGCCAAGCCCGACGTTGACGGCGCCCTCGTGGGCGGCGCTTCGCTCAAGGCTGCCGACTTCGCCTCTATGGTCGTCAAGGCAGGCGAGTAGGACATATGGCACAACGTCATCTTCCTGCACTCCTGATCATCATGGATGGTTGCGGCCTTGCTCCGGCCGATGGCGAGAACGCCGTCGCCGCTGCCAAGACGCCCTTCCTTGATAGCCTGTACGAGAAGTACCCCCACACCACGCTCGGCGCTTCGGGCGAGGACGTGGGCCTTCCCGACGGCCAGATGGGCAACTCCGAGGTGGGTCACCTCAACATCGGTGCCGGACGCATCGTGTTTCAGGAGCTTTCGCGCATCAACAACGCCATCAAGGACGGCTCCATCGCCAAGAACGAGGTTTTTGTCAAGGCTATGGACGACGTCAAGGCTGACGGTAAGACTCTCCACCTCATGGGCCTTATGAGCCCTGGCGGTGTTCATTCTCACATGAACCACGTCGAGGCTCTGGTCAAGATGGCTGCCGAGCACGGTGTCAAGACCGTTCGCGTCCACGCCTTCATGGATGGTCGCGACGTTGACCCGCAGTCCGGTGCCGGTTACATGAGTGAGTTCTGCGCCTTCCTGGCTAAGATCTCCGAGGAGACCGGTTGCGACGCTCGCGTTGCCACCGTCTCGGGCCGTTATTGGGCCATGGACCGCGATAATCGTTGGGAGCGCATCCAGCGCGCCTACGACGTCATGGTCAACGCGTCCGATGCTGATACCGACCCCGTTGCCGGTATCAAGGCCTACTACGAGAAGGATCCACGCGGCGACGAGTTCGTCGAGCCCTTCGCTGCCCACAACGAGGGCATCCACGAGGGCGACGCGGCCATCTTCTTCAACTTCCGTCCCGACCGCGCTCGTCAGATGACCCGCGTGTTCACGGACAAGGAGTTCGACGGCTTTGAGCGCGAGCAGATCAAGCTTTCTCACTTTGTGACGATGACCGAGTACGATCCGACGTTTGACGTCGAGGTCGCCTTCCCCAAGACGTTCCCTGAGAACGTTCTGGCCGACGTTATCGCCGCCAATGGCCTGAAGCAGCTGCACACCGCCGAGACCGAGAAGTACGCCCACGTGACGTTCTTCCTCAACGGCGGCATCGAGGAGCCCAAGGAGGGCGAGGAGCGCGTGCTCGTCGCTTCCCCCAAGGTTGCTACCTACGATCTGCAGCCCGAGATGAGCGCTCCCGAGGTTACCGAGAAGCTCGTCGCCGCCATCAACGAGGATCGCGCTGATTTCTACATCGTGAACTTCGCGAACTGCGACATGGTTGGTCACACCGGCGTCTTCGACGCTGCCGTTAAGGCTGTCGAGGCTGTTGACGATGCCCTGTCCAAGGTTGTCCCGGCGATTCTCGCCAAGGGCGGCTTTGCACTGATTACCGCCGACCACGGCAACGCCGATCACATGTTTGACGTTGCTTCCGACGGTTCCAAGCATCCGTTTACGGCTCACACCACCAACCGCGTGCCGTTCATCATCGTTGATGAGAAGGCACAGCTCACCGGTATCGAGGACGGCCGTCTTTCCGATATCGCTCCGACCATGCTCACCATGGCTGGTATTGAGCCTTCCGCCGAGATGACGGGCCGCGTGCTCGCCACCGAGGCCTAATAGAAAACAAATATCGTTTTCTAGTAAGGGGGTTGTCCACAACCGGACAACCCCCTTTTTGGTATTTCTGCCATTTCCACCCCGTCCTTGAGTGGCAGGTAGGGGAGAGCGGGGGATTGTGGTACAGTACTGGAGTTTGAACTGTTCTATTAAGGAGCTTATCTATGGGTCCGTTCCAGATTCTTCTGTTTGTCGTTTGGGCTGTCTCTGCCGTGGCGCTGACGATTCTCGTCCTGATGCATTCCGGTAAGGGCACCGGCGTTTCGGATATGATCGCTAGCTCGCTGTATAACTCCAGCTCTGCCACGGGCGTCATGGAGCAGAACCTCGATCGCCTGACGGTAATTATGGCCGTTGTTTTTGCCGTGTGCGTCGTCCTGTGCATGTTCTTCTTCCCGCAGGGCATCGTCGGCTACTAAGCATCGGCGTATATACGTTTGCAATGGGTCTCGCAGGTGCGGGACCCTTTTTGTTTACATATTTGTAACAGAGTCAAAATATCCCCACATACTTCGCCCAACTAAAGAAATTCTCGACCGTTAACCGGAATTAGCCCCAAATCGTGCATAAAATGCGCTACTGTATTGCGAAACGTTGGTCCGTTGTGCATAACCAGCCATAGCAGCGGGCGGCGTTTTGATGGTTCGGATCGGATTGTCTCGACATATGTCCGACTGAACATTTCTTTGTCCTATCTCATAAGGAGGATGGCATGGCTGATTCTATGTTCCACCAGCCCGTTATGGGTCGTCGCGCCTTTGTTGGCGGCACCCTCGCTGCGAGCTCCATGGCTTTTCTTGCCGCATGCGGCAAGAAGGGCGGCGACGCTTCCGGTTCTGAGTCCGGTTCGACGCTGAACTTCTACATCAACAACCCGGTCTGCATCGACCCCTACAATGTCCAGGAGGACCAGGGCACTCAGGTCGAGTACCAGCTCTTTGACGCTCTGACCTCTTATGACGCCGAGAAGGGCGAGATCGTTCCGCTGGCTTGCGAGTCCTTTGAGGCCAACGACGACGCCACCGAGTTTACCTTCAAGATCAAGAAAGCCAAGTTCCACAACGGTGACGACGTTACCTCCAAGTCCTTCAAGCTCGGTTGGGAGCGTCTGGTCAACACCAAGTCGGCCATCGCTACCGAGTACGGCCCTTCCGAGGTCTCCTATCACCTTTCCATGGTCGAGGGCTATGACGACCTGCTTGCCGGTAACGCTACCGAGCTCAGCGGTGTTACTTGCCCCGACGATGAGACCCTCGTCGTCAAGCTGTCTTCCGCTTACGCCGACTTCCCCTTCGTCGCCTCTCACCCGGCTCTGGCCCCGGTTCCCGAGTGCGCCGAGTCCGATGTCAAGAGCTTCTACCTTGCACCGGTCGGTAACGGCCCGTTCATGATGGACGGCAAGTGGGAGGATGGTCAGGAGATCAACCTCAAGAAGTTCGACGATTACTATGGCGACAAGGCCAAGATCGATGGCATCCACTTCCAGGTCATCAAGGACATGGAGACCGCTTACAAGGAGTTCCAGGCCGGTAACCTCGATGTCTGCGACGTTCCCGTTGCTCAGATCGACGCTGCCAAGAAGGATCGCGGCGTGTCCAAGGACGGCTACACCATGGGTGACGGCGAGCGCATGCTGCTCGGCGCCGAGCCTTCCACCTATTACCTGACCTGCAACAACACGGCCGAGCCGTTCAACAACGCCGACCTGCGCAGGGGTATCTCCCTGGCCATCAACCGTGAGGCCATCTGCAAGACCATCTTCAAGGGTACCCGTACCCCTGCCGACGGCATTGTTCCTCCGGGCATCGATGGCTACAAGGAGGGCGCATGGGAGTTCTGCGCCTACGACGTCGACAAGGCTAACGAGTACCTCGACAAGGTTGCTCCCGCTGGCGCTAACGGCGATCGTGGCATTAACGTGACTCTGTCCTACAACCAGGACGGTGGCCACAAGGAGATCATGGAGTCCATCATCGGCGACCTCGCCAAGGTCGGCGTTACCGCTGTCTCCGATACCCCCGAGTGGTCTGCCCTGCTCGAGCAGTATCAGAACTTTAACTATCAGTTCGGTCGTCTGGGTTGGATTGCCGACTACCCGATCATGGACAACTTCCTGTATCCGCTGTTCCACTCCGACTCCCTCGGTGGCGACAACCGCTCTGGTTACAACAACCCCGAGTTCGACGCCAAGGTCGACGAGGCCCGTACCACGGTTGACGACGAAGAGCGCGTCGCTAAGATGCAGGAGGCCGATGCAATGGTCGCTGCCGACTGCCCGGTCATCCCGGTGATGTTCTACACGCACACCATCGCCGGCTCCGATCGCATCAAGCACCTCTATGTCGATCCGCAGAAGCACGCCGATCTGGGTACCGCTGAGCTCGCTTAAGAGTTTGCAGCTTCCGTGAGGGTCAAGTATTTACGTAGACCTCATGGGAAACATACAGTTCTCCCTAACCTGGGGTAAACTGGCTGATGGTAATTTTGGGATGCCGGTCTGGCGATCGGCATCCCATTTAGGTTAATCCCTAGATAGGGGAGTGGTATGGGTAAGTACATCGTTAAACGTGTGCTTCAGTTCATCCCGGTGTTTTTGGGCGTTACGCTGATTTTGTTCGCCCTCCAGAATATCGTGCCGGGAGATCCGATCAAGCTGATCGGTGGAGACAAGGCTCTGTCCCCCGAGGTGGAGCTTCAGCTTCGCGTCCGCTATCACCTGGTCCAGTCGGACGAGGACGGCAACGCGATCCTTGACGAGAACGGCGACCCCGTTCAAACGTCGCTCGTGGACCGTTACTTGTATTACATGAACGGCCTGCTTCATGGCGATCTGGGCAATTCGTATCAGCGCAAGCTGCCGGTTACGGAAATCTTTGCCCAGAAGTATCCGTATACGGTCAAACTTGCCGCGTGCGCCATCGTGCTCGAGGCAATCATGGGTATCGGTGCGGGTATCATTTCGGCGGTAAAGCGTTATTCCTTCTGGGATATTTTGGTAACGCTCACCACGTCGATCCTCGTTGCCGTCCCGGCCTTCTGGCTCGGTATGTTGCTGCAACTGTTCTTTGGCGTCATTCTCAAGGACGCCACGGGCGGTGCATTCTCCATGCCGATCTCGGGTGCCGGCGGTGCCAGCTCTCAGTATCAGGATTGGATGCACTATGTGCTTCCGACCATTACGCTGGCTTCGGTTTCGACCGCTTATGCTGCCCGCATTATGCGCTCGCAGCTGCTTGACGTCATGAACCAGGATTACATTCGTACGGCAAAAGCCAAGGGTCTCTCCAATCGCGCGATCATCATCAAGCATGCGCTTAAGAATGCACTCATCCCCGTCGTTACCTATATTGGTGTCGACTTTGGCGGCATGCTTTCGGGCGCCATCCTGACCGAGACGGTCTTCAACTGGCCCGGTATCGGCTATGAGGTCTATCGCGCCATTAGCATGCGTGACTGGCCCATCGTTATGGGCGGCGTTACGCTCATCGTCGTCGTCGTCATGGTGATCAACCTGCTCGTCGACATTAGCTATGCATTCCTCGACCCGCGCATCCGCCTTGGCGGTCCGTCGGATAAGGCCTAAGGGAGGTACGTCTCATGCAGGAAACTGATTCTCAGTCTCAGGAGCAGGCTACCGCCACCAAGGCCGCATCTGCTCCCGCCAAGTCCCGCACGCTGTGGGGCGACGCTTTTAAGCGTCTTCGTAAGAACAAGCTCGCCGTTATCGGTGTCTGCTGGATCATCATCGTCGTTGTGGTTGCCCTGACCGCAGATCTGTGGGCTAAGCCCTGGCTCGGTTCGCCAACGGCTTCCGACTCGACCACCATGGCCGAGACGTCGCTGATGGCTCCGTGTGCAGAGCACCCGTTTGGCACCGACGCCCTTGGTCGTGACATTCTCGTCCGCGTTATCTACGGTGCACGTGTTTCGCTTTCCGTCGGTATTATGGCCACTGCGATCTCCACGGTGATTGGTCTGGTCATGGGTGCTCTGGCCGGTTTCTACGGCGGCATCTGGGATACGATCATCATGCGCTGTGCGGATATCTTCTTGGCGTTCCCGTACGTGCTTTTCGTTGTCGCCATGATCGCCGTTATCGGCCGTGGTCTTCAGAACGTCTTTTTTGCCATCGGCATTCTCGGCTGGCCTTCGATTGCGCGCGTTTTCCGCTCTGCAATCTTGACGGTCAAGGAAAACGATTATGTTGACGCTGCGCGCGCGATGGGTGCATCTGATGCTCGTATCGTCGTGCGTCACATCTTCCCGAACTCCGTCGCCTCCATCGTGGTCTACGCGACCATGAACATTGGTGGCGCCATCCTGACCGAGTCAGCTCTGTCCTTCCTCGGCATGGGCGTTATTCCGCCTACGCCTTCGTGGGGCTCCATGATTCAAGACGGTCAGCAGTATCTTCTGACTGCTCCCTGGATGATGATCATGCCCGGTCTGGCAATTCTCTCGACGGTGCTCGCCTTCACCCTGCTGGGTGACGGTCTGCGCGACGCCCTCGACGTCAAGATGAAGGACGCATAAGGATGAAGAAGAACAAGAACTATGTAGACCTGAAGGACCAGCCGGTTCCCGAGGGCCAGCATCTGCTCGAGGTCGATGACCTTAAGATGTATTTCCATACCGAGGACGGCGTCGTTCGCGCTGTCGACGGTGTCTCCTACACGCTCGATCGCGGCGAGACCCTGGGCGTCGTCGGTGAGTCCGGCTCCGGTAAGTCCGTGACCGCCATGACCATCATGGGTCTTATCTCGATGCCTCCGGGAAAGATCGAGGGCGGCGACGTTCGCTATCGCGGTCGTTCTATCCTCGAGATGACCGAGGAAGAGATGCAGCACATTCGCGGTAACGATATCGCGATGATCTTCCAGGATCCTATGACCTCCTTGAACCCGGTCTATAAGATCGGCAAGCAGGTGGGCGAGGGCCTTCGTCTGCACCGCGGCTACTCCAAGCAGGAGGCACTCAAGCGCGCCACCGAGCTTTTGGACCTCGTGGGTATCCCCGAGCCCGAGAAGCGCGTCAATGAGTATCCGCACCAGTTCTCCGGCGGTATGCGTCAGCGTGTCATGATCGCTATGGCTCTTGCCTGCGATCCCGATATCCTGATTGCCGACGAGCCCACGACGGCTCTGGACGTTACTATTCAGGCTCAGATTATTGAGCTTATGCAGGAAATGCAGGAGAAGAACGGCAACGCCATCATCATGATCACCCATGACCTGGGCGTTGTCGCTGATATGGCCGACAAGATCATGGTTATGTACGCCGGTCGTCCCGTCGAGTTCGGTACTGCTGAGGAAATCTTCTACGAGAGCCGCCACCCCTACACCTGGGGCCTTATCCGCTCCATCCCGGAGCAGGCCATCGATGAGAAGAAGCCGCTTACGCCGATTCATGGCAACCCGCCTTCGCTCATGAACCTGCCCGAGGGCTGCGTGTTCTCTCCTCGCTGCCCCTATGCGACGGATAAGTGCCGCAAGCAGCGCCCCGAGCGTTTTGTTACCGAGTCTGGTCACTATTCTGCGTGCCACTACGCTGGCGACCCCGAGTTCCTCAAGAACGCTCCTGTGACGTCCCGTACGCGCAAGGATTCCAAGAAGGGAGGCGAGGCGTAATGGCAGATACCAACGAGCGTACTCCGCTGCTGAAGGTCGAGCACCTCTCTAAGGAGTTCCCCGCTGAGTCCGGCATGTTCGCCAAGCGCTTCTCCAAGCGTGTCGTCTCTGCTGTAAATGACATCTCTTTTGAGATTTATCCTGGTGAGACCTTCGGTCTGGTTGGCGAGTCTGGTTGCGGTAAGTCCACCACGGGCCGTACCATCATGCGCCTGACCAAGCCGACCGCCGGTAAGGTGTTCTTCCAGGGTAAAGATGTTGCCGAGATGAGCAAGCATGAGATCAAGGACATGCGTCGCGAGATGCAGTTTATCTTCCAGGATCCTTATGCTTCACTGAATCCCCGCATGACCATCGGCGAGATCGTCTCCGAGCCCATGACCATTCACGGCGTGGGCACCAAGGAGGAGCGCATTGAGCGTGTCCGCGAGCTTCTCGACGTTGTCGGACTGAACCCCGAGCACATCAACCGTTATCCTCATGAGTTCTCCGGCGGTCAGCGTCAGCGTGTCGGCATCGCCCGCGCGTTCGCTTTGAAGCCCAAGCTGATCATCTGCGACGAGCCGGTTTCCGCTTTGGATGTGTCCATTCAGGCCCAGGTTCTGAACCTGCTCAAGGAACTCCAGGACAAGTTCGGTACCGCGTATCTGTTTATCGCTCACGACCTGTCCGTCGTGCAGCACATTTCCGATCGCGTTGCCGTTATGTATCTGGGTAAGATGGTTGAGGTTTCGGACTGGAAGACGCTCTATAGCGAGCCTCACCATCCGTACACGCAGTCGCTGCTGTCTGCCGTGCCGGTTCCCGATCCGGATATCCAGAAGACCCGTAAGCGCATCATCCTCGCCGGCGATCCGCCGTCACCGTTGGATCCGCCGACCGGTTGCCGTTTTCACACTCGCTGCCCGATCGCGCAGGGCATCTGCTCTGAGAAGCTTCCCGAGTTTAAGGAAGTCGCACCGGGCCACTGCTGCGCCTGC
>CABPWH010000016.1 GCA_902461085.1 uncultured Collinsella sp. | reverse complement strand
CCCCGTCTCACCGGCGGGCACGACCTCGCCCGTTGTCTCCGCCGCACGAACGGACGCACCTGCATTCGCGCCAGCGAACGGCGACACGACGATATCGGCCCGAGCGCGGTCGGACGCAATGTCAACCCCCTCAGGCGGCTGTCCCGAAATCGGTATGTCGGAATAGAGCGCCACGCGCCCGCCCGAAAGCAGCCGCGCCGACACTCGCTTGATGGCCTCGGGATTCGAAACGGCGAGCCCCGCACAGCGCGCCCACGTATCCACCGCCCACACGCCGCGGACGTCGGTCGCCGTGGTGATGACGGGGATGGCCCCTGCCGCGCGTGCCACAGTTTGCGCAAGCTCGTTCGCACCGCCCAAATGCCCCGACAAAAGCGGGACGGCAAAGCGCCCCGCCTCGTCGATCGCCACAACCGCGGGATCGTTTGCCTTCGAGGCGACATGCGGCGCGATCGCCCGCACGGCGATGCCCGCCGCGCCCACGAACAGAAGCGCGTCCGACGCTTCCCACGCGAGCGCCGTCCATGCGCGCAGGTCGGCCTTCCCCTCGCCGAACCCGCGCGAAACGGAAACGTCCCAGCCAGGGTCGTCTTCACCTGTCTGCGCGCAATCGGAAAGCGCGTGTGCGGTGCGCACCGCCAACGCATACCCCCTCTCAGTGAACGCTATGCAGGAAACCCTCATCTAGCGCACCACCATCGTCGAGAAGTAGCTGCCCCGATCGGGCACATCGTCGAGCGAGCGGTACACGCGCTCGCCCGGAAGCCCACAGTCCTCTACAAGCTCGGCACCGTCGAAGGCACCCTCCTCGCAAAGGAAGCGCTTCGTGTCCGCAAGCGAGCGGCGCGCCTTCATGACCACCTTCGTCCCCGGCCAGCCGATTGCACGGCGCACCCCGTACAGAACGCCTTTACTCATACGTCGCCCCCAATTTCCCGATAACTGCATCGGCGCCCGACGTGCGGAAAAGCTCGCGGCGCTCGGCGTCGAACACGACCGCGGCGATGTCGCATGCGCCCGCCGCGCGGCGGCGCAACCTGTCCTCAATTGCCGCAGCGAGCGAGGCGCGCGCAGCGTCCCCAACGCCGGCGGCCTCGATTACCTCGAGCGCCGCCGTGGTCGTGACGGACGACATGATCTCGCGCACGGTCTTCGCGCCCGCGCCGGCCATGGCCGCGTGGGCGGCCAGAATCTCCGCGCGGCAGTCGGCGGTACGCGAATGGGTGTCCATGATGCCGCCCGCGACCTTCACCAACTTGCCGATGTGTCCCACAAGAAGGACATTGGTAAATCCCTCGCGAACGCAGCAGTCAATCGCATCGCCCACAAAGTTGGAGATGAAGACCACCGGCGCACCGTTTAGGTGGAAATGCCCCGAGATGAACTGCCCGCCGTAGTTGCCGGGCGTGAGCACGACTCCGCGCCGCCCCATAGCCGCATGCTGCCGGATCTCGAGCTCGATGCTGTCGCGCAAGGCAGCGAGGCTGCGCGGCTCGACGATGCCCGTCGTGCCCAGGATGGAGATGCCGCCCTCTATCCCCAGATGCGGGTTGAAGGTCTTTTTGGCAAGGGCAACACCCTCGGGTACCGAAATCGTCACAGCAATATTTCCAGAAAAGCCGTGCGCGGCGCACACCTCGCGCACCGCCGAAGTGATCATCGCGCGCGGCGTCGCGTTGCTGGCGGCCGCCCCCACCGGCTGCTCGAGCCCGGGCAATGTCACGCGCCCCACGCCCACGCCGCCATCGACGGAAACTACCGATTCGCGCGCGGGCACGTCCATGCTGCCCGCAGCACCCGTGCCCGACCCCGCATGTTCCACGTGCGCGTACACGAGTACGCCGTCAGTCACATCGGCATCGTCGCCTGCGTCCTTTCGCACGGCGCACTGGGCGCACCCCTCGCCGATGCATGCGTCGACCACGTTCGCCTCGACGGGCAGCCCGCCGGGGGTGACGATCGACACGCGGCCGACGGGCTTTCGTGACAAAAGCATCTCGCAGGCCGCCTTCGCCGCGAGCGCGGCGCAGCTCCCCGTGGTGTAGCCGCAGCGCAGGCGGGTCGTCCCGGTATATATGTAGTGCTCGAAGGCCACGCTAGCTGCTCGCCTTCCGATACCCCGTGGCAAACGAAGGGTCGTAAAGCTTGCTGCGCTCGTACGACTCTGCTTGCGCGCCGTTGTGCGAAAACCCGCCGCGAGCTCCGAGCACGCGGCCCACCACCACGAGCGCCGTGCGGTCGATGCCCTCTCGCGCGCCCGCATCGGCGAGCGTGCCCACTGTGCATCGCACCACGCGCTCCTCAGGCCAGGTCGCCTTGTACACGAGCGCGGCCGGCTCGTCGGAGCTGCGGCCCGCGGCCAAAAGCTCGGCGGAAAGCTCGGCGAGCATACCCGAGCTCAGGAAGATGACCATAGTCGAGCCACTTTCCGCCATGGTGCGCATGCCCTCGCCCGCGGGCATGGGGGTACGTCCGGAAAGCCGCGTGATCACGACCGACTGGCTGATTCCCGGCAGCGTGTATTCCTGGCGAAGCGCCGCCGCGGCACCGCAAAAGCTCGACACGCCGGGCACCACCTCGTAGTCCACGCCGCGCGCGTCGAGTGCGTCCATCTGCTCCTGGATGGCACCGTACAGGCACGGGTCGCCCGTGTGCAGGCGCACCACTTCCTCGCCCCGCGCATCCGCCGCGCACATCACGTCGAGCACTTCCTCCAAGGTCATATGCGCGCTGTCGTAGACGATGCAAGATTCCTTGCACTCAGCGAGCAGCTCGGGGTTCACAAGGCTTCCAGCCCAAACGACCACGTCGGCCGCGCGCAGAAGGCGCGCCCCGCGCAGCGTGATAAGGTCGGCGGCGCCCGAGCCTGCGCCAACGATATGAATCATCCGAGCCTTCCCTTCCCGTTTCTCATCGCAACCGTTTACGCCGCCATTCGCGCAGCGGGCAAAACACGGCGCCTGCGGCGGCAATCGGCGCAAATACGCAGGCAGGAGGCGCAATGCCGCCCGCCCTGGCTTTGACACGTTCACAAGTGCCCACTATCATAGTAAAAGATTCGGCAACGAGCATATGACAATCGGATAAAAGGAAATGACCGGCGCGGCGCCCGCACAGCCCGCGCTGGCTTGCGGAGGGAACCAGGTGGGAATCCTGGGCAAGGGACATTACTGTATAGGACGCGCGGGCGAACCGCCTCGCGCCCCAAGCCAGACTGCTTCGCCTTTTCCTCACGGCATCGCCGTGGCGTTAGCTCCTTGTGAACCCCGAGGGGTGCGCTTTTCTTTCGCTTGTGCCGACAAGCAACTTTCGCCGGGGGACCGGCAAACCGAGGAAAGGAAAAACCATGTCGGACCAGATGTCACGCCGCGGCTTCATGGGCGCCGCAGCAACCGGAGCCTTCGCGCTCGCCGGAGTCGCGCTCGCGGGCTGCTCCAACACCTCCGCGAGTTCCGAGAAATCGAGTGAAAAGGAGAAGGCCGTAAAGCCGGTCATCCTCGTCACGAGCTTCGGCACGAGCTACAACGACTCGCGCCACATCACCATCGGCGCCATCGAAGACGCTATCCGCGAGAAGTACTGGCAGGACTACGACATCCGCCGCGCCTTCACCGCGCAGATCATCATCGACAAGCTGAAGAAGCGCGACGGCATCACGATCGACAACATGACCGAGGCGCTCGACCGCTGCGTGGAAGACGGCGTGAAGGAAATCGTCGTGCAGCCGACGCATCTCATGGGTGGCCTGGAATACACCGACGTGAAAGACGAGCTCGACAAGTACGCCGACAAGTTCGACAAGATCTCGCTCGGCGACCCGCTGCTCACCTCCGACGACGACTACAAGAAGGTGGCCGCAGCCATTAAGGAGAACATGGCGTCCTTCGACGACGGCAAGACGGCGCTGTGCCTCATGGGTCACGGCACCGAAGCCGATTCCAACGCCGACTATGCCAAGATGCAGGAAGTGTTCAAGAACGAGGGCTTGACGCAGTTCTTCGTCGGCACCGTCGAGGCTGAACCGACCTGCGAGGATGTTATCGCCGCCGCGAGCGCCGCAGGCTACAAGAAGGCCGTGCTCGCGCCGTTCATGGTGGTCGCGGGCGACCACGCGAACAACGACATGGCAGACGAGACCGACCCCGACAGCTGGGCTGCGAAGTTCGTGGCCGCCGGCTTCGAAGTGACGTGCCTGCTCCAGGGTCTGGGACAGAACGTCGCGGTCGACGACATCTACGTCTCGCACGTGGACGACGCCATCGCCAAGCTGTAAACTCGCCGCGCACGGGGGCGCCGGTCGCGTCCCCGTGCAACGGGCATGCGCCTTCCCCGACCGACGGCGCATGCCCGTTGCATTCGCGTCCCGCCCGCCTACCGCACGGCGCGGGAAGTCGAACCGATTGAAAGGAACCCCTCCTTGTTGAAGAAAACCCTCGTCTTCGCCCTGTCGGCGGCGCTTCTCGCGTTCTCGCTCGCCGGCTGCGCCGGAAATTCAAGCGACAGCGCAAAGGCAAGCGATGCCGATTCCCAGGAAAAGACCGAACAGGTGGCCGATGCACCCGAGGGCGCAAGCGCTGCCCCCATCACCGCCGACAAGGTGGCCGACGGCACCTATCCGATCACCGTAGATTCCAGCTCAAGCATGTTCAGGATTGTGGACGCCCAGCTCATCGTGGAAAACGGCTCCATGCACTGCGTGATGACGCTTTCCGGCACGGGCTACGGCAAGCTCTTCATGGGCACGGGCGACGAGGCTGCCGCCGCGAGCGAGGCCGACTTCATCCCCTATGTGGAAAACGCGGAAGGCAAGTACACCTACGACGTGCCCGTTGAAGCGCTCGACGAGGACACCGACTGCGCCGCGTGGAGCATTAAAAGGGAGCGGTGGTACGACCGCACGCTCGTGTTCGAATCCGCCGGCGTCGATCTGCGCGCCGACGCACTGAAGTAACGCCATGCAGTCGATTCTTCCCAAGGGGGAAAGCAGGAAGCGTCGCAGCATCGCGGTGCGCGCGATCGCCTACGTTCTCGTCGCCCTGCTCGCGCTTCCCTTAGCGGGGTGCAGTGCGAGCCCGAACGCGACCGGTGGCACGGCAGGCTCTCAGGAATACACTGTGAGCGTCTCGCTCTCCGGCGGGTCAGGGCGCGCAAGCATCGCCTCACCCACCAAAATTGTGAAGACTGGCGACACCTACACCGCGACCATCACCTGGTCGAGTTCGAACTACGACAAAATGACCGTCAACGGCGTGGACTACGCGCCCGTAAACGACGGCGGCAACTCCACGTTCGAGATACCCGTCACGCTCGACGAGGACATCGCCGTGTCGGCCGAGACCGTCGCCATGTCGACGCCGCACACCATCGACTACACGCTCCACTTCGACTCATCCACCATGAAGGAGAAAACGGGCGACGATGCAAGCGGCGGCTCCCCTGCGGGAACGGCTTCAAGCGCCGCGGCCGACTTCCACAACGCCGATTTGGGCTGCGGCTGGAAGCCGACGGGGGCGCTTCAGCTTGAATACGCCGAGCACTTCACTGTCGACGAGTTCGAAGGCGGCCTGCGGCTTATCTGCGTTTCGAACGGGGAGCGCTTCCTCGTGGTGCCGCAAGATGCGAAGGTACCTGATGGGTTGAGCTCCGACATCGCGGTCATAAGGCGCCCCGCCGACAAGGTGTACCTCGTGTCGTCGGCGACGATGTGTCTGGTCGACGCGCTCGATGCAAACGACAATATCATCATGTCGGGCACGAAGGCTAACGATTGCTCGGTCGCGGGCTTCAAAAGCGCGCTCGAAAGTGGGGCCATCGCCTACGGCGGCAAGTACAGCGCGCCCGACTACGAGCGAATATCGGCCTCGGGCTGCACGCTCGCCATCGAGAACACCATGATCAACCACACGCCCGATGTGAAGGAAAAGCTGCAGAAGCTCGGGCTCGTCGTGCTCACCGAACAGTCGTCGAGCGAGCCCGAAGCACTCGGGCGCCTGGAGTGGATTAAGCTTTTCGGCGTCCTGTTCGACAAGGAAGACGAGGCCGCGCACCTGTTCAACGAGCAGAAGGCCCGCGTCGAGCAAACGTCGGGGCTCGCGTCGTCAGGTAAAACCGTGGCGTATTTCTACATTAACTCGAACGGGGCCGCCGTCACGCGGCGGGCGGGCGACTACGTGGCGCAGATGATCGAGCTTGCAGGCGGCAGCTACGCGCTCGATGACGCGCAGACGGCGTCGACGTCAGGTTCGTCAGTAACGCTCGAAATGGAGCGCTTCTACGCGACGGCGAAGGATGCCGACATCATCGTCTACAACGGCACCATCGACGAATCGGTTGCCACCTTGAAAGACTTCGTAGGCAAAAACGCGCTATTGTCGCAGTTCAAAGCCGTGAAGAACGGCAACGTCTGGGTCACAAGCGCCGACATGTACCAGCAGATGACTTCTACCGCCGACATTATCGACGAGCTGCACGGGGCGTTCGCCGGCGATGACGCGAGCGACTTCCATTATCTGAGGAAGCTTGGCTAGCGTCATGAGAAGCCGGCTTTCCATGACATACGACGAATCGGGGCGCGCCGCGCGGTGTCGCGTCGTGACGGCGCTGCTCGCTGTTGTCCTCATCGTGCTCGTCGGGGCCAACCTGTGCATCGGGAGCGTGCTCGTGCCCGCAGACCACATCCCCGGCATCCTTTCGGGCGGCGCGGCCAATTCCATGGAAAGCCAGGTCATCTGGGAGATTCGCCTGCCGCGCGTGCTTTCAGCCGTGCTTCTCGGCGGGGCACTTTCGCTCTCCGGGTTCCTGCTGCAGACGTTTTTCAACAACCCCATCGCCGACCCGTTCATCTTGGGCGTCTCCTCGGGCGCAAAGTTCGTCGTCGCGCTTACGATGATCGTGCTTCTGGGCGCGAACCAGGCCATGTCCTCGCCGGCCATGGTGGCCGCAGCGTTTCTGGGATCGCTTATCACCATCGGCTTCGTGCTCCTCATCGCACGGCGCATAAGTTCCATGGCCATGCTCATCGTGGCGGGCGTCATGGTGGGATACATCTGCTCGGCGGCGACGAACTTTCTCGTCGCCTTCGCCGACGACCAGTCCATCGTGAACCTGCACAACTGGTCTTTGGGTAGCTTCTCGGGTTCGAGCTGGGACGACATCGCGGTCATCGCGGTCGTGGTGATCACCGTGAGCGCATGCGTATTCGCGATATCGAAGCCCCTTTCCGCCTTCCAGCTGGGAGAAGCCTACGCGAAAAGCGTCGGCGTGAACGTCGCACACTTCCGCGTGGTGCTCGTCCTTCTAGCGAGCATGCTCTCCGCCTGCGTGACCGCGTTCGCTGGTCCGGTGTCGTTCGTAGGCATCGCGGTTCCGCATCTCGTTAAGTCGGCGCTGAAGTCGTCGAAGCCCATCCGCGTGATTCCTGCATGCTTCTTGGGAGGCGCCATCTTCTGCGCGGGCTGCGATTTGATCGCGCGCACGCTGTTCTCCCCCGTCGAGCTTTCCATCAGCGCCGTCACCGCCATCTTCGGCGCGCCGGTGGTTATCGCACTCATGTTGAAGAAGCGGGTGAGGTAGATGGGGGAATTCGTGGCGCGGCCCAAAACGCTCGGAGGGGACATTCCATGCTTAGACACTCCTGAGCTCGCACGAAAGCGCCAGAAGGCACTTTCGGCTCATACGGAACTGCGCGCGGAACGCCTTCTCCGAGCGGAGTCGAACCTCGGAACCCCGGTCGAAACGCAGGCTGACGGAGCGCCGCTTTTCCGCATAAGCGACCTGTCGGCGGGCTACGACAAGAAGATCGTAGTCGAAGGCGTCGATCTGGAGGTTCGCGCGGGCGACGTCGTGGCGCTCATCGGGCCGAATGGCTCGGGCAAGTCGACCATCTTGAAAACCATCACACGCCATCTGGCACCGCTTGCCGGCGCGGTCGAGCTCGACGGGCGGGAGATTTCCCGATGGAAGACGGCGGAGTTCGCAAGGAACCTTGCCGTTATGCTGACAGATCGCCCCCGGACCGAGCTTCTCACCTGCCGCGATATCGTAGAGGCGGGAAGGCATCCCTACACCGGGCGAATGGGCACACTCTCGCCCGACGACCATAGACGGGTCAATGAGGCCATGAAAACCGCACATGTGGAAGAGCTCGCCGAGCGCGACTTCATGCAGATAAGCGACGGGCAACGCCAGCGCGTCATGCTCGCACGCGCCATCGCGCAGGATCCGCGTGTGCTCGTGCTCGACGAGCCCACGTCGTATCTCGATATCCGCTACCAGATCGACCTGCTGCGAATACTTCGCCACCTTGCGAAATCGCGGAATGTGGCAGTCATCATGTCCATCCACGAACTCGAGCTCGCGCAGAAAAGCGCCGACAAGGTGATTTGCGTGAAGGACGGCCGGGTCTTCCGCGCCGGCGCACCCGAGGACATATTCACGCGCGAGACGATTGGCGAGCTCTACGGCCTTAAACATGGCACCTTCAACGAGCGCTTCGGCAGCGTGGAAATTGGGCGCCCACACGGCGATGCGCACACGTTCGTCATCGCCGGCGCAGGTACGGGGTCAGCTGTGTTTCGCCAGCTAATCCGGCAGGGCAAGGCGTTCTACGCGGGCGTTCTGCACGAAGGGGACATCGACTGCGAGCTTGCGCGCGACCTGGCGACGGAATGCGTGGCCGAGCGCGCCTTCGAGCCGATCGGGGATAAAACCATAGCCCGCGCCAAAGAGCTCCTCGTCCACTGCGCGCGTCTTATCGTGTGCCCCGCCGCCTTCGGCACCATAAACGCCCGCAACGCAGAGCTCGTCGAGTTCGCACGCTCGCATGGTATCGAGGTCATGCGAGCGTGCGAAGGCGCATCGGAGGATTCCAATGGATACGCCTAGGCGCGGCCCAAGAAATCGTCCGCATCCCCATCTGACACTATTTCACCGCAACTTAGAAGGTGTCGGCGTATAACGCTTCACCCCAAATTAAATTGATTCGTTGAATAGACACATTCAAAATCTTTAGACTTCGTTTAATCTACAAGTGGGTATTATCACACATTAAGCACACGTGAAAGGATATACCCATGTCGCTTACACAGTCAGCAGAGCGTGCAGCGCTCAACAAGCTCATCGATTATCTCGACGACAACCCGCAAGAAAACATCGACAAAATCATGGACCTTGTGAACAAGCTGGTTCCCAATCGCGTATTTCCTGTACAGCGAGAGGCATTCACCAATGTCATCAAGAGCCGCGGCAATTGGTATGACCTGATCATGCGTGTGTTCAGCCTTAATCCCCAGATGCGAACCAAACTGCTTAAGACCCTCATTGTCGACGCCAACCTGCTTGCTTGGCCAGAGCAGGAAAAGAACCGCGAAAAGTACCAGTGCAACGTTCCGTGGGCCATCCTGCTCGATCCCACGAGCGCCTGCAACCTGCATTGCACGGGCTGCTGGGCCGCCGAGTACGGCTACAAGCAGAATCTCTCGTTCGAAGACATCGACTCTATCGTTACGCAGGGCAAAGAGCTCGGTACGCATATCTACATCTATACCGGCGGCGAGCCGCTCGTCCGCAAGCACGACCTGATCAGAATTTGCGAAAAACATCAGGACTGCGTGTTTCTCTGCTTTACCAACTCCACGCTGATCGACGAGGCCTTCTGCGACGATATGATTCGCGTAGGTAATTTTGTCCCCGCCATCAGCGCCGAGGGCAATGAGCACACCACCGACGCCCGTCGCGGCGAGGGTACCTACGCAAAGATCGAGCACGCAATGAAACTCCTGCGCGAGCGCGACTTGCCATTTGGTATCTCCACCTGTTGGACCAGCGCCAATGCCGATACGGTTGCTACCGAGGAGAACATGGACTGGATGATCGGCGAGGGAGCACTCTTCTGCTGGTACTTCCACTTTATGCCGGTTGGCCGCAATGCAACCTCCGAGCTCATGCCCACGCCCGAGCAGCGCGAGCACATGTATCACTTTATCCGCGAAATGCGTGAGAAGAAGCCGCTGTTTACGCTCGACTTCCAAAACGACGGCGAGTTTGTAGGCGGATGTATCGCCGGCGGCCGCCGCTACCTGCACATCAACGCCGCCGGAGACGTGGAGCCGTGCGTGTTCATCCACTACTCAAACGCCAACATCCACGATGTGAGCTTACTCGACGCGCTGCGCTCTCCCCTCTTTATGAAGTACTACGAGAACATGCCGTTCAACGACAACTACCTCAAGCCATGCCCCATGCTCGAGAATCCCGACGTGCTGCCCAAACTGATCGCCGAGAGTGGCGCAATGAGCACCGACCTAATCGAGAAGGAGTCACCCGAGCAACTGCGCGAAAAGACCCAGGCTGCCGCCGAGGCATGGTCACCTGTCGCCGACCGCATCTGGAACGACTCCGAAGATCCGTTATACGCCAAGCGTCACGAGGACAAGTCGCAGGGCATGGCCGATAGCGACATGCACAAGTTCGAAAAGCAGGGCCGCACGCTCAAAAACGGCGATTAATGCTGTTCTACACGGCAAACGCTCAGAAATGAAGCGGAGCAGTCTCGAGGCTCATCTTCGAGGCTGCTCCGCCTTACCATCAAAACAGTTTTACTAAGTTGCGGTGAAATAGGGACTAGATCGGCCTTCCAATAACCAAAACAATCCCTATTCCACCGCAACTTCTTTAAGTTGTTGAATTATCGATGCTATTCGAAGCGAGATTCCAGACTCGACAGACCGTTGAGAGTCAGGTCGTTGGCGACCTCAGAGACGCGCTCGATAGGAACCGAGCCGTCAGACAGCGCCCACGTGCGATAGATACCGATAATACCCGACAGCAAAAACGCCAGATAGTAGTCGAACATCTCGTCCTTGAGACCTTGGGGCAGCAGATCGCGTTCGGCAATCTCGTGCTCGAGCGGCGCACGAAGACGAGCCATAAAATCATCGAGCGGAATGTTCTCGATCAGCTGACGATTGAGCACCAAGTTGTTGCACAGTGCCTCGTTAACGGTTTTAAAGAAGGTCGCCGCCGCGCCAAGAGCGCGCTCATTGGTGTCGCCGTCCATGGAAGCAAGCGTTTTCTCGACCGAGTCGACAATCATCTCCACCACATCGACGGCAATGGCATCGAGCAGGCCATCAACCGTACCAAAGTGAACGTAAAAGGTCTTGCGGTCGACATTGGCCTCGCGCGCGATGGCACTCACCGTAATGTCTGCCAGCGGCTTTTCCATGAGTAGGCGCTCGAAAGCGGAAAGGATGGCATTACGGCTGCGAACGATGCGGCGGTCAAGACGCGGTTTGCTGGTTGCCATGGGCATGTCCCTTCGATATGCGAGCATTCATCAACAGATGGGAGATAATCTACGTAAGAGGATTATCCCCCATACAGCACAAATATGCCCCGCATCATGAAGAACGCACGACTGCCCTACTGCGACTTAGGGTGCTTCTTCTTATTGAGTGCCGACGGAGATACGCGAATACCGTCGCCTGTCTGGCGCACATAGGCTTTATGAGCCGGCTTAGCGGTCCCAGAAGCCTTCTGAGCCTGCTTCTTGGGATCAACGGTAACAGCATTCGCGGGGTGCGGCTTAGTGGGCGCAGAGGGCGTCTGAGACGCGCGGCCGAGCTTGCGCATCACGCGATCCCAGCGCGCATGGATGCTCTCGTTGTGAGCGCTCTTAAGCCCCAGCAGGGGTGCAGCCAAAATGGTCGGTGCAATAAACGTAATGAGGCGCCACAGCAGATAGCCAGCGGTCGATGCCGAACCGAAGAAATGACCCAAGAACAATGCAAAGCCGCCCTCAGCGCCACCAGTTCCACCGGGCAAGGGAACCGCAGAGCTCAGCAGCTGGACAAAGGCGCTCGCGGCCATGACCGAGAAAAAGTCGACCTCGTGGTGGCCAAAAGCAAGCATCAGGAAATACGGCACCAGATAGAAAAACGCGAGCTGCAGCATGGTGATAAACACGGTGAGCAGCATGGAAGAAAAATGTCCGGCCGAAAGCTTGAACTTCTCGGAGAAGGAGTAGATCTCGCCATCGACAAACGTGCGCCATCCCTCGATCTTAGTGGCCGAGACACCAATGCGCTCAAGCCAATTGATGATGCAATGCGCGACGCGCGTGACGGTCTTAGGCATGAGCGCGACGGCGAAGATGCCCAGCAAGATGCAGCAGTGCCCACCAAAGCTAAAGACACACAGCAGCGTCATGTCGCCATAGCGCTCGGCAAAAAACGGCATGCGAGCAAGCAGTAGGATAGCGCCCCAGGCAACGAGGCCAAACTGATACACGATAAAGCGCGTGAACTGCGTGGCGCCAGCCTCGCCGACATTTTGGCCCGCCTTGGTCAGGCGGTAGATCTGGGCGGGAGTCGAGCCCATCATCATGGGCGTCAGGTTGCCAAAGAAGATGCCGCTCGCCTCGACCGAAATCAGGTCGCGGATGCCGACGGGTGAATATGGGTCGAGCCAGACGGCGATCGCATAGGCCACAATGCCAAAGAACAGATACATGAACATGCAAAGACACGCGACAACGAGCCATGGCGCCTGGACGCTCGACATTGCGGCCCAGAACTGCCCCATCTGCCCGGTTACCACCAGATAGACGATATAACCCACCAGCACGACGCCGATAAAGATGGCGCCGCGGCGTGCGCTCTTATTGTCATCTCCGCCCGAGGCCTCAACCTCGACCTGGGGCTTAGACGTATGCCGAGAGGACTCCGTCATGAGACTCCTTCTAACAGTCAAAATATCTTGGATATTGTACCCGTAAGGGCCATAGGCAGAACGCAAAGCTCTGGTTCAAACGGGAATTGCAGACGGTTGTTTGATAACAAAAAACCCGGACTTGCATGCGAAGTCCGGGTATCAGATGCGTGGTAGCCCGTACCAGATTCGAACTGGTGATCTCCGCCTTGAGAGGGCGGCGTCCTAAACCGCTAGACGAACGGGCCATAAGCCTCAGCAGAAAAGAAGTGGTAGCCCGTACCAGATTCGAACTGGTGATCTCCGCCTTGAGAGGGCGGCGTCCTAAACCGCTAGACGAACGGGCCACATGACATCTGCACTGCCGTGCTGCGAAGAAATATATTACGGGACAAAAAACGTCAGTGCAAGAAGAAATTCCAAATTGCCGAAAAATTGTCGGCAGGTTATGGAACACGCAGGTAAACTGGGTAGCTAATTCAAGTTGAGATGGACCAAAAGAGCTTCGCGATCGTTGGGAATGTTGTCTTCGATCACGGCGTCGAGGGCGGAGTTGAGAAGCTGACCCAGTTCCGGCCCAGGCTTGACTCCGACACGGATCAGGTCGCCGCCGTTGATGGCGAGCATCTTGAGCGTATAGGGCTCCCCTGCCTTCAGCAGCTCGTGCGCCATCGCGCGCATCTCCTCAATCGTCTCAACGTAATAGAAGCACGACGGGGCCTTGCCGAGCGTATCGGCACGCTTAAGGTCCATGAGCTCGTCAATCAGACGGGTCGTGTCGACGCCCTCGCCAGAAAGCGCGCACATCATATTGAGCAGGCAGGATCGCTCGGGACGCAGCGGTTTGTCGTGATATTTGATGAGCAGGCAAACGTCGCGCACCAGGTCGTGCGAGAGTGCCAGGCGATCCATAATGACGCGCGCTTTCTTGGCGCCGAGCTCGGGATGACCGTAGAAGTGTCCGCTGCCGGCGTGATCGACCGTAAAGCACTCGGGCTTGGAGACATCGTGCAAAAACGCCGCCCACATAAGGCTCGACGATGGCGCGACGCCGTCGCACAGCGCCAGCTCCCCTGCCACCGTCAGCACACGGGCGATATGCTCGTAGACGTTAAACGCATGATAGACACTTCGTTGATCAAACCCGCGACCCGCTGCCAACTCGGGCACAGCGGCGCAGATGAGCTCAGGGTAGCTCAACATGGCGTCTCCCCCGTGACCGGTCGAAAGAATGCCCTCGAGCTCAATACCCACACGCTCGCGCGCTACGGCATCGAGCAGCGGCGCGCACTCGGCAAGCGCACGCTTAGTCTCGGGCTCAATCATAAAGTCCAGACGGCAGGCAAAGCGCACCGCACGCAGCATGCGCAGGGCGTCCTCGTTAAAGCGACGCTTGGGATCACCGACAGCGCGAATCAGCTTGCGCTCCAAGTCACCCTGGCCGTCGTAGCGGTCGACAAGCCCGCGCTCGGGATGCCAGGCCATGGCGTTGACGGTAAAGTCGCGGCGGGCCAGATCGTCCTCGAGCGAGGCGGCACGCTCGACACTCTGAGGATGGCGCCCATCGGTGTAAAAGCCATCCAGGCGGTACGTGGTGACCTCGATACGCTCGCCATCGGAAATAGCCGTGATTCCGCCAAATTTAATGCCCGACTCCACGACCGCGATATCAGCGGCCTCGAGCGCCGCCTTGGACTCCTGCCACAGGCCGCTACAGCACATATCAACATCGTGGCTGGGGCATCCCATCAGGGCGTCGCGCACCCAACCGCCAACGAACCAAGCCTCAAGGCCGGCTGCCTCGAGCGCACGAAGGATGCGCAGGGAGGCATCAGACGGTTGCGTACCGTTGAGAGAAACATTGCACATGCCCATGGCCTCCTGCACTTGCGAGCGTTAATCGATGGTTCTCAAGAAGTCTAACAA
Organism: uncultured Collinsella sp.; assembly: GCA_902461085.1. Lineage (GTDB taxonomy): Bacteria > Actinomycetota > Coriobacteriia > Coriobacteriales > Coriobacteriaceae > Collinsella. Next base: position 21,033 of record CABPWH010000016.1, on the reverse strand, counting down.
GAAACGAGAAAGCGCGCACACGCAATCGCGTCGTCGATTCGATAAATCGAGACAGCAAACGCCACATACTTCAGCGCACAAAAAACACCCGCCTCGGAGATCCAAAGCGGGTGTTCGGCAACGATGTATCGATGCTCTAGCAGACCTGGCGAACCTCGATATGCTTCTTATATTCGTCCACCTTGGCAAAATCGCCCAGACCGGGGCACTCGACCACGTTGGCGCCGGTAGCCATCGAAAGGCGCAGAGCGTCCTCGACGCGCTCGGGGGCGTCGTGCCACACGGAAAGGAAGGCAGCGAGCGAGGAATCGCCGGCGCACACCGTCGACAGCAGCTTGACGTCGAAAGTGCGGTTCGCAAACCAGATGTGCTCGCCGTTAGAGAAGTACGCACCGGCGCCGCCAAGAGTCAGCAGCACATTCTTGGCGCCCTTGGTATGAAGCTCAGCCATAGCGCCCTTGACGGACTCATCGTCGCCACCGCTCACCTTGATGTCAAAGATGTCAAGCAGCTCGTCATCATTGGGCTTGATCAGCAGCGGCTCCATGGCAATGAGGTCTGCCAGCTGATGGCTCGAGATGTCGAGGACGAACTCGGCACCCTTGGCCTTGACACGGCGCAGGACCTCGGCCAGGAAGCCCTCGGAAGTGTTGGGAGGCAGCGAGCCGCTGATGACCAGGCAGGTCATGTCATCGAGCGAATCGATGAGCTCAAACATCTCCTGCTCGTTGGCCTCGTTGATGGCGGCACCGGCGTTGACCATGTTGTACTCGGTGTCAGGGCCGGCGTTGAGGAACACGTTGACGCGCGTAATGCCGTCGGTCCACACGGGCTTGACGGGCACGCCCAGGGCCTCGGCGCCCTTAACGATAAACTCGCCCGAGAAGCCAGCGAAGAAACCCAGGATCGTGGTGTCGACACCATAGTGGTCAAGCGTAAACGAGACGTTGAGGCCCTTGCCGTTGGGCGTGTAGACGGCATTGCGGGTACGCGTGACGGTATTGGCAGCAAGGCCGTCGCAGGCAATGTTGTAGTCAATGGCGGGATTTGCAGTGAGCGTGTAAATCATGAATGTTCCTTTCACGAAGCAACGTGTTAATGAAAGTATATTCCACGCATCGGTAAAAGGCTAGGACAACTCGGTGAACGGTGTGGAAGCGATGAAGTACGGCAGGACATCTCTCCCCTATGACGGAACAAAAAGGCGCCCTGGCCGAAACCGGGGCGCCGCATGCGCACGAATATGTCGCGTTTCGATTACTGACGATCGAGCTTGCGGACAGCAACGCGCTTGCTGTACTCGTCGACGTGACCAAAGTCGCCAATACCGACGGACTCGGCGACGTTGGCGCCGGTGGCCATAGCGAGCTTCATGGCCTCCTCGACGTTGTCGCGATCCCTGTACCACTTGTGCAGGAACGCAGCGAGGGTGCAATCGCCGGCGCAGACGGAAGAAACCAGCTTGATGTTAAACTCACGCTTGGCGTACCAGATGTCCTCGCCGTTGGAGAAGTAAGCGTCGCCGCGGCTACCGCGGGTAAGCAGCACGTTCTGAACGCCAGCGTCGTGAGCCATCTTCATGGCAACGCGAACCTCGTCGTCGGTATCGACCGGCACGCCGAAGATGGCCTTCATCTCGTGATGGTTCGGCTTGATGAGCAGCGGCTTCTTGTGAGCGAGCTCCTTGAGCTTGTCGGAGGACAGGTCCAGGACGACGTCGGCGCCACGAGCCTGAGCGTGCTCCATGACCTGAGCCAGGAAGTCAGGCGTAGCTTTGGGAGGCACGGAGCCGGAAACGATCAGGCACTCGAGATCGCCCGCGGTGTCCAGGATGTTGTAGAGCTCCTCCTGGTGCTGCGGCGTGATCGGAGCACCCGGGTTCAGGATGCCGTACTCGTGCTGGCCATCGTTGACGTAGGTGTTAATGCGCGTGATACCGTCGGTCCAGACCGGGCGGCAGAGGCAACCCAGGTTCATGACCTCCTCGACGATGAACTTGCCCGTGAAGCCAGCGAAGAAGCCGAGCGCGACGGTGTCGACGCCCATCTTCTTAAAGGCGAAGGACACGTCGAGGCCCTTGCCGTTGGCCGTGTAGCTGGCCGAGCCGGTGCGGACGTTCTCGTCGGGCTCGAGCGGAGAGCTCGAAACCGTCATGTCGACAGCCGGGTTAGCGGTTAGCGTGTAGAACATTTACAGTACCCCCTGTATATGTGAGGGCCGCGTGGCCGGCCCATTCCAACCACGCGGTTACCTCTGATACCAAATTAGCGAGCAGCGGACTCGAGCAGTGCCTTGACCTCAGCGGCGGTGTTGCAGGCGAGTGCCTTCTCGGCGAGCTCGTCGCACTCGGCCTTGGTCCACTGGCTGATGGTCTTGCGGGCGCGCAGGATCGACGGAGCGCTCATCGAGAACTCCTCCAGGCCCCAGCTGATCAGCAGCGGCTCGAGCAGCGGATCGGCAGCGGCCTCGCCGCACATACCGACCATGATGCCGGCCTTCACGCCGCTCTCGATGATGTTCTTGAGCGAGCGGAGCACGGCGGGATAGTAAACCTGGTACAGGTTGGAGATGGTGTCGTTACCACGGTCGGCGCACATGGTGTAGCCGATCAGGTCGTTGGTGCCGATGGAGAAGAAGTCGGCGACCTCGGCAAGACGGTCTGCGAGCAGCGAAGCGGCGGGCGTCTCGACCATGATGCCGACCTCGATGTTCTCGTTGAACTTGCGACCCTCTTCGGTCAGCTCGGCCTTGCACTGCTCGACGAGCTCCTTGACAGCCAAGACCTCCTCGACGCAGGTGACGAGCGGGATCATGATCTTGACGTCACCGAAGGCGCTAGCGCGCAGCAGAGCGCGGAGCTGGACCTTGTACTGGTCGGGATTGGCCAGGCAGTAACGCACGGCGCGGAAGCCCATGAAGGGGTTGTCTTCCTTGACCATATGCAGATACGGAATCTCCTTGTCGCCACCCACATCGAGCGTGCGGATGATGACCGGAGCACCCTTGAGCGCGCTGGCGACCTTACGGTAGGCGTTGAACTGCTCCTCCTCGGAAGGAAGCTCAGCGGAGTCCATGAACAGGAACTCGGAGCGGAACAGACCGATAGCCTCGGCGTCGTGATCGAGCGCGTTGGGCACGTCATCGGGGTTGCCGATGTTGCAGGCGATGATCTTCTTGATGCCATCGGCAGTCACGGACGGCTTGCCACGGAAGGCCTCGAGGGCTGCCTTCTCGGCAGCGAAGGCCTCGGCCTTGGCGGTGTAGGCGGCGAGCGTCTCCTCGTCGGGATCGGCCTCGACGATACCCTTGCCGCCGTCGACGACAACGGTCATGCCGTTGCGCAGTGCGGTGCAGCTGTTGGAGACCGAAAGGACAGCCGGGATCTCGAGGGCGCGCGCAATGATCGCGGAGTGCGACGTGCGGCCACCGGTCTCGGTGACGATACCGGCAACGTGGGCCTTATCGATCGTGGCGGTCATGGACGGCGTGAGGTCGTGCACGACAACGACAGTGTTCTCGGGCAGGACGGAGAGGTCGACGACCTCCTTGCCCAGCAGCTCGGCCAGAATACCGGTGCGGATGTCGGCGATGTCAGCCGCGCGAAGACGGAACATCTCGTCGTCCATGGACAGGAACATGTTCTCGAACATGGTCGAGGTGTCCATGAGCGCCTGCTCGGCGCAGGTACCGCCGTCAATGGCGGCGTTGATGGCGTCGGTCATACCCGGATCCTGAGCCAGAACAATGTGTCCGCTCATGATCTCGGCCTCGGCCTCGCCCACCGTCTCCTTCATGTGGTCGGCCTGAGCCTGGGTCTTCTCGCAGAAGACCGAAAGAGCGGACTGATAGCGCTCCTTCTCTGCTGCCGAATCAGCAACCTCGTGCGGCTCAAACGTCAAGTCGGGATCGACGGCGACCATGACGGTGCCGATACCGATGCCCTCGGAAGCGTTGACTCCCTGATACATTCCCATTCCTCTCTCCGTGTCATGTGATAAAGCGTTTTGCCATATCCATGACAAAAGAGCGCAGTTACCTTACAACAGGTCACTGCGCCCCCAAATATGAACTTAGTTGTTCAACATGCGACCCGTTTGAGTTCTACTCGCCAAGACCGCTCTTGATGAGCTCGATGGCAGCAGCCAGAGCCTCGGCCTCGTCGGCGCCGTCGCACTTGACCTCGACCTCGGTACCGCAGGGGATACCAGCAGCCATGAGGGCCATCGGGGACTTGCCGTTGACCTCCTTCTCGGGGGTGACGACCGTCACGTCACAGGCGTACTTGCCCATGGTGGAGGCGAACAGACCAGCCGGACGCATGTGCAGACCCTGAGGATTAACGAGGGTAGCCTTCTCAGAAACCATAGTTGACTCCTTTTTTGTGTTTAACCCCTGTCATGTATGTGGCAGGAGTCAGATTCACGACGTTGTTTATATTAACTCACATCAAACGGTTTTTCATTATGTTTCAGACGAATTATTGGACAGATGTGTTTGTCGTCCGCTTGCTCGCCGGGCGGGCACGATTAAGTTTGCTGCTCTACAGTCCTGCGCAAGACGGAAAGCACATTAAGTGCTCTTCGGCTCGTGCGGAACTCGCGATAAATCTCACAGGCCGCGCCCGGCCCCCTGTGGGCGAGCAAGCTGCGGAAACTCGGTCGGTCCAGAGCAATATCGTGCGAACGGAATTCTGGCTAATGATCTGTTCGCGACAAAGACTCGATAAGTAGCCCCCTCTATGCCCTTTTGTAAGTTGCGGTGAAATAGGGACTGAATTTGGGGTTGAATCGTTTAAACAGTCCCTATTTCACCGCAACTTATGGGAGGGCATGGAAAGAAGGCGGGGACTCCTGGTGGAGTCCCCGCCTTTTGTGCAGAGGGCGATGTTATTCGCGTACCGTGGAATTAGACCAGACGAGCGTTGATCGTCTTGGCGATCTCGGCGGCGTCGGTGGAACCCTTGACGGTGGCACGGAAGTCCTCGTCCATGAGCGCCTCGGCAACCTTGGACAGGATCTTGAGGTGCGTGGTGCCGGCCTGTGCACCCGGGATAAGCAGAGCGATAGCCACGTTGACGGGAGCGCCGTCCATGGTGTCCCAACCGGTCACACCGGACTCGTCCTTGACGACGATGACGGCAGCCTCGGTAATGGCGTCGGACTTGGCATGCGGGATGGCGAAGCCCTCCATCATGCCCGTGGTGCCCTCGGCCTCGCGGGCCAGGAAGGCGTTCATCACGGCGTCGGCGTCGCTGGCGACACCGGCCTTGACAGCCTGGTTGGAAACGAAGCTCAGGGCCTCGTCACGAGAAGCGAAGTCCTCAGCAACAAAGACATTCTCGACCTTCACGAAGTCGGCAGCCTCGGCCTTGGGAGCCTCGACGGCAGCGGCCTTGGGAGCCTCAACCGGCTTGGCTGCAGGAGCGGCCTTCTGATTCTTCTCGAAGTCGTACTTCTTGAAGGCAACGAACAGGATACCACCGACCACAGCGCCGATGAGGATCGCGAGGACCCACAGCGGACCGTTCTCGACAACGGGCAGGACCAGGAAGCCACCGTGAGGCGCCGGATCGTGAACGTTGAACATAATGGTCAGGATCGAAGCGATAGAGGAACCGAGCATCATGATGGGCATGACGGGCCAGATGTTCTTGGTCATGAACGGAATGGCGCCCTCGGTGATGTGGGTGCAACCAAGGATGAGGTTGACGACACCGGCGTCATGGTCCTCCTGGCTGAAGTACTTCTTGCCGACAACGACGGCGAAGGTGGTGATCAGCGGCGGAACGATGCAAGCGGCGGAGACGGCAGCCATGAAGTTGGTGCCGAAGTTGTAGGTATCCGTGCCAACACCGGCGGCCAAAGCCTCGGTGAGCATAGCGGTACCGGTGACGTAAGCAGCCTTGTTGACCGGGCCGCCCATGTCAAAGGCGCACATGCAGCCGATGGCAAGACCCAGGACAACGGCGCCAGAGGCGGACAGGCCCTTGAGGAAGTCCATCATGGCGGTGTTGATGGCAGCCATGGGGCCGGAAATGCCGAGCATAACAAGGCCGACGATAGCCGTCGAGAACAGCGGGTACAGGAAGATAGCCTTGAGGCCGTCCAGGTTCTTGGGCAGACCGGCAAAGACCTTCTCGAGCAGCAGGATGACATAACCGGCGAGGAAGCCGCCGACGATGCCGCCCAGGAAGCCGAAGCCCACACCGGCGCCACCGGCGTCGATCATGCCGGTCTCGGCGTTAACAGGCAGGCCCTGGATGGCGATCATACCGGCAACAAAACCGGGGACGAGCGCCGGGCGCTTGCCGATGGATTCGGCGATATAGGCGGAAAGCACCGGAACCATGAGGTTCATGGCAATGCCGCCGATGATCTTGAGCATCGCAGCAAAGCTGTTGTAGTCAGACGCCGTCGAATCGAAGGACGTAATGCCCCACAGGAACGAGACGGCGGTCAGAACACCACCGGCAACGACGAAGACCAGCATGTGGCTGACGCCGTTCATGAGGTGCTTGTAGATGATGTGACCGATGGACTCCTTCTCCTCGACCTCATCCTCGACATCGGCAGCAGCCTATATCGCCCCCCCCCCCCCCCGACCGCGGCAGCAGCCGCAACCGTGTCGTCGCCCTTGGCGGCGAGGGCGCGGTCGATCAGCTTACCGGCAGCCTCGACGGACAGGGCCTTGGAAACACCAACGGAAACCATGGGCTTGCCGGCGAAACGCTCAGCCTGGACATCCTTGTCGGCTGCGACGACGACGGCCTTGGCACCAGCGATCTCACTCTTGGTGAGCTCGTTCTCGACACCGACCTGGCCATGAGTCTCGACCTTAATGGTCAGACCGCGCTCGGCAGCTGCCTTCTCCAGCGCCTCCTTCGCCATGAAGGTGTGCGCAATGCCGGTAGGGCAACCGGTCGCGGCGATGATGTCAAACTTAGCCATGTGTCCCTCCTTCTTGAGTACAGCGCCCGCGGGCGCTCCCCTACACGCGCTTCGATGCGCGTTTTTCCACAACTGAAAGATACCAACCTACCGTCCGCGTGAGAAGAGACAAGATGCAATTCTCCGGTGAAAGGTTCTTTCATAACCGTAAACGGTATGTGAAAGTTTACCATCAACACTTGAAAGGGCAAGGTGTATCTTGTAATTGAAAATGCCCGTATACTATGGCATTGCAAATCAAGTTAGATTTTCATGCCAACCAGGAGCCATCCATGACCGATAGTAGCAAAAGCGCACTTTCCCTCATTAGTACCCATCAGGGATACAGCGAGTCCGAGCAGCGCATTGTCGACTATATATTGGAGCACCAGTCCGAGGCTCCACGCCTCACGGCGGCTCAGCTCTCACGCGCCGCTGCCACGTCCGAGGCGACCGTTTCGCGCTTCTGCCGCAAGCTTGGCTTTGGCAGCTTCCGCAGCTTTCAGTTTTCGTTGGCGAGGGATTTGGAAAGCCAGCGCAACGAGGGCCTGACCGACGAGGTCTCGCTCGACAATATGGAGCAGAGCCTCAAGAACATCCTGGCTGCCAAGGTGAGTGAGCTTAATGCGACCATCGACGGTATCGACCACGATACGCTGGCGGCTGTTGTGCATGCCCTTAAGCATGCAGGGGTTATTGAGTTCGCCGCCGTGGGCAATACGAACGCGGTCGCGCTCGATGCGACATTTAAGTTTTCGCAGCTGGGCCTACGCTGCATGGCAAGCACCATCAGCGAGACATCAATCGGCTTTGCGCTCACATTGCGCCCCGGCGACGTTATCGTGCTGATTTCAAACTCCGGCAAGTCGCGCCGGCTGAATCGAATGGCAAAAGCGGCTCGCGACTGCGGCGCCACTGTAGTCGTCATCAGCAGCGACAGCAAGTCTCCACTTGCGCGCCTGGCAGATTACACTTTTAATACCGTCAACCACGAAGCGCTGCTGACGACGGGCGACTTTGCGTTCTCCAAGATGAGCGCCACGATGATCATAGAGGTCATCTACAACTTCCTGCTGCCCGAGATTGAAGACGCTCGCGAGCACATCAGCTACTACGAGGAGCTCATCCAGCCGGATAAGGTCGTTGAGTAGGTAAATTGGGGAGCCGATAGACGCCGCAGTCGGCGGAAAAGGGTGTTGAGGTGGGAAATTGGGGGAGCCGATAGACGCCCCTCGCCACGAAATCCGCCCATCTACTACGTTTTAACCTCAAGCGCCAACCATACACCCAAAATAGAGAAAACCGCAGGCGTTCTACCTGCGGTTTTCTTTTTGCAATTCTTGGCGTGGTTGCCGATGCCCTGCCAAACGTAGTAGATGGACCCGTTTCGTGGCGGCCGGATTGGACATACATGTGGCGGCTCGGCCTAGGCACGCGCCTCCGCAAGCATCTGTTTGGCGTGCGCCAGGCTTGCCTCGGACTGATCGCCGCTCAACATGCGGGCGATCTCGGCGGTACGCGCTTCACCGGTTACCTCGTCCAAATGCGTCTGGGGAACATCGCCCGGTTCCTTGCTGACGACATAATGCTTGTCGGCCATGACAGCGACCTGCGCCAAGTGGGTTACGACAATAACCTGATGCGTAGCGGCGAGATCTGCCAGCACGCCCGCGAGCGCACGCGCCGTGGAGCCACCGACACCGGCATCGACCTCGTCAAACACCAGCGTATCGACACCGTCCGCGTTACCGAGGACAACCTTGCTTGCCAGCATGACGCGGCTGAGCTCGCCGCCCGACGCAATGCGGCGCAGGGGACGTGGCGTCAAGCCGGCACCGCTGCGGTATAGCAGCTCGTAGCTCGAAGGACCAACGGGCGTCCACTCAGCACGGGGAAGATCGCGCGACTCCCAGACGAGCTCGGCACTACCCATCTCCAAGCGCGCCATCTGGCGGCTAACCTCGTGGCAGAAGCGCGGGGCCGCCGTATTGCGAGCGCGCTTAAGTGCCTTGGCAGCGACAAACAACTCGCGCTCGGCGCTCCCGAGTGCCTCACGCGCCTTTTTGATCTGCTCATCGCCATCATCGACCAGGGACAGCAGTTCTTGCGAGCGATCGCGCATGGCAAAAACATCGTCCATAGTGGGACCCCACTGACGCAACAGACCCTTGAGGTCGGAATACCGCTCACGCATGCGAGCGAGCTCGCGCGGGTCGAAGGCGACGCCATCGCGATAGGAACGAAGCTCGTTCGCGCAATCCTCAAGGGAGATACAGGCATCCGAAAGCAAATCGGCAATGTCGCCAAGTTTGCGATCGACGGAAGCCATACGGGAAAGCTCTGCCACGGCGCTGTTCACGGCATCGAGCGCTCCCCCTTCAGAGGCAAGCGATGCATGGGCATCATTAGCTGTGGCAACCAGCACCTCGGCATGTTCGGAGCGCGGCAGCAGTTCCTCGAGTTCCTCATACTCGCCCGGTTTGGGGTCGACCTCGCCGATGCGCTCGAGCGCAAAGCGCGCTTCCTCGACGCGGCTCCCCTGCGCACGCGAGGTCTCTTCGACACGTCGAACCTCCTTAGCGGCAGTGCGCGAAGCCTTAAAGCAAGCACGGTAGTGCTCGAGTGCCTCGAGCGCAGAGCGCCCCGCCCACGCATCGACCATCGCAACGTGATGTGCCGGATCGAGCAAGCGTTGGTGCTCGTGCTGGCCGCACAAATCCATCATCACGCCAACGCGCTCCGAAAGCTCGCGCACACTGGCGATGCGCCCGTCAATCTTCACGCGGCTGCGGCCCTCGGCGGAAAGGCTGCGCTGTACGGTGAACCCTTCCGTGTCGTGCGGCCCGTCGAAGAGTCGTGCCTCGACGCTCGCGAGTGCCTCGCCCTCGCGCACCGTCGACGAATCCGCACGCTCGCCCAAAATAAGCTTGAGGGCCGAGAGCAGCGCGGTCTTGCCGGCGCCAGTCTCGCCAGTCAGGACAGTCAGGCCGGCACTCGGCACCAGCGTCGCCTCGCGAATGAGTGCAATGTTAGAAACCTGCAGCTCATCGATCATGACGCACTCCGTAGAACACACGGCTCACCGAGTTATAGAAGCTCTCGGGGCCGTAATCCAGCAGCAGCACATCGCCGGGACCGCGACGCACAGCCACGCTCTCAACGGTGCCATCGCAGGTAATAAACTGTCCATCGATAGCGATCGCCGGAACACTCGGACGGTCATCAGACATAAAGATTTCGACGACATCACTCGGCGAGGTCAAAAAGGCACGAGCCTGAATGGTGTGCGGCGCAATGGGTACGCAGACCATGCCCGTATAGTCGGGGCTCACGATGGGGCCACCGGCGGATAGTGCATAGCCAGTGGAGCCGGTCGCCGTCGAAACGACGACACCGTCACCGCGCAGGCGGTCGATATGATGGCCGGACACCGTGATGTCGAACTCGACCATATCGGACAGCGGACCGCGGGTAAGCGCCATGTCATTGAGGGCGAAGGTGCGCACGACATCCTTCGTACCGTCTTCGCGCACGGACACGATATCCGCGGCGATGGTAGCGCGACGGCTCACATGCAGCTCGCCGGACAGGGCGTCGCTCACGACTTGCAGAATGTCGCGCTCCTCGGGACTCGCAGCAGTTAAAAAGCCCAGGTGACCATAGGAAAGACCGAGGATAGGAATCTCGCGATGGTTGAGGATGCGGGCAGCGCGCAGCAACGTACCGTCGCCGCCGAGCGTAATGACCAAATCGGAGCCGTCAATATCAGGCGTGCTCTGAATCTTGGATCGCTGGTCGGCAGCCCATGCGACCTCATAGCCCTGGCGCGTCAGCCAAAGCTCGAGCATCAGGCCACTCTCGACCGCCTCTTGCTTGTAGTAATTGGGAACCAGAAAGACCTTCATAGCGTTGCAGCTTTCTCGCTCAAAACCGATACCTGGGATTGCAGCTCGTCTTGCGAGCGGTCGCCGGGGTCAAATCTCGTGCCGTACAGGAAAAACTCAACGTTGCCCTTGGCACCATGTATGGGTGACACGCACACATCGACCGGGAAGAGGCCCTTGGCAGCAAAGAGTTCAACCGCCGCCACGAGTGTATCGCGGCGCACGGCGGGATCGGTCACAATGCCGCCCTCGCCCACCAGCGCCGCCGGAGCCTCAAACTGCGGCTTTACGAGCGTGCAGAATGCACCCGTAGGCGCCAGGCACGCCAATACCGCATCGATAATGTTCGCGATGCTGGTAAACGAGACATCACACACAGCCAGGTCGATGGCGCCGGCATAGCCAAGCTCAGGCAGCTGCGTCACATTTGTGCGCTCATGCAGCGTCACGCGATCGTCCTGACGCAACGACCAATCGAACTGGGCGCGACCCACGTCCACCGATACAACGGTCGCAGCTCCGCGCTTGAGCAGGCAATCGGTAAAGCCGCCGGTAGAGCAGCCCACATCCAGACAGGCAAGGCCCGTCGGATTGATACCAAACGCATCAAGCGCGCCTTCGAGCTTAAGACCGCCGCGGCCAACATAGGGAATACGCCCCTTCACGTGCAGCGGCAGCCCCGGCATCACCTTAAGACCCGGCGAAGTCAAGCGCTCGCCGCCACTCGAGACCAAGCCGGCCATAAGAGTGCGAAGGGCATCCGCGCGATCGGCGCAGATGCCCTGTGAAATCAGTTCGTCATCAAGACGCACGCGTTTCATGAATGCCATCAACCATTCGTATCCGGAGATGCGGCCTAGCTATCCTGAGATTCGTTTGCCGCATCCTCATCGTATTCCTGCTCGAGCTTGTCGGCCTCACGCGGCGTCAGCTCAAACTTGTCGACCATATCGACCGCGCGGGAGCCCAGCTCAATCGCTTCGTCAAACAAATCGAGCGAACGCTCCAAGGAGGTATCCTTGGAGCGAACGGTAGCGATGATCTGATCCAGACGGTCCGAGATCTCGTCGAAGTTGCGGACGGAACCCTCTGGCATGGCTACTCCTCGACGGAGTCGACAACAGCCTCGGCGGCGTCCGAATCCTCGGCCAGCACGCCAGCCTCAGCCTGCGCAACCGCAACCTTGGCGGCAGCCTCGGCGGCCTGGGCCTCCTCGCGGGCACGGTCCTCGGCCAGCAGCTCCTGGTACTGGTCCTCGCCCGGCAGCTCCTCGCTGCGAGCGATCTTGCCCAGCACGCCGTTGACGAACGACGCAGACTGGTCGGTGCCATAGGCCTTGGCAAGCTCGACGGCCTCGTTGATCACGATGGCGTCCGAAACCTCCTCGTCGGTGAGGAAACGCATCTCGTAAACGGCGATACGCAGCAGGTTGCGGTCGGCGCCGGGCATGCGCATAAGATCCCAGTTCTTGGCAACGGAGCGCAGAGCGCAGTCGATGCGGTCGATATGCTCGTAGGCACCGCGACAAAGCTCCAGCGCATAGGGGTCGAGGGGACCCTTAGAGATCAGGAAATCGCCCTCGAGGACGCGCTCGAGCGGGCTGTCCGTGGCCTCGGCCTGGAACAGCAGCTGCAGCGCCTGACTGCGGGCAAGCGTACGCCCGCGATAAACCTTAAGGCTCAAAGGTTACTCCTTGGGGAAAACGAGGCCGTCGATGCAAACGTCAACGCGCTCGACCTCGACGCCAACTTGGGCATCGATGGCGGCGACCACGGCGGCGCGAACGGCCTCGGCGAGTTTCTTGAACGGATAGCCAAAGAACACCACGACACGCACGGTGAGTGCGAGCTTGTCGCCGACGACCTCGGCCTCGACCGCCGGCTCGGAAGCCGGGGCCTTGGACGAGAGCATCATGGAGACAAGGTTGGTGGCAAGGTCCTTGACGCCAACGGAGGCGATGCCCTCGACATCCGACACGGCGCGCGAGACGATGGCGGTCAGAACATCGGGCGAAATGCCGATGCCGTCAATCTTGATTTCCTGGGGCATGAGTCCTCCTAGAAGAGTTGGTTGCTAGACACGGGAGACGAACTTGCCGTCGCGGGTGTCAACCTTGATGACCTCGCCCTCGTTGAGGTACATGGGGACCTGGATGACAGCGCCGGTGTCGATCGTGGCCGGCTTGGTGGAACCCTGGACGGTGTCGCCCTTAAAGCCCGGGTCGGTCTGGACGATGGTGGTCTCGATGAACATCGGCGGGGTCACGCCCATGAGCTCATCGTCGGCAAAGAGCAGCTGGCAGATGTCGTTCTCGCGCAGCCACTTGGAGTTCTCGCCCACCATGTCCTCAGGAACGGGAACCTGCTCATAGGTCTCATTGTCCATGAAGATGTAGTCGGCGCCATCGTTGTAGAGGTACTGGAACTCACGGGTGGTGAGCATAACGCTCTCGAACTTGGTGCCGGCGTTGCAGGTGTTCTCGACGACGCGGCCGCTCTTGATGTCGCGGGTCTTGTAGCGCACAAACGCGCCGCCCTTGCCCGGCTTGACATGCTGGAACTCGACGATGGTGTAGACCTTGTCCTTAATGCGGAGACCGAGGCCGTTCTTGAAGTCGGCGGTAGAAATGGTAGGCATAGCGACCTTTCTTGTTATGGGCAGAACGCACAAGCGTCCAAATTACATACGACCGAAATTATACACTTGCTGACGGCGCCTGCAGCGAGCGCATAAAAAGAGAACGCGGGGCGTCCGAATCGATCCGGACGCCCCGCCCCAAAAATCTATCGAAATGGGCTAGCAATCGATGACGTGCAGGTCGTGCGGGGTCTTGGTGAAGGGCTCGTAGCCGTTCTCGGTGACCACGCCGTAGTCCTCCAGACGCACGCCGCCCACACCGGGCAGATACACGCCGGGCTCCATGGTGATAACCGAGCCGACCTCGATGGTGTTCTTGCTGCGGTTGAAGTTGGGCAGCTCATGGATGTCGATGCCCACGCCGTGACCCAGACCATGGTTGTAATAATCGCCATAGCCGGCATCGCCGATGATCTTCTTGGAGAGCTTGAAGATGTCGTTGCCCTCGACGCCCGGATGGATGGCAGCGACGCACTCCTCGTGCGTACGGCGCACGAGCGCGTACAGGTCGAGCTGCTCCTGGGTAGGCTCGCCCATCACGACAGTGCGTGTCATGTCGGAGCGATAATCGCAGTAGCCCGCGCCGTAATCCATGAGGACAAAGTCGCCCTTCTCGATCACGCGGTCGCTCGGGACGGCATGCGGGTTGGCGGTGTTGGGGCCGCTCGCCACGATGGAGCCGAAGGCAAGGCTGTCAGCACCGTTGGCGAACATAAAGTTCTCGAGCTCGTTGCGTACCTGCTTCTCGGTCATACCGGGCTTAATAAAGCCGAGCATGTGCTGGAAGGCGGCATCGGTGATCGACTGCGCATGGCGCATGAGCTCGATCTCCTCGGCGTCCTTGATGGCGCGCATCTTGCGGATGTCGTCGTGCATCAGCGGCAGCATACAGGCGACGGAGCGGTCCTCCAGGCCGCGCTGAATACCCTGGTAGAAATTAATCTGCATATCGTCCTCGACAGCGCAGACGCGGCATTTGTTGGCCGCGATCTTGCCGGCGACCCAACCGGGGATGGTGCCCTCATCCATGTCGTAGACCCAGGGGCTGCCGGCGGGCGTGTTCTCCTCAAAGCTGTTGAGGTAGCGCGAGTCGGTATGGAACAGGCACTGGTCAGCCGTAATAAACGCCGCGTGCGGGAACTCGAAGGTGTAGTCGAAGACGCCCTTGACGCCCGTGAGCCAACGAAGGTTGGCCTCGTCGCGCACCACGATGGCATCGTAGCCGCGCTCAGCCATCAGGGTACGGACACGCTCGATACGACCGGCAGGACCGGCAGCAAACTCAGACATGCAGATTCCTTTCTTGTTGTCTCTAAAAGTGCGGGACGGGTCTCAACCGAACGACGGAATCGCATGCGATCCGCAACCGATTGGAAACCCGCCCCTCAACATGATACGAAAGACGATGGATGTCAATAAAACTTAGAGAAGTTCTTTGCGAGAAGCCAAGTAGGCGTGAGCATGGCGCTCAAGAACCTCGTCCTCAACGCTCGTTAGACGAATGGCGCCGAGTGCCGCGGGCAGCGGCAACATACTGCGGTTCGAGCGGGCGAACTGCTGCCTGCGGAATTCCTCGATAAACGCGGTGGGCTCCAGGTCGAAGGCAAGCTCCTCGATGCCAAAGTCCTCCAGGCAGTCATCGACCTCAAAAACGTAATCGATATCGAAGTCGCAAGCATCGTGGGCAACGCGCGCCTCAAAACGCATGCCCTCGGACAACAGCTGGTAGGCAGGGACCTGCGAAACGGCATCGCCCAAGCAGGCGCGCAGGGTACGCTCCCCCGTCTTGCCAAAATCGAGCGCATGGCGGGCGCTCGGGTTCGTAGCCATCAGTACGTCCTTGCGAGCAGTCTGAGACCACTGAACGGCATTGACGAGCGCGACCTCCTCGCCCGCGAGAATCTCGGGGACGGTCTCGGTAAACTGATTCCAGCGGGACTTGCTGCTCGAAAGCATGGTGCCAACAAGTACCGCATAGCCGAACTTGAGGTCCTCGGGGTCCGCCTCGCGAACAAGGTCGAGGTCACACACGACCAAGCCCGGCTCGGGACGGAACGCGATAGCGGGAAGCGCATTGGCCGACGAAGCGACGAGCGGCTTCATGGTCGTCGCGACCGTGAGCATTGCATCGAAGGTCGTCGGCAGCAACGCGCACTCGGTTCGGCCACACCACTGGTTGGCGCACCAGCTAACAACCGAGCAGGTTGCGGCATCGCCAACGGCGACAACCAGATCGTCGCAGGTAATGCCGTTAGCCGAAAGGGCGCCAAAGACGGTATCGGCATCGGCCAGCGTAGCACCGGCAGGCGAAACCTCGAGGACTAGCGGCGACACGACAAAACCGGCGTCAACCAGCGCATGCTCGACGACCTCACCAAAACGCTCGGATGTGGCGGAGTTCCAAACCACCATTGCGCGCTTAGGCTTGCCCACAGCCGAGGCAAACATGCGCGACAGCTCATCGAACGCGCCCAATCCGACGCGGACATCGACACTGCGGTTTTGGAAATTGATCAGTTGACGGCGAATCATAGCAGCCCACGCTCCAAAAGCATCTCGGCACAAAGGTAGGAAACGTCCTCGAAGGACTTGTTGCGAATATCAAGGGTAAGATCGGCGGCCTGGCGATACAGCGGACGGCGATGCTCAAACAGGCGCGCGGCATGCTCGGGAGAGCGAAAATCGGGGCGCGTGTCGGACCGACGAATCTGGCGAATCGAATCCTCAAAGTCGCCCTCGAGGTAAACGCACGTACCCATTTCATGCATCAGCTCAATATTCACCGGCGTCTCGACGATACCGCCCCCGCACGAAACCAACAGGCTGCGCTCGCTTTGGAGCGAACGGAGCGCCGAGGTCTCGAGCTCACGAAAACGATCCTCGCCCTCGGTCTCAAAAATCTCGGTTACCGACTTACCGCAACGGCGCACGACCAGTCGGTCGGTATCGATAAAACGCCGCTTGAACATAGTGCCGACGTTGCGCGCGAGCGTCGATTTGCCCGCGCCCAAAAAGCCGATAAAGAAGATATGGTCGCAGCCGTGTTTGGTGTGCTGGGACATGACGAGACCTATTCCTCGCAGGGAAGGTCGCGCAGGGCCCGGCGCTCAAAGATACGGAAGATCTGCGTATACCACAGGTCCTGCGTCGCCTGCGGCTTTACCAGGATGGTATCGACGCCGGCGAAGTTGCCGCTCCACACGTCCGTGTAGAGCTGATCACCGATCAGCACCGCCTCGCCGGCTGTGGCGCCGAGGCGCTTAAGGCCTGCCTTGAGGGCAAACGGCGCCGGCTTCATGGCGTGGCTGATGGCCTCGAGTCCCAGCTCGCGCGCAGAGCTCATGACCTGGTCGCGATGCCAGTTGTTGGACACCATGCACAGCTTAAAGCCTTTGGCGCGGGCGGCGTCGAGCCAAGCGGAAACCGCGGCGGGAACCTGCTCGGTGTCGCGCGGCACCAAGGTGTTATCGCGATCGAGCAGAATGGCGCGCTTGCCGTCGGCCCACAGGGTATCAAGGTCGATGCGATCGACCGAGGCAACGTATCGTTTGGGGCTAAAAATCCTCATGCTAATTCCAAGACTGTTGATGCTCTTCGTAGGTTTGCGAGAAGTACTCCTCGTCCTGCGTAATGTAGAAATACAGGTCATCGGAGTCGGTCGGCTCAAGCGTGGCCTTGAGTGCCTCGAGCGACGGAGAGCAGATGGGCGTGGGTGGCAGACCCTCGTGCTTATAGGTGTTATACGGACTATCGCTCTGCAGGTCGTCGGCGGTAACCTCGCCACCGGTGACATACATCATGGTCGCATCGCTGTTGAGATAGCGCAGACCGTCGAGCTTGCCGGCAAGGCGGTTGTAGAAGACCGAGGCCACGTGCGCGCGCTGGTCGGCGTTGAGGCCCTCGCGCTCAACGATAGAGGCCAAGTTGACGATGTCGTAGTCGGACATCTCCACACCGAAGCGTTCCTTGATCTTGGCTTCGCAGCTCGCAAAGTCAAGCGACTTGTACTCGGTCTTAAACTGATCGAGCATGGCGCGAATCACGCCATCGGCCGTCGGCGAATCACCCAACGAATAGGTCTTGGGGAACAAGAAACCCTCGAGCGAGTCGTTGGCGGCGCCCTTAAGGAAGCTATAGTCGTCCACGTAGTTGGAGGCCTTGGCCTGGTTGAGGAAGTCTTCCTTAGAGATGCTGTCGTAGGCCTGGGCCACACGGTCGGCGACTTGATCGACCGTCAGGCCCTCAGGGATAGTCAGCGCATTGGAGCCCGCGTTGGGGCCTTCCATGAGTTGCTGAACAACCTTGGTCGCATCCATGAGTGTGGTGAACGAATAATCACCAGGCTTGAGCGACATATCGGCGTTGAGCTTTTTCACCGCCGCATAATAATCCTTGGGATTTTCGACGATATGATTCTCGGAGAGAATCGAAGCGATGCTGTCACCCGAGGCACCATCGGGAATCGTGATAGTAACCTGCTGGCCTGCAACGACTTTCGCACCCTCACCGCCAAAGAAGCCCTTGACGGCTGGCACGACAAAGAAAACGATCGCGACAAGCGCAAGCACGGCAACAACGCCACCGATAATCATAGGCACCGGGGAGCTTTTCTTTTGGGCACCGCGACGAGCATGCGTGTTGTAGCTCGAGCGGGTCGCCGGAGCAACGCCATGCGAACCGCGAGCGTGATGCGAATGCGATTGAGGGGCCTGAGTTCGCTGAGTAGGTGCCTGCTGCTTAAAGCGGGTACCGCCTGCAGGCTGGGCCGTACGAGCAGTGGGCTGCTGAGCCGCGTGAGAAGCCGAATGCTGAACCGAACGAGCAGAAGGCTGCTGACCCGTCCGTTGAACAGGTTGGGCCGAACGAGAGAAGGACTGCGCCGGGCGCGCGGCAGGCTGAGCTGCGCGCTGCGTCGGTTGTGCCAGACGCTGGCCAGGCTGGGCAGGGCGCGACGCCGGCTGCTGTGTACGATTCGGCTGGCGCGGATCGGAAGCACTAGGCATGCGAAACCTCCTCGTTTTTACGATCGAGCCACGTCTGCAAAAACAGGCTGGCGGCAATCATGTCGATCTTGCCCCTCATCTGCTTTTCGTTGAGTCCCTGCTCGCGCAGGATACGCTTGGCCTCTTGCGAGGACAGACGCTCGTCCTCAAACTCCAACGGAAGATCGAGCTCGTCGGCAATCTTTTGCGCCACAGCGGCAACGCGCTCGGCCTGAGGGCCGGGCTCACCGGCCATGGTCAGGGGACGTCCGCTTACCAGGATGTCGGGCTCATAGTCCTCAACCAGGTAGCGGAACGTCTTGGCCATACCGGTGACCTCGGCAGCCGGAAGCACCTTGACAGGCATCGCCATCTTGCCATCACGGCTCGAGACGGCGATGCCAATCCTGGTCTCCCCTATGTCCAGCGCGAGCGCAACCACAGCGACTTCTTAGATTCTTAGGCGCCGAGCGCGGTCTTAGCGGCCGCGAGGGCATCGGCGATGCCGGCAGCATTCTTGCCACCGGCCTGGGCCATGTTGGGACGACCGCCACCGCGACCGTCGACCAGACCCGCGATCTGCTTGATCACGTTACCGGCGTGGAAACCGGCCTTGACGGCGTCATCGGAGCCGGCAGCGAGCAGGGCCGGAGTGCCCTTCTCAGTCACGCTGGCGACGACACAAGCGACAGGGCCGGCGACCTTCTGATGCACGGTATCCCATACGTTGCGCAGGTCGGCAGCCTCAAGGCCCTGGAGCTCAGCGACAACGAGCTTATAGCCGTCGAGCTCGACGGCGCCCTCGATGGCGCTGGAGATGGCGTCGGAGGAGCCACCGGTCAGAGCCTTCTTGAGCTTATTGGACGTCTCGCGCAGCTCGGACTGCAGGTTCTCCACGCGGGCGGGAACCTCGTCTACGCGGCACTTGAGCGCAGCGGCGGCGGCGTCGACGAGCGCCAGGCGGTCGGCCATATAGTCGAGAGCACCCTTAGAGGTCACGGCCTCGATACGACGGACATTAGAGCCCGTGGAGGACTCGGAAATAATCTTAAACAGGCCGATCTCGGCGGTGTTAGCAGCGTGTGTGCCACCGCAGAGCTCGCGGGAGAACGGCTGGTCCTCGGCGCCCACGGAGACGACGCGGACGACATCGCCGTACTTCTCGCCAAACAGAGCGACAGCGCCGGCGGCCTTAGCCTCGTCGATGCCCATGACACGGGTCACGACCGGCTTGGAAGCGAAGATCTGCTGGTTGACCAGGTCCTCGACAGCCTTGAGCTGCTCGGAGGACAGAGCCTCGAAGTGCGTGAAGTCAAAGCGCAGGTGCTCGGGCGTCACCAGCGAGCCGGCCTGAGAGACATGCTCGCCCAGGACCTGCTTAAGGGCGGCGTCGAGCAGGTGCGTGGCGGTGTGGTTGCGACGCAGGAAGCCACGGCGCTCGGCGTCGAGCGCGGCGGTAACAGCGGCACCGACAGTCAGCGTGCCATCGGCAACGTGCGCGACGTGGGCATACAGGCCGTTGTGGTTCTTGGTGTCGGCAACGGTCAGAACAACGCCCTCGGCGGAAAGCTTGCCGGCATCGCCCTGCTGACCACCCATCTCGGCATAGAACGGGGTGCGATCGAGCACAACCTCGACGTCCTCGCCGGCGGCAGCGGACTCGACGGACTCGCCGTTGCGCACGATGGCGACAACCTTGGCGCCCTCGATCACATCGTTGTCATAGCCGTCGAACTCGGTCGCAGCGACCTTGTCGGAAAGCTCAACCCACACGTCGTTGAAGCTGCCCCAGGCGTCGCCCTTGGCATTGGCGCGGGCGCGGGCCTTCTGGTCCTCCATGCAGGCAGTGAAGCCGTCCATGTCGACGTCGTGGCCAGCGGTGCCGGCGATCTCGACGGTTAGGTCGATGGGGAAACCAAAGGTGTCGTGAAGCTTAAAGGCAACATCGCCCGGAAGCACGGCGCCCTCGGCAAGCGCTGCCAGGGCCTCGTCCAGATAGACGCGGCCGTTGTCGAGCGTCGTGGAGAAGCGCTCCTCCTCGGAGGCGACGATACCCTTGACGAGCGCGACATTCTTGAGCAGCTCGGGATAAGCCTCGCCCATCTGAGCGTTAACCTCGTCGATGAACTTGGTCAGGAAGGCGCCCTCGATGCCCAACAGGCGACCGTGGAACACGGCGCGGCGGAGCAGGCGGCGAAGGACGTACTCGCGTCCCTCGTTACCGGGGAGGATGCCGTCAGAGATCATAAAGTCAACGGCACGGGAGTGGTCGGCGATGATGCGCAGAGAACGGCTAGCACCGGAGTAATCGTCGGCGTCATAGGTCTTACCGCTGATCTCCTCGCCCAACTTGATGAGATGCTGCATCAGATCGCCGTCGTAGTTGGCGGTCTTGTGCTGCATAATGGCGGCCATGCGCTCAAGGCCCATGCCCGTATCGAGGTTACGGTGCGGCAGCTCCGGCATGGAGCCGTCCTCCTGGCGGTCGTACTGGGTAAAGACGAGGTTCCAGAACTCCAGGAAGCGGTCGCAGTCGCAGCCAGGCTTGCAGTCGGGGCTGCCGCAGCCGACCTCCTCGCCCATGTCAAAGTAAATCTCGGAGCA
>CABPWH010000015.1 GCA_902461085.1 uncultured Collinsella sp. | reverse complement strand
AAAGGGAAGAGGCGGGGCATGCCCCGCCTCTTACACCACATCTCTGCGCGCTACCGCCCCCAACGGATCAATAAGAAAAGAGGGGCTGTCCCGCATTGGTGGGACAGCCCCTCTGGCTTCGATATGTGCAAAACGACCCGCTAGTAGCCCTGGCCCTGCTGGCCTAGCAGCTCCTCCAGGTACTGGCGCAGCTGCTCGTCGGTAATACCGCCGTTGCCGGTGTCGGTCGAACTGTCGTCTTGCTGCTGATTCTGCAGCTCCTCATCGGAGCCCAGCTCGACGGTGACCTTCTTCTCGTCCTTGCCGCGCATGAGCGTGATCTCGACCTTCTCGCCCACCTCGTGGCTGCGCAGCGCGATGATCAGGCCATCGGCGCTCGTAATCTCGTCGTCGCCCAGCTTGGTGATGACGTCGCCCTCCTGAATGCCGGCCTTGGCGGCGGGACCGTCCTCGACGACGCTTGCCACGTACGCGCCGCTATCGGTGCTCAGCTTGTTGGTGCGGGCGTTGAGCGCATTGACGCTCGAAAGTGTGGCGCCCATGTACGGATGTACCGGCGTCTTGCCGTCGATAATCTGGTCGGCAATGTTCTTGGCGTAGTTAACCGGAATGGCAAAGCCCACGCCCGAGCTGGAGCCCGAATAGCTCTCGATAAGCGAATTAATGCCCACGAGTTCACCATTGTCGTTAACAAGCGCGCCGCCGGAGTTGCCCGGGTTGATGGCGGCATCGGTCTGGATCATGTTGGCATAGATGGTGTTACCGCTGGTAGAGCTCATGGCCGTGGAGCGATACAGCGCCGACACGATTCCCGTAGAGACAGACTGCTCGTTGCCGAACGGCGAACCGATGGCCATAACCCACTCGCCCACGTTGAGCTTGGAAGAATCACCAATCTCAATCGGCGTGAGCTTGGAGGCGTCAGCATCCTTGAGCTTAATGACGGCGAGGTCGCTCGAGGCATCGTTGCCCACGAACTCGGCCTCATAGGTGGTGCCGTCATCCATGGTCACCACGTACTGGTCATAGCCATCGACCACGTGGTTGTTGGTGAGGATGTGGCCCTCGGTATCGAGCACGACGCCCGAACCGACGCTGCCCGAGCTATCCGACTCATCAGCAGACTGCGAAAGCGAGCCATTCTGGCTGCCGCTCGAAGTGGCGGTAATGGAAACCACGGAGGGCAATGCCTTGGCAGAAACGGCCTCGGCCAGCGTGGTGTCCTCGGAGTCGATCGTAATCTTTTGCGTCGACGAACCCGAAGCACCCGCCGTCACGGCATTCTTGCCGCCACCGATATTGAGCGTGCCGCTCATAATGAGCGCAATGACCAGCAGGGCTCCGCAGGCACAGCCGGCAAGCGCCGTAATAAAGATCGGTAGCTTTTTGGTCTTGGTCTTGACCACCGTGTGCTTGTTCACGACCTGCTGACCGACGAGCGGCTTGCCGGTCTGCGTGTCGTAGGCCTGCACGTAGGGAATGTTGCCGTCGGCAGGCGTCGACTCAACCTGTACGCGCGGTTGCTGCTGAGTCTCGCCGGCGTGGCCCGCATCCTGGGGATGCTGGGAATCGTACTCGCTCATAGCTGCGATCCTTTCGTCAAATAACCAAAGGCCCGCCAAACATGTGGCGGGCCATCATTGTTCACGTTGAGTTGTACCCCAATATGCGGGCGAACGTGTATGAGAACGCAATCTTTTAGGAAGGCTTAAGTTCTGCTGCAGACCCGAAAGGAACCCGCACCTGCGGCAAAACCACCACAAAGGTGCCTGTCCCCTTTGTGGTGAAAAGCTAGTCCTTAAACAGATAGCCTACGCCGCGGACGGTGGTGATGTGTGCCGCGATCTGCGGGCCCACCTTGGAGCGGATGCGTCGGATGTGCACGTCGACGGTGCGCGTGCCGCCGCAGTACTCAAAGCCCCACACGCGGTGCAGCAACACCTCGCGGCTGTAGGCACGGTTGGGGTGCGTCGCCAAAAAGCTCAGCAGCGAGTACTCCATCAGCGTCAGGTCGATGGGCTCGCTATCAAGCGTCACCTGGTAGGTTGCCAGGTTAATCTCGAGGTTATCGATATTGAGCACATCGTCGGCGGTAACGGTCTCCTCCTCGCCCATCAAGCGCTGCGCGCGAGCCTTGAGCTCGTTGGGCGTCGCCGTGGGGCACACAAAGTCGGCATGCGCGTGATTGGGCAGGCGCAGGGTGCCGAGCGCCTCATCGTCGACGATCACCAACATGGGGACGCCGCCACGATCGTCAAGCCACTTGGCAATCTGATCGATGCGGTCGCTGCGGATGCCATCGGAATCGAGAATCAGCAGGTCAAAGTCGTGCGCCGCAGTCGGCGAATCGGGGGTTGCCAGGCTCACCTCGACACCCAGGGTGGTCGTCAAGCTGCGGGCAAACTCGTGGAAGCGCGTCGTGCGCGCCATGAACAGGGCACTCTTTTCGGACATATCGGCCTCCAAAGAAATGAGCTCAATCGTACTGGAACAAGTCAGCGCGATTAGGAGTTCGCCAGGTAGTGCTTGATCTCCCACTCGGTGATCGTAGACTCAAACTTATGCCACTCGTCGCGCTTCTTTTTGAGGAAGAAGCTGTGGATGTGCTCGCCGAGGGCATCCTTCATAAACTGCGAGCCCTCAAACACGTCGAGCGCCTCTTTGAGCGAACGCGGCAGCGGCGTGTAGCCGGCCTCGACCATCTGACGGTCGGTGAGCTTGAGCGTCTCGGCCGTTGCCTCGGGCGGGAGCTCCAGCTTGCGCTCGATGCCGTCCAGACCGGCCGCCAGCGTGACGGCGTTGACCAGGTACGGGTTGGCCATGGGGTCGGGGCTGCGCAGCTCGATGCGCGTGGACAGCTGCTTGCCGGGCTTGTAGACCGGGATGCGGACCATGCTCGCGCGGTTGCGCAGGCCCCACGTGGCGTACTGCGGCACGGAGTCGCCACCCGTGGTGATGCGCTTGTACGAGTTAACCGTGGGGTTGGTGATGGCGCTAATCTCGCGCGCGTGTGCCAGAATGCCGGCCATGTAGTGTTTGGCGATGTCGGAAAGATGGTACTTCTCGTCGTCCTCGCCCCAAAAGACGTTGTTGCCGCCGTGGTCGAATAGCGACTGGCACAGGAACATAGCACTGCCGTCCTCGCCTGCCAACGGCTTGGGCATAAAGGAGGCGTGGCAACCGCTCTCGTAGGCCTGCTGCTTAATGATGAGTTTGGCCGTGGTGATGGCGTCGGACATGCTCAGGGCCTCGGCGTGGCGCAGGCTCATGCCGTGCTGCGAGCGGCCGGCGGCGTGGAAGGTGTACTCCACGGGCACGGACATCTTCTCGAGCGTGAGGACCGTGTTGCGGCGCAGGTCGCGAGCGGCATCGCTCACCGAAAGATCGAAGTAGCCCACGTTGTCGAGCGGCTCGGGGGTGTGCTCGTCGGGGAAGTAGTAGTACTCCAGCTCGGCGCCCACGTTAAGCAGATAGCCAGCCTTCTCGGCCTTGTGGAACATGCGGCGCAGGGCATCGCGCGGGTCGCCGGCAAATGGCTTGCGGTCGGGAGTGCACACGTCGCAGAACACGCGGGCGACGCCGTTGTGGCTCGGGCGCCACGGCAAAATCTGGAAGGTCGAAGCATCGGGAAACGCCAGCATGTCGGCTTCCTCGGGCGTGGCAAAGCCCTCGATGGCGGAGCCGTCAAAGCCAATACCCTCCTCAAAAGCGACCTCGAGGTCCTCGGGGCTAATGGCAAAGTTTTTGAGGCGGCCGAGAATGTCGACAAACCACAGACGCACAAAGCGGATGTCACGCTGCTCTACGGAGCGGAGTACGTAATCGATGTTCTGCTGGTTCATGTCGCTCCCCTTTCTTTCGGGCGGGTTTCGACTGGTCTATATCGCAGATACTATCGCAGAAAAATGTTTCCGCAGGGTTAAAGCGTATCAAGCGCTCAAAAAACGTGCGCGAACAGGCAGTTGCGAACGAGCGGCTAGCGAGAGGTCGATGCGCGGTGTTCGATGTGGCCGGGGATCTCGATGCGTTTGGGCGCCAGCTTTGCGGCCTCGCCCACTGTAGTGGTAACAACGTCGATGCGCTCGGAGAGGCGCTCGACCACGCGCTCGGCGATGGTAAGGGTGTCTTGCGCGGCCGTGGTCACGCCGCCAAAGAGCACATGGTTCCAGGGGTAGTCGTCAAACGTCGCGATTTTGAGCCCCGCCGGCAGCGAGGGACCAAGCTGCGCCAGCGCCTCGGTCAGACGCAGGAAAACCAGGCCGTTGACGGCGATAAGGCCGAGCCTTTTGCCCGCGTAGTCGCGGATGGTCTTGTCCAAACGGCCAACGCCCGTGGCGCCACCGTCGGCCAGGGTGACGACCTCGCCCGCAAGGCCGCGGCGCGAAAGCTCGTCGGTAAAGGCCTCGGCGCGCTCTCGACGCACGGGGCTATCGTCGCTTGCCTCGGTGAGCAGGCACAGACGCTCGCTGCCCGCAGCTGCCAAGGCGTCTACCAAGCCGGCGACCAGCTCACGGTTGTTAGATGTCACCAGGTCAACACCGCCGTCGGCAACGTCGCGGTCGAGCAGCACGACGGGCAGACGTCCCGCTGCCGCGGCGATCGCCTCGTCATTGCCTCCGCAGGTGTTGACGACCAGGCCGTCCACGCCGGCATCGATAAGTCTGGTGAGCGAC
This sequence comes from uncultured Collinsella sp., assembly GCA_902461085.1. Taxonomy (GTDB): domain Bacteria; phylum Actinomycetota; class Coriobacteriia; order Coriobacteriales; family Coriobacteriaceae; genus Collinsella. The sequence goes on along the minus strand of CABPWH010000015.1, from coordinate 32,152 downwards.
TCCGCTTCCTTAGCGGGGTCGTTGCCGCTAATGGCCGTCATGAGCGAGCAGCCGCGCGCCGCGGCGCTGGCGGAAAGGCCCTCGAGCATGGCGCTCGAGAACGGGTTGGCGATGTCGGCCAAAATCACGCCGATGAGGTTGGTGCGCGAGCTGCGCAGATTGCGCGCGGCGGCACGCGGGCGATAGCCGGTGCGCTCGACAACCGCCGCGATGCGAGCACGGGTTTCCTCAGTCATTTGCCCGGGGCGGTTGTTGAGATAGCGCGAGACCGTGGCCGGGCTCACGCCCGCCTCGGCGGCAATGTCCTTGATTCTCATCTGCGCCATAACGCACCCCGTTTCCCAATTGTCGGCGGTCTGAGCCATTTTAGGCATTTTTTAAAAATCTCAGTTGCAAAACGCTGTAGGTGAGCAGCATCGTTTTTGCGTCTCGAGCAGATGCGATAATGGGCTAGATAGCCGAGTCTTTAGACAGCTCAAAATAGTCAGGATGCAAGGCGATAACCGGGCCCTGCTCCTCGGGCATCAGGTGCAAGTGCGTCTCTGCCAGATAGCTCGCCGCATCGGTATCGCCCCTCTTAATGGCCTCGAGAACCCGGCGATGCTGCCGACGAATCGGCTCCCAATCCAGGTCCTGCGACACCATACGCAACCAGTTGTATCGCTCAAAATGCGTGTTGACGCTCTTCATCCAATCCCACAGCATGTGACGGCCGGCAATCTCAAAACACGTCTCATGGAACAGGTTGTCCAGATCGAAAAAGCGACGCGTTTCGCTATGGTCGAGCGACTCGGACTCGGCAAGAATCTGCTCGAGCCGCTGCTTTTGCTCGGGCGTAGCAGCCGAACAGCATTTAATTAGCACGCTTCTCTCGAGCTTCTCGCGCAAGAAACAGGCGTTCTCGGCGCGCTCCATGCTGATTTTTGAGACATAGGTGCCGCTTTTGGGACGCGTTTCCACCAGCTCCTGCTCACGCAGGCGCACAAAGGACTCGCGAATGGGCGTGCGCCCGATTCCCGTCTCCTTTTCCAGACCAATCGCCGAAAGGCGCGTGCCGGGCTTGAGCTCGGCATAGATGATCTTGGAGCGCAATGCGTTGTACGCCTGGTCTTGCAGGCTCTGATTATGCTGGTGTTGTTCCATAAAGCCCTCGGATGAAGCTCACGGTTTGTCGAATTTCACCACGTAATACTATCGCATCGACACGCCCCAGCTCCCAATCAGTCTTTTTGGGACGGGGCTTTTTGGCCACCCCGGGCCGCAGATCGGCCCCCTTGTCACAAAAGTGGCCCATCTACTACGTTAACACGGATAGCCTCGGCAATACCGAAAACCGTGAAAACAAAACCGCAGGTAGACAGCTTATCGATTTTCAAAATAGCCGGCTATGGCTGACCCCTGCGGCTTAAACGTAGTAGATAGGCCCTTTTCGTGGCGCAGCACTACTGCACCCCAAATTGGCACCCCGAGCCCTCGTGAGTTGCCAACAAGCTGTTCGCCCAGCGCTTTATCCGCGCGGCATTCGGAAAATAGCACCACCGTAAGAACCCGCGAACAGCGCTATACGTTGCTATATCTCACTATACTTTGCTATATCTTGCTATATCTTGAGCAAAGGTGGCTCACATGCAAACAAACCCTTTTAAGCCCACAGCAGGTAAAACACCTCCCACGATTATCGGCCGCGAAGATGTGCTCGAAGAATTCAATGAGGGCCTCGTCAACGGGCCTGGTGCCCCGGGGCGCCTAATGCGCATAGCCGGCGTCCGTGGAACGGGCAAGACGGTCCTCCTTGACGAGTGCTCACGTTTGGCGCAAAGCCGTGGCTGGACGGTCATAAAAGAGGTCGCAACCGAGGGACTTTGCCAGCGCATTCTCGAACAGCTGCAGCCCAAATTCCAGGCCAAACACGCCAGATTTGAGCCCACCGTAGCTGGCATATCCATCGGCAGCATAGACATTGAGCGAATCGGCCCATCGCTACGCGACGCCATGAGACAGACAATATCCAAGAATGGAAACGGCCTGCTCATCACTCTCGACGAGGTTCAGGACGCAGAGCTCGATGAGGTCCGAACGCTCTCCATTGCGATTCAGCAGGTTATCGGCGAAGACCTTGATATCGCCTTTGTTTTTGCGGGTCTGCCTTCGATGATTGAAAGCATCATCAACGGAAAGACACTTGCGTTTTTGCGCCGCGCCCTCCCCTTTGACCTGAAGGCTGTGGCAGTAACCGAAGTGTTGTATTCCCTCGAGGAAACCATTGAAGCGTCTGGCGTGGAGTTGCAGCCAGGTATTGCCGGCCAACTTGCCGAGGCAACGCAAGGCTATCCTTTCATGATCCAACTCGTTGGATACTACGCATGGCAGTTGGCAAGACGCGCACATACAGCGATTATTGGAGAAGAAGAAGCCGAGCGTGGCATTGCAACGGCACGCGAACGCTTCTGCGCCATGGTGATTGAGCCCGCGCTGCGGCGCATTCCGCCCACGTGCATCGCTTATCTGCTGAGCATGGCGTCTTTGGGGCAGACGAGCTCGACCAGCATGGTTGCCGATGCCCTAAACAAAACGCCTCAACAGGTGAGCTCCGTCCGCAGCCGCCTGTTAAGAGAATCGATTATCGAGGCTCCTTCGTACGGCAAGGTCTCATTTGCCATCCCCTACATGCGCGACTACCTCTACGAACACAAAGCCGAACTGGAAGTTGAACTGTAGAAACGGCAACTGCCCTGCAAGACGAAAACCGTTTTCGTACGGATTTAAAGCAGACGTAAACGGTTTTCGTCTTGATTTGCGTACGGAATTAAGACGTAAATTGCGCTTTCGTACGCTTATTACCAGACGCAAATTGTTTTCGTCCGGCCATGCGTCCCCAATCTAGACGAAAAGAGCCCCGAGCTCGTATTGAACTGCATCCCAATTCTTGGACGGGCGCCGATGCCCTGATCTCTGCCATGTCGAGGTGCGAGATCAAATCCTTGGCGCGCTCGCCGGAGTGGTATGCCTTGTTCGGCGCCACCTTCCTGTAGAGCTTCTTGAGCTTCGTCTTCCCCTTGTTGCCCGGCGGCATCTCCGTCTCAGGTGGCAGCCCTAGGAAGGACAGGACGCCGGGCAGGTCGCACAGCATCACGTCCTCGATGTCGGCCTTGGCCGCCAGGTCGACGACTCTCTGCGCTGTCGGCGAGATGTTCGGGGTGCTGCTACCGCCCGCTGGTTCGGAAGCTGGCGGGCAGTAGCGGCAGTAGCGGTGTGGCTCGATAGGCCCGAATATCCGTAAGGAAGGTGCTCGCTCTCATATGTGCTGATATGCCTCGCCTCGCGAACCTTGGGATGCTTCCTGAGGTAATCCCTCAATTCGAGCCACTCTTTATGCTCATAACGCTTCGAAATCGTTTCCCCGTCGACAGTTTCCTTCACATAATGGTATGTTCGAACGCCTTCGAACATACCGAACCCGTTCTCGACGCTGAAGTTTCTGAACCAGCGCGAAAACCCATTCAGGTCCATGAAGTTGACTTGGGGATGCCTGTCTTTCGTTCGTTCGAATGAGTGGACGAGCGGAGTGCCTTTGACTTGTTCCAGGCCGAAGGCTTCCATTTCGCGGGCCTGCTCCTTTTTCCAGAATTCGAGATACGACGTCAGCGTCTCGCTTATCGAGATCCTCCGCACGCTTTTCTTGCTTTTGGGCGAGCGAACGCTTCGATCGGCCGCGAACTGCTGCTCAATGAGGATGCTTCTGTTCTCGACGGAGACATCGGACCACGTCATCCCGAGGGCTTCTGCCCTTCTCATGTCGGTGTCGAGCATGAGCATCACGCATGTGATGTGCGCGTCCGGTTCTCGATTGAGTAGGATGTCGAGTAGGCGAGCGGCGTGATGGTTCCTTCGCGGTTGTCGTGGAACTTTTTTGCGTACGAGCCGACGGTGTCCCTCGATTTTTGGACGTAGGTGCCGCTGTTGAGTTCTGCCTTGTAGGCTTCGAGTGCGGCGTCGACCTCTCGGCTTTTGGTGGTATGTATGGTCTGCCACGGCGAATAGCGGTATTTGCCCGTGACCGGATCCTTGCCGAGGCTGTGACGGTAGCGCCACGTGTATTTGTCGCGGCGTTGCTTCGTTCCTTTGCCTATGACGAGAGGTCGGTCGTTCATCGTGTTCCTTGCCTGAAGTGCCTGAGAATCGCGCTCGGTTGCGCGGAATGGCGCAAAGGGCTGGGGCGGGTGGGCATTACCCTTGGTGGTGGGCCCTGCGTGGGGTCACACCCCAAGGGTAATGCTCCGCCTGACCGCTTTCAAGCTCGTTGTGGGTCGAATTTGGGTCGAATTATTCCGCGTACTTTTCTTTCGTAAATCTATGAAAACATCAAATGACCTGGAGTTATATTGACTTCAATTTGGGTCGAAATGTCTGAATGAAACAACGTCGTAGCGACCTCATAACCCGAAGGTCGGTGGTTCAAATCCGCCCCCCGCGACCATGAAACTTCAGGTCGGAAGCATAAAAGCTCCCGACCTTTTTCTTTGTCTAGGGGTTTCGGCATCTCTCGTTCTTTGGGTACCTCGAGGCGGGCAATCAGATAGATGCTTACGAGTATCATAGGGTCTTTTTACGTCGCGGTCGTGTCTCGTACTGGTGCGCCGCTCTTTGTGGGACGTGTCACTTTGCCATAGGTTGTCCGGCGGCGGGGCGCAGGTCGTTCCCCGTGGCGTCGCTCCTTTCGACGCTACGCTGCCTGGCTACTCGTTCCACTGGTGCTTTTTCATGTCGACGCAGCCGTCGTCTCGGAAGGCGACTCCTTCCTCCGTCAGTAGTGCTCGCTGGTCGGGGAAGTTTGGCGCGAGGCGTCCCGCGTGGTTGACGACGCGGTGGCAGGGATAATCGCCGTAGCGATCCGCCTCGCTCAGCACCGCTCCGACCAGGCGAGAGTTTTTCTCCCTGCCGATGAGGCGCGCTATCTGACCGTACGAGGCGACGCATCCCGCCGGAATCTCTGCCACGACGGAGAGAATCTCATAAACCAAATCTTCGTCCAGGACTTTTCCCATCGTATCGCTCCCGTGTTCGCTTTTGCCTTCGGGGGCGCGGCGCCGATCACCCGTGCTGCGATTTTCGCAGCTCCCCTTACCGAAGCATCGAGGGAAAGCGCGTGCGTGTCAAGGTTGTCTGGTCCAGTTGCTGGCTCGATGCCTCGAGATGTTCGCCTCAAGTGCGACCTGCCCCTATTGGAAAAGGATGCCGAAGATGTATTTGGTGATGGCGGAGCGGCGGATGACCCCCACGAGTTTGCCCTCGTCATCAACCACAGGAAGCTTCTTGAACTTCTTCTTCGCCAGCAGCGCGGCGACGCGGGCGATGCTCTGCTCGGGACGGGCACACACTACCTGGCGCGTCGCGAAATCCATGACGCAGCGATCCTTCAGGTCTTCGATGCGCTGCTCAAGGCTCTGATCGTCGAAGTACAGCATGGACGCGTCGCCGCCCGTGAAGATGGTGTGAGCGCGATGCTGCGCGATGGCTCCCATGACATCGCCGTCGGAGATGAACCCGACCACCTGGTTGCGCTCATCGATTACGGGCATGCTGCTCACCTCGTTTTCGGCGAGCATGCGCACCACGTCGGAAATCGTGCAATCCTGCGTGCAGGTGAACGGCTCTTCAATCATGATGCTCGAAACGGGCGTCCCCTCGAGCTCGAGCGGGATGCGCTCGGACAGAATCTCGGACATCGCTTATGCCTCCTTCGTTTTCGGTGCGGTTTTCTTGGTGCGCACGCTGAATATGGCGCAGATAAGGGAAACGAGGCCGATTGCCGCGCACACCTTGTAAGCGACGCCCGCGCCCACGGCGGTGGCTACTTGGATGCTCGCATCGACGCCGGCCGACGCGGTGACGCTTGTCATGACCGTGATGATGAGCGCCGTGCACAAACCGCCGGCGACCTGGCGGCCGGTGTTCGCGATGGCGTTGCCGTGGGCGATCATGTCATTTTTCAAGGCATTGACACCCCATGTGTTCACCGGCATGTTCGCGAGCGACTGGCCGGCGGACTGCAGCATGCAGAACAGCGCAACCACCAAGATGGGCGTGTTTACCGTCGAAAGCGAGAGCAGGAACAGGGCGCCGGTCATGAGGGCCAGGCCGACGATCGAGATGGCACGCGGACCGAACTTGTCGAACACCACGCCGGAGATAGGGCTGATGATGATGCCCACCGCCGCGGCGGGAAGCATGGCCATGCCGGTTTCGAAGGCCGAAGCGCCAAGCGAGGTTTGCAGCAGCAACGGCAACAGCGTGTTGGTGACCAGGCATGCGGCGTTGATGAGCGTGACGATGATGGCGGCCACGCGGAACTCGCGCGTCTTGAGCGTGCCCAGTTGAAGCAGCGGGTCCTCGATTTTGCCCTGGCGTACGACGAACAGCACCAAGCACACGACACCCGCGACGATCGAGCCGAGCACCACGGGGTTGCCCCAACCCATCGACGAGGCGCTCGAGAACCCGTAGAGAAGTCCGCCGAAGGCGATGGTGGAGAGGACGACCGAGGGCAGGTCGAGCTTGGGGTTCTTCAGCTCGCCCACGTTTTTCAGCATGAACACGCCCAGCACCAGCACGAGAATTGCGAGGGGGACGATGGCGCCGATCATGGTGCGCCAGCCGTACGTGTCGATCACCGCACCGCCTACGACGGGGCCGACCGCGGGACCCGCCGACATGACGATGCCCGCCATGCCCATAGCCGTTCCTCGTTTCTCGACGGGGAACACCAGCATGGGAACCACCGAGACAAGCGGCATGAGCACGCCTGAGCCCGCCGCTTGCAACACGCGACCGATGATGAGGAACAGGAAATCAGGGGCTGCGGCGCACAGCAGCGTGCCCAGCGCGAACACCAGCGTCGCCCCGAAGAATAGCGCGCGGGTGCTGAACTTGTCGATAAGGAACGCCGAAACGGGGACCATGATGCCGCTCACCAGCGGATATATGGACATGATCCACTGGGCAGTCGAGGCATCGATGGCGAAATCGGACATGATGACCGGCAGCGCAGGCGACATCACCGTTTGGTTCAGTAGCGCCAAGAAGGCACCCAGGACGACGACCGCGACGATGCGGATCTGGGTACCGGTAATGCGCCCATTGGCGGGCGCGACCGTACAATTATCAGACATAAGCTTCCTTCGTATCTATTCGATTCTTCGCCGAAGGCGCGCCGGCCCACGGGCGAAATAACATGCACGTGCTATGCGTGCATCAGATACGACAGGAAGAAAGCGGCTGCTCAGAGCGCACTTGGGGAACAACAGGAGAGGCCCCGTATACCAGGGGCCGCCGAATTGCGATGTATGCTTTGGTCAAATCCTTCATAGCGGGGAGGTATTCTAGCAGCCGTCTTCGCCCCTTTCAAGGGATGTAACCCAGACGTTGATTTTCTTCACCGAGGCGCCATCGTTGACGGGTGGCGTGCTTCTCTATCGCCACACCGCGGGGCGAGGGAACGCCGCGGCGAGCTTGTACATCGGCTATGTGTGCAGCTGCGAGCGTGTCGCCGGCGCGCGCTGGGCGCCAGTCCGATCCGGCCGACTCTTGCCGACGGTCGGTCGCCGTCCTCCTCCATCTCCGCCTGCTCTGTTTTTGCTCGGCTCCCTTGTCGAATCATGGACGGACGAGAATTGAGCGAAGGCGGTACGTATGAACATCCAGATATTCGGCACGAAGAAAAGCTTCGATACTAAGAAGGCGCAGCGCTATTTCAAGGAACGTCGTGTGAAGTTCCAGTTCATCGACTTGAAGGAAAAGGGGATGAGCAAAGGCGAGCTCGAAAGCGTGGCGCGCGCCGTCGGCGGGATCGACGCTGTGATCGATCCAAAGGCGAAAGATGCCGACACGGTTGCGCTCGTACAGTATCTTGCTGCCGACCAGAAGTTCGAAAAGGTGCTCGATAACCAGCAGATTCTTCGTGAGCCCATCGTTCGCAACGGCCGCCAGGCAACCGTTGGCTACGAGCCTGACGTGCGGAAGGGCTGGGAATAAAGCGGCTGGGAATAAAGTGAAGCGCCCACGCCCGTGGTTTTATCCACGGACACGGGCGCTTGCGTAAGACGTCTCTTGTCGTTTGAGTGGAGCGCCCCGGCGGCGCTGAACAACGCGCCCCGGTGACGTGGCTCGGGGCTCTTTGTGCCGCACATCTATGAGAGGAGATATTTGATGCGCATGGGCGCTACTCCATATAGCCACCCTGAATGGCGGAAACTGCATGCTCGGTAAAGAACTTGAGCGTGCCGGAGGTATAGCGATTAGCCTTGGGCTTCCAAGCGGCTCGGCGCTCGGCCAGGACGGCGTCGACCTCAGCCGGCTCCATCTCCTTGCCGGCGATGCCCACGATGGACAGCGAGCGCTCGGGGATGTTGATCTGGATCAGATCACCTTCCTCGATCAGGGCAATCGGGCCGCCCACGGCAGCCTCGGGCGAAACGTGACCGATAGCCGGGCCCTTGGAGGCGCCGGAGAAGCGGCCATCGGTGATCAGGGCAATGCTCGCACCCAGCTCGGGATCGCTGGCGATAGCCTCAGTGGTGTAGAACATCTCGGGCATTCCGGAACCCTTGGGACCCTCGTAGCGAATGATAACGGCATCGCCGGGCTTGACCTCATGCGTCAGGACGGCGTGAATGGCGTCCTCCTCGCAGTCGAACGGACGGGCCTTGAGCGTAGCCTGGAACATCTCGCGCGGAACGACGGTGTGCTTGACGACCGCGCCCTCGGGGGCAAGATTGCCGTGGAGGATGGCGATGGAACCGTCGGTGCCGAAGGCCTGGTCAAACGGGCGAATGATGTCCTCGCGCTTGAGGTTCCACTTCTCCAAGTAGCGGCCGCACTTCTCGTAGTAGCCGTTGTTCTTAAGGTCCTCGAGGTTTTCGCCGAGGGTCTTGCCGGTGACGGTCATGACATCGAGGTGGAGCATCGACTTGATCTCCTCCATGATGCGCGGCACGCCACCTGCATAGTAGAAGAACTGCGCCGGCCACTCGCCTGCGGGGCGAACGTTGAGCAGGTAGTGGGCGCCACGGTGCAGGCGGTCGAAGTCGTCGGCGGACATCTCGATGCCAAACTCGCGGGCGATAGCAGGAATATGCAGCAGCGAGTTGGTGGAACCCGAAATGGCGCCGTGGACCATGATGAGGTTCTCGAAAGACTCCTTGGTCACGATGTCGCGGGGGCACAGGTTGTGCTCGGAGAGCCACACGGACTGGCGGCCGGCCTCGCGCGCAAACTCACGCAGGTCGGAGCTGGTGGCGGGCAGCAGGGCCGTGCCAGGGAGCATAAGGCCCAGGGGCCTCGGCGGTAACCTGCATGGTCGACGCGGTGCCCATAAAGGAGCAGGCGCCGCAGCTGGGGCATGCGTTGTGCTTGGCAAACTCAAGTTCCTCGCGGGAGATCTCGCCGCGCTCGTAGCGGGCAGAAATCGCGCCGAGCTGCTCCAGGGTCAACAGATCGGGGCCGGCATCCATGACGCCGCCGGTAACGACGATGGAGGGGATGTTGATGCGGCCCATGGCCATGAGGTTCGCAGGCAGGCCCTTATCGCAGCTGGCGACAAAGACGCCGGCGTCGAACGGGGTGGCCTTGGCATGAATCTCGATCATGTTGGCGATCATGTCGCGGCTGGGCAGCGAGTAGTTAATGCCGTCGTGGCCCTGGGCCTCGCCGTCACAGATATCGGTGCAGAAGTAACGGGCACCGTGACCGCCAGCCTCGGCAACGCCGGCACGGACCTCCTCGACCAACTCAAACAGACCGGCAGAACCCGGGTGCGAGTCGCCGAACGTCGACTCGATAATGACCTGCGGCTTGTCCAGATCTTCGATGGACCAGCCAGAGCCCAGACGCAGCGGGTCCATCTCGGGGCTGATGGTGCGAAACTTGCCGGAACGCGGCTGCAGCTTGGCAACCAAGTCGGCTGCCTCCTGCTGAATCTGTGCCTTGGTCTTCTCGTCCATAATGCTCTCCTCTTTTGGTTTGAACGGTTGTACCAATCGTTGGTTAATGAATCAGGTGAAATGGGTACCGAGCGATGCACTCGGCGGAAGATGCTTAGCTACGCGAACTAGGCGAAGAACGAAATCACCAGGGCGCAGGCAAGACCCGAAAGGCCGATGAGCGTCTCCATAACGGTCCATGACTTGAGGGTGGTCTTCTCGTCAATCTCCAGGAACGAGGAGCACATCCAAAAACCGGCATCGTTGACGTGCGAGAGGGCCGTGGCACCGCCGCAGATAGCACGCATGGCGGCCGAGCACGCAACCAACGACCAGGTCGTCTGTATCAAAGAGCTCTGCGACGAATCCGAGCGCCTGGCCGAGGCCGGTGAGGATTACTCCGCCGCCGACACCGCGTTCCACAATGCCATTGCCGAGAGCTCCGGAAACCTCGTCGTTCCCCGCCTAATGGGCGTGTTCAAGGCATCCGTCCCCCTCTTTATCGACGTGACCGGCAAAAAGCTCGTCGAGGAAACTATCCGCATGCACCGCGATGTGGCCGACGCCATCGCCGCGCGCAATCCCACCGCCGCGCACGACGCGATGTATTTGCATCTGGTGTACAACCGCAACATGATTGCGGAGGGAGCAGAAGCAAAAGGCATTTAGGGCCCGACAATAATCTTTCTTTGGCAAAACGCAGGCAGCGGCTGCCCAACACACAGGGCAGCCGCCGCTTTTTGCAATCGATTGGTGCAAAGGGGTTGACTAGAGCTCGCAGGCAACCTTGTAGCCATCGCCGATGGCGTCGCGGATGTTGCCGCACTTGTTGGCATCGCCCAACACGTGGGTGGTAACGCCGGCTGCAGCCAGGTCGTCGGCCAGCTTGGTATTGGGACGATAGCCCATGGCAAGCACCAGCGTATCGGCACCGGCGATGGTGTGGACCTCGCCGTCCTTCTCGTAGCTGATAGTGTCCTCGGTGATCTCGATCACCTTGGCCTCGGTCAGCACGTGAACGCCCTTGGAGAGCATGCGCGTGATGAGCACCGCGCGACCGGCACCGCCCTCGTTGGCGGCGAGCGTCTTGGTCATCTCGATGACGGTGACATCGCGATTGGCCGGCGAGAGGTCATTGACCAACGGGGCCAGGTAATCGGCCGTCTCGCAGCCGACGGTGCCGCCGCCGACGATGACGATCTTCTTGCCCGGGAAAGCCTTGCCGCCCAGCAGGTCGTCGGCCGTCATAACCTGCTTAAAGCCCTGCATGAAGGCCGGAGCGATGGGCTCGGCGCCATAAGCCAGGACAACCTCGTAGCCGGCGTAGTCACGCTGAATGTCCTCGGCAGTAAGCTCGGTGCCAAATACGCACTTCACGCCCGCCTCAGCAAGACGGCGATACTGATATTTGATCACGCGGGTGAGTTCCTGCTTTGCCGGCGGAACGGCCGCGATGCGCATCTCGCCACCCGGCTCATCCTGCTTGTCAACGAGCACCACGTTGTGTCCGCGCTTGGCGGCAATGTAGGCAGCCTCCATACCCGCAGGACCAGCGCCCACAACGAGCACGTTCTTAGCCTCGGCGGCAGGCTCGTAGCCAGCCTCGTCGCGCTCCACGTCCGGGTTGACGGTGCAGGAGATGCGCTTGCCGAACATGATGCCGTTCAGGCAGCGCAGGCAGCCGATGCAGGGGCGGATGTCGTCGGCGTTGCCGGCAGCGGCCTTGTTGCAGAACTCGGCATCGCACAGATTGGCGCGGCCCATCATGCAGATGTCGGCGGCACCGTCCTCGATCAGTTCCTCGGCGATCCAGGCCTCGTTGATGCGGCCGACGGTGGCGACGGGAATGTTGACGTGCTTTTTAATCTCGCGCGAGCAGGCGGCGTGCGAGGCCTGCTGGGTACCGGCAGCGGGAATCGCGGAGCCGCGCTTGATGGTGGTACCGCCCGACACATGAATCATGTCGACACCGGCCTTCTCCAGGCGACGCGAGACGTAGATCATGTCGTTGAGGGTCAGGCCGCCATCGGTGTACTCATCGCCCGAGATGCGGACGTCGATGATAAAGTCCTTGCCGCAGCGCTCGCGAATCTCGGCGATGACCTCGAGCAGGAAGCGCATGCGGGCGTCGAGCGAGCCGCCGTACTCGTCGGTACGCTTGTTGTAGAGCGGAGTCAAAAAGCCGCCGAGCATGCCGTGGGCGTGTGCCGCATGGACTTCAACGCCATCGACGCCAGCCTTCTGCATACGCACGGCAGCGTCGCCAAACTGATGCGTGAGCTCGTGAATCTCGTCGACCGTGATGGGACGCGGTGCCTCGCGGGCGTAAGACGGGCCCACAAAGGACGGAGCGATCAGGCGCGGCGTGCCCGGAATGTTAAAGGCCATGTAGGCGGGATGGAAGAGCTGCGGCATGATCTTGCAGCCATACTCGTGGACGGCCGCGGCGAGCTTTTCCCAGCCGGGGATAAACGTGTCGTCGTAGCAGCACATGTCACCCGGCAGATAGGTATAGGTGGGCTCGACCGTCACGACCTCGGTAATGATCAGGCCCACGCCGCCCTTGGCGCGGGCACGGTAATGATCGACCAAGTCGTCGGTCACATAGCCATGATCGGCCAGGTTGGTGGACACCGGCGGCATAAAGACGCGGTTCTTGACCTCGGTCGTACCGACCTTGATCGGGCTAAAGAGCATCGGGTAGGCGGAGGACTCCATACAGGGTTCCTTTCGTTTGAGCCGCTCGGCGGCACTTGCAGACGTACTTATCGTATCAGCAACTGCCGCATCCGCAGTCAAACATACCCAAACGCCGGTCGGCTAATGAATACCGCGGCTCAAGTCTTCGGCCACTTTGTCTACGCCCTTAAGCGCGGCACAGGTCTTTTTGTTGGAGCAATGCCCGGTGCAAACGCCACCCTGAGCGCAGTCGGCGCAGGTGCCCTTGCGGTAGATGCGCACGCACACGGCGACAAACGCAATACCGATTACAGCCAGTACAACAATATCGATAGGTGCCATAGCAAGCCTCCTCTAGTTAACCACAACTTACTTTACCCCATCCTCCACCTACCAATAAGGGACAGATTTATATTGGTCGGTTTTATCTGCGGAAACGTCACATCTCCCCCACCAAAAAGCCCGAGTGTCGCTGGGACACCCGGGCTCGTGAAAGGGGTTAATCCTTATTTGGACTTAAGCGGAAACTGCGGCGGAAGCAGTGTTGGTCTCGTCCTCGTCGGTCCATGCATGCTTGGGCATGGGACGGAAGATCTGGAAGAGCATCGCAACCAGCAGCACGATGGCCACAATCGTCCAGATACCAAACTGCCCAAGAACAAGCAGGTTGTAGAACTGGTTGATGAACAGGCCGATCACCCAGGCAAAGGCGCACTCGTAGCCGATGGCGATCGCAGTCCACTTGCCGGAATCCATCTGGTTGCGGATGGTGCCAATGGCGGCAAAGCACGGAGCGCACAGCAGGTTGAAGGCGCCGAAGGCAACGCAAGCGCCCATGGTGGGGAACATGCCGGCAAACGCGGTCCACAGGCTCGGGTCGGTCTCGCCCGCGTCGGCGACGGACAGCAGCGAGCCGGCGGTGGCGACGACGTTCTCCTTGGCGACGAGGCCAGAGACAGTCAGCGCGGTGGCCTGCCAGGTGCTAAAGCCGAGCGGGGCGAAGATCCAAGCGACCAGGTTGCCCAGCATGGCAAGCACGGAGTAGTCCATAAACTCCTCGGGGATGCCGTCCATCGCAGGCAGGAAGCCAAAGGAACCGTTATAGCTACCAAAGTTGGAGAGGAACCAAACGACGACGGTGGACGCAAAGATGACCGTGCCGGCCTTCTTGATAAAGGCCCAGCAGCGCTCCCACACGTGCAGCGCCCAGGAACGGATCGCCGGGAAGTGGTAGGCAGGAAGCTCCATGACAAACGGGGTCGGACGGCCGGCGAAGAGCTTGGTCTTCTTGAGCATGAGGCCCGAGGCGATGACGGCAAAGACGCCCAGGAAGTAGAAAAGCGGGCTGATCCATGCGGCCGTGGTGGAAGAATCGCCAATGATGGAGCCCATGAGCAGGGCGATGATCGGCAGCTTGGCGCCGCAGGGGATGAACGTGGTGGTCATGACCGTCATGCGGCGGTCCTTCTCGTTCTCGATGGTCTTGGTGGCCATGACGCCGGGGACGCCGCAGCCTGAGGACACGAGCATGGGGATGAACGACTTACCGGACAGGCCAAAGCGGCGGAACACGCGGTCCATGATAAAGGCGACGCGGGCCATGTAGCCGCAGTCCTCCAGGAAGGACAGCATCACGAACAGCAGGAACATCTGCGGCACAAAGCCGAAGATGGCGCCCAGGCCGCCAACGATACCGTCGCAGACCAGCGAATCGACCAGGCCACCGTCCTCGGTGCCACCCGCCACGAGGGCGTCGTGCACCATGGTGGTGATACCCGGGACATAGGGGCCGTACTGTGCCGGGTCGACCGAGTCGGCGTCGTCACCCGCGGCCTCGACAGCCTCATCGTAAGCATCGCGGCCCTGACCGAGCACATACCAACCGTCGGTGCCAAAGAGCTGATCGTTGGTGAAGTCGGTCACCGTTCCGCCCAGGGTGGAAACGGCGATGTAGTACACGCAGAACATGATGACCACAAAGATCGGCAAGCCCAGGATACGGTTGGTAACCACGCGGTCGATCTTCTCGGAGGTGCTCATCTTGGCCGGAGCCTTGGTGAGGCACTCGTCGATGATGTGCGCGATGACGCCATAGCGCTCGCCGGTGATGATGGACTCGGCATCGTCGTCGCAGTCCTGCTCGCACTGGGCGACCAGCTCCTCCACGCGAGCAGCCTTCTCCTTGGTGAGGTTGATGAGCTTGCAGGCGTCCGCGTCGCGCTCAAACAGTTTGACCGCGTAGTAGCGACGCTTGTTGGCGGGAACGCTCGCAGGCAGGTTATTCTCGATGTGGTCCAGAACGTCCTCGATGGAGGAATCGAACTTGTGCTCCGGCACCTGGCCCTTAGAAGCAGCGGACTTCTTGACCTGCTCGAAGAGTTCCTTGATGCCCTTGTTCTTAAGAGCCGAGATCATCATGACCGGGCAACCGAGCTTCTTGGAAAGCTTGTCCGTGTCGATCTTATCGCCGTTCTTCTCGACCAGGTCGGCCATGTTGAGGGCAACGACCACGGGCAGGCCGGTCTCGATAACCTGAAGCGCCAGGTACAGGTTACGCTCGAGGTTGGTGGCATCGACGACCTGAACGACAACATCGGGCTCGCCGCTCATGAGGTAATCGCGCGAGCACTGCTCCTCGGGGCTGTAGGGGGAAAGCGAGTAGATGCCAGGGAGGTCTGTGATGGTAACGTTCTTGTCGCTTAGGAGCTTGGCTTCCTTTTTCTCAACCGTGACGCCGGGCCAGTTGCCAACGTAGCCGTTGGCGCCGGTGATCAGGTTGAAAAGCGTGGTCTTGCCGCAGTTGGGGTTACCCGCCAGTGCGACATGGATCTGAGAATCCGCCATTCAATCCTTCTTCCTTGTGTGCCCGCGCTGCTTTCTCCGCACGGGCTGGATAATGTGCTTCAAAGTTGCTGCATTAAGTTAGAAATACCTAACTTTATCTGCAGAAATATACGCCGCGAGCCCTTACTGGACCTCGACGACGGCCGCCTCCTCCTTGCGGATGGAAAGCTCATAGCCGCGCACGTTGATCTCGACCGGATCACCGAGCGGTGCGACCTTCACGACCTTGAACGAAGTGCCCTTGATGAGCCCCAGGTCCATAAGGTGGCGGCGAAGCGCACCCTCACCGTGAAGCTTGACGATGGTGGAGCTCTCGCCCACCTTAACGTCACCCAACGTCTTCATCCTCTTGTCCCCCTTTCGGTTTTTATGAAATGCTGCAGACTAACCGACGGTCATGATGTGCATGGCCACCTTGGAATCGATGCCAAAGCGCGCGCCCAGCACCGTGACGATGATATTGGCGCCACTCGAGCTCACCACGTGGATTTCGTTGCCCTCGACAAAGCCGAGGTCCTTGAGGTGGTGTTTCATGTCCTCATTGCCCTTTACACGAGACACGCGCACGGTTTCGCCCGCTTTTACCATCGAAAGCGGCATGGCCGGCATCTGCGGTCCGCAAGACATGAGTTGCTCCTAACGTCAGTTCGTCCTCAACATCGACGTGATAAAAGTTAACCACGTCTATGTTCGCTATAGTAAACTAGCACGTGGTTAACTTTTTGGAAAGGGTCCCCATTCAGATTTCGAAAAAGTTTCCTATACGAAACAAAAAGGCGCGGCAAAGGACCATCCTTTACCGCGCCCTATCATGCTTAGAGCGAGAGGTTTCTGATCGACGTGACGCACGAGGCCTCATCCACGCCCGAAACGCGGAAGATAATGTCCTCGCCACACTCGCCGTAGAGAGCCATGAGGCCCATAACGTCGCGACCGTCGGTATGGCGATCACCGATGCTGACCGACACGTCACTACGATGCTTGGCGATAATGTCATAGAGCAACGCAACCGGGCGGGCATGTAGTCCCAACGGATCTTTAATCGTCTTTGTAAACTCGACCATGTCCCCTCCCACGACATCGCACATTCGGCCGGCAAAACCCAGCCACGTGGTAGTTATTGTAGCGTTAGATGCTTGTCGAGAGCCCCTCCGGATACCCCGTGGTCAAAAAGTGGCAAATATGAGTACTGTCACCAATTTAGTAGCAGCAAAATCGAGAGCAAATTGCCTACTTTGAGCGATTCGAAGAGGTTGAAAGCCGTCAAACGCCATTTAAAGGGGGTTAGATAAATTGATTTTGAGTCCATTTTTGCTCAAAACCGGCCGATAGATATGACACCTCTTTTGCAACAGTACTCATATTTGGCATTTTTTGACCACAAGGTCCAAAACCATGCCCCAAAACACAAAAGGAGGGGCCTCGTAAGGCCCCTCCTTAGGAAAGGGAATCGATTTATTCCACAGCCGTAGATTAATCCTAGCCGCTACTCCATCATGTCGAGGACGGAGGGGCGCAGCTCGCTCTCGGCGGCTTCGGGATCGGTCTCGCGCAGGCGGTTGATATAGCGGTTGTACCACATCACGGCAAGGCCCAGGAAGACAACCACACCGCCAACGTTGTAGACCAGCGTCAGCCACAGCGGCTGATCGAGCGGAATGGTGCCGCAGATAAGCACGAAGCAGAAGACCACAAGCAGGAATGCGGCAACGACCAGGCCAAAGCTGCGCGAGCCCATGCGGAAGTCACGGGGAGCGGCGTCGAAGTTCTTGCGCAACATAAAGTAGGCAAGCAGGATCAGCAGCGGCGGGAGCAGAGCAGTGGCAGCCGTCATGTTAGTGACGATCATGAGCAGGTCGTCGAGGTTGCCGGAGCCCAGGGCCGGGATGATCAGGATGGGGACGACGATAGCGAACTGCAGCCAAGCAGCGCGGGCGGGAATGCCATGCTCGTTAAGCTCGACGATCTTGCTACCAAAAACGCCCTTGGGGATCTCGGTGAAGAACACCTTGATGGGAGCCGAGGTCCACATCATGAGGGAGCCCAGCGTGGCAGCGAGAAGGATCAAGCCGATGACGCGCGTGGACACTTCCATGGGAATGCCAAAGTGGGCAAAGACAGCGCCGAATACGTCGAAGATGCCGGTGGAGATGGCAACGCTGCCCTCGGGAATGAACAGGTTAACCAGCAGCGAAGCGCCTGCATACAGAAGGCCGATGGTCAGGCCGGCGATAACGACGGTGCGCACGAAGGCCTTGACGCCGCCCTTGAGGTCGTTGAGGAACACGCCGACAGACTCAGCGCCGCCAACGCCCTGGATGATCCAGGCAAGCGTACCGAAGAAGCCCCACGCAGTTGCGAAGTTGCTCATGTCGGGAGCCATGTTAGCGGGAGTAGGAGCCGTAGCGAACTCAACGCCGCCAAAGGCAGCAGCCAGGGACAGCAGGATGAACACGGCGGTCAGGCCGAGAGCCGCGGTCGAACCGAAGGAGGAAATGGAGCCGATCCACTTAGCGCCCTTGGTCGAAACCCACGTGGCGATAGCAAAGACGACGATCTCGATAATGGTGATCCACAGCTGCGAAAGCTCGGCGTTGGCACCAAAGAACACGTAGCTCGCGTAGATGATGACGTTGGGCAGGACGGACGCAAAGAAGAACAGGTTAACGAACCAGTAGCTAAATGCCGTCAGGAACGCCCAGCGACCACCCATCGAGGTCTTAACCCATGCGTACACGCCAGACTCGGAGTCCTTGTTGAGGCCGACGAACTCGGCGGTAACCAGGGTATAGGGGACAAAGTACAAAAGCGTGGCGAAGAAGAACGACGGCGCAGCCGCCAAGCCGATGGCCGCGTTGTTGTTGATGATGTTCTTGATACCGAACACGGCGGCGACCGTCATGCCCAGCAGAGCGAACGAACCAATCGTTCCTCGTTTTTCAGAGCTCATAAGCCCTCCCAATCATCTGTTAAATGTCATCTAAAACCGTCCGGGCTGCAAGTGCAAACACGGACGGCGCACCTGCTAAGGGGAATGGGGAAAAGGGAGTCAACAAAGCCATCCCCCTTAACGGCGCGAAGCAAACGTCCAGGCGGACGAATACTACTTGTTGGGGAAGGAATAACCTTCGACTGTCACGTGCAGTACCACGACGCGGGGATCCGCGGCATCGGCCACGACACGGTAGGCCTCGTCAATTTCGACGACGGCAACGCCGCCGGTGGGAATCGTCACGGTCTCCCCCGTACCCTCAAAGCGCTCGCGATCATCGATATCGCTGTAGGCGCGCGTACAGGTAAGATCGGCCTTGGAAGCCACCTCAACGGTCAGATTGCCGTCGAGCGGGGCGAGCACGGTATGGTAGCGACGGTGACCGACCAGATCGGCAGTAGCCGCCTCGTGGGCGTTCACCCACCAATACACCAGCGAGTCGCCGATAGAGTACGCCACATCGTGCTGCAGTTCAGAAACGCCGTCGAGTGCCTGACCGGTACGCATCCACTTCTTGACGGACTTCATCTGGGCGTCGAAATCGGCACGCGAGTTAAAGATATGCATGACTTATGCCTCCTTAATGGGTGCCAGCGCCTGAGCCAGATCGGCAGACGTCAGCGGTCGCAGGGACACCTCAAAGCTGAAGCTCTCAAAACGGGTGCGATAGGAATCGAGCACCTCGGAACCCCAAGAGTTCGAACCAAGGCCGAGCAGCTGGTCGTTGATGTTGACCGTAACCGTGTCGCCCTTGACAAGGTCGTAGACGTGCTTGGCGTTATCGATGGCCTCGCAGCTATAGGGCCATGCCGAGAACGAGAACGGGTTGGAAGCGGCGTCGGCCGGACGCGTCACCAGCACGCCGTCACCGTGGCTAGAGCGCAGGGCAACCCAGCGGGTACCCTCGCGGTTGGCACAATCCTGGGGCATGACATACGGCGTGAACATGTCGTCGACCGTAGTGCGGTAATGGCCGACCGGGTTGGCGCGCAGCGAGTCCGGATAGTTCTCGCCCGGGCCGTGACCGTACCACTCAACGGCACGATCGCAACCGGGAACCTCGAAGGAGATGCCGATGCGCGGGATGATATCCGAGTAATCGCCGTAGGGCTCGCCGGAAACCTTGAGGTCGACGCGACCGCTCGGAAGCACGGTGTAGACGAGCTCGACGCACATGCCGAACGCGCGAACGGGAGGAGCAATACGTTGGCTCACGGTAACGACGACCGCATTGCCGTCCTGCTTCCAAGAAACCTTGCGGGTAGACGTCTGCATTACATCAATGAAGTTGTCCTTCCACAGGGAGTCGTACTCCTGGGCGTGGTTGTCGACGAGCGGATGCCAAAAACCAACCTGGGGACCGGAGGCCATGACGTCACGGCCGGATGCCTTCCACTTGCTCACGGTGCCGTTTACCTTGTTGAAGGTCAGCTCGCCGTTGAGGGAGTGAATGCGAATCTCCTGCTCGGTCTCCTCGACCGTAAGCTCAGGACGAGTGGGAGCCGCGATGGCCGGCGCCGGATGGTTTGCGATGGCAAACTGGCTTGCGCCCAGTTGGAACATCGGCTCGCACCAGACGTGAGCGGCCATGGTGTAGGCGCGCACGGTCAGCAGGGTCTCGCCCACTGCGGCCTCGCGAATCACCAGTGGCAGTTGGACGGACTCGCCGGGGGCAACCGCACCGGGCATGAGCGTCTTGCGGCAGACCACGTCGCCGTCCACCAGGGTCTCGGCCGACAGGCAGACATCCTCGAGGGTGGTAAACCAACGCTTGTTGGTGACAGTCAGCTCGCCCGCCTCGGCATCATAAGCCATGCGAACCGGGCAGATGACCTGGCCATACTCAGTGAGGCCCGGGCTCGGCTGCTGCCAAGGGAACACCATGCCATCGATGCAGAAGTTGCTGTTGTTGGGGTAATCGCCGTTGTCGCCACCATACATATCGTAGGCAACGCCGTCCTCGGTCACAGCAGCCAAACCGTGGTCACACCATTCCCAAATGAACTGGCCCTGGATGCAATCCCAGCGATCGAAGACCTCCTGGTACTCGGACAGGCCTCCGGGACCATTACCCATGGAGTGGCCGTACTCGCAGTTGATGCGCGGCTTGGGGAACGGATGCTCACCAAAGTCGTTCATCTGCGACACACGGGAGTACATTGTAGAGATGACGTCGACGGTGTCGGCGTTGCGGTCCTCCTCGTAATGGACCGGACGACCGTCGAGCTCGTGAGCCTTGGCGTACATCGCGCGGATGTTGCAGCCATAGCCGCTCTCGTTGCCCATCGACCACATGATGATGCACGCATGGTTGCGCTCCTGCATCACCAGGCGCTCAACACGGTCGACGTAGGCCGGCTCCCATGCCGGGTCGTCGGTGACCAGGGCGATATTGCCGATATTCTCGAAGCCGTGGCTCTCCATATCGGTCTCGGCGACCAGCATGATGCCGTACTCGTCGCACAGCTCGTAGAAGCGCGGGTCGTTGGCGTAGTGGGACGTGCGCACCGCGTTGATGTTGTGCCGCTTCATGAGCTCCAGGTCGCGGCGCATGCGATCGAGGCCCACGGCGCGGCCCTTGTGATCGTCGTGATCGTGGCGGTTGACGCCATGCATCTTAAAGTAAGTGCCGTTGAGGTAGATATGATTGCCCTCGACCGTCACCTCGGCAAGACCCTGGCGATGCGGGACGTACTCGCTCACCTTGTCACCGTCGTAGACCCCAAACGTAAGGTCATAGAGGAAGGGGTCCTCGGGATTCCAGAAGTGGGCATCGGTCACGCTGCACTCGGCATGGCCGTCGACGCACTCGCCCGTAGCCACCACGTTCTCGCCATCGCTGAGCGTATACACGACGCGGCTTGCGCCCTCGGCCACCGTATCGAGCGTGATCAGAGCGGTATCGCCCTCGCGGTGCGTGCGGAACCTAAAGTCGACCAGGTGCGCGGCGGGACGCTGCATAAGGTACACATCGCGGAAGATGCCCGAGGCCCACCACATATCCTGGTCCTCGATATAGCTGCCATCGCTGTACTGCAGGACCTTGACCGCAAACAGGTTGTCGCCCTCGACGAGCGCGTCGGTCACGTCGAACTCGGCAGACAGGCGCGAACCCTTGGTCATGCCGATATACTGACCGTTGACGTACAGCTCGCCATAGCTCTCGATGCCGTCGAAGCGAATGATCTCGCGAGCGCCGGCAGGAACGGCGGGAAGGTTGACGATGCGCTGGTAGACGCCCGTGGGGTCGTCGGAGGGAACGAACGGCTGGTCCACCGGGAACGGGAAACCCTCGTCGGTATAGGCAAGGTTGCCATAGCCGTCCACCTGCCACAGGTGCGGAACCTCCACGTGATCCCACTCGGGCTCGTACGTGGAAAGCTCCTCGTTAGAGACGGCAGCAGGCCCCTCAAAGAGGCGGAACTGCCACGAGCCGGACAGCTGGACAAACCCGCGCGACAACTCACGGCTGTACGTTGCAGCGAGATCGGCGGTCTCGTAGCCCATAAAGTACGCATGGGGTGCCAGGCGGTTCCTGTGGGTGAGCGCTTGGTTTTCCCAATCGTTAATGGCGTCCATGGTGATGCTCCTTCGTCATCGTAGTGATTCTTGTGCAACCGGTTGTCCTTATCTTACGGGCGATGCAAAAAGCTGTGCAACCGGTTGTCCGCTGAACGGTCGATTTGACCGGGTTAACGGTGCAACCGGTTGTACAACCGCGACACTTATGTCACCCTGAGTATCGAAACACAGCACAAGACATCGTTCTTAAGCTCGTAGGCAACCGCCACGCCCGCAGATATCTCCCCCCATACGAGGTGTATTCGATTGCGGCTTGGTTGCAAAACGACGCCGGTCACCGGATATCATGAACGCTGTTCAGACGCACTATAGTAAGCTGTATCCGCACCAGCCCGTATCAGTGACAACATCGACCGCATTTTCCAGGAGACGCCATGACCCAACCAGTTCGCACCGCACCTACGCTTGCCGAGGTTGCCGCAGCTGCCGGCGTGTCGCGCTCCACGGCATCGCGCGCTCTCAACGATTCGCCCCGCATTAGCGAGGAAACCAAAAAGCGCGTCCGCGCGGCGGCCAAGGAAGTCAATTTTGTCCCCAACGCTCGTGGCCGAGCGCTCGCTGTCGGGCGCACGGAAATCATCGCCGTGCTCGTGACCGAGCCCCTGAGTGAACTCTTCAGCGACCCCACCTATAGCGAGTTTTTGAGCGGCATTACCGAGGAACTGTCGGAGTCGTCCTATCTGCCCGTTATCTTGCAGGCGTCTTCTACGCATGAGCGCAACCGCGCACGCGAGCACTTTGAGCGCCGCTCGTTCGACGCCGTGATCGACGTCTCCCCCTACAAGGGCAGCGAGCTGCTCGAGGTACTGTGCGAGCTGGGCGTACCCACCGTGTTGTGCGGCCAGCTCGAGGGCCACCCCTATCGCGATGTGTTCTCGACGGTCTACTCTGACGACGAAGAGGGCGGACGCTTTGCAGCGCTCGCTATGAAGGAGCGAGGGCGCAAAGATATCGTCGCCGTGTTGGGACCGCAAGACAACCCCGCCGTTGTCGACCGCCTGCGCGGCTACCGCGCCGTCTTGGGCGAAGACCTCCCAGACGCAAACGTTATCTATACCGGCTGGAACAACGGAGACGGCTATCAGGCCATGCACCAGATCCTCGCGCGCGAGATTGCTTTCGATGGCGTGCTCTGCGGATCGGACCGTATCGCGGCTGGCGTCATCACCGCACTCAACGAGGCAGGCCTATCCGTTCCGGCGGACATTTCTGTCGTCGGCTTCGACGATCACGAGATTGCGACGCGCTGCGTCCCCGCGCTCACGACCGTCCGCCAGCCCCTGCGCGAAGAAGGCCACATGGCCGCCAACATTGCGCTCGACATGATCAAGGGTGCCGAGCCCACCACCTCCGTGATGCACATGCAGCTGATCCAGAGAGACTCGCTATAAGAAATTGGGGCAGGCTTTCCGCCAGACAGTTGTTACAGAAAGCCTGCCCCGTTTTGAGTGCTCATTCTGGGGCACAGTTTCCGTTAGACAGCTCAACCGGAAACTGTGCCCCATTATTTTGCCGAATTCTGGGTCGCGCTTTCCCAGAGGACCCCCTTTGGGAAAGCGCGACCCGTTCTGGACCCAGATTCCGGGACGCACTTTCCGCGACGCCCGGTCACCCTATATCCCCTCACAATCTCGGCGCATAAAAAACGAGGGAAGGCACACGTCCTTCCCTCGTTGCAAGCAATATGTAGCCGCTTGCCTACATCAGGCGCAGGCTGACGTCCTTGAGCTGGGCGCCGGAAACGGCACTCGGAGCACCCGACATAAGGTCGGAGCCACTGGCCGTCTTGGGGAACGCCATGACGTCGCGGATGGAGTCGGAACCGGTGAGCAGCATGCACACGCGGTCCAGACCCAGAGCGAAACCGCCCATCGGGGGCGCACCAAACTTGAGGGCCTCCATGAGGAAGCCAAACTGAGACTCGGCGCGCTCCTCGGTAAAGCCCAGGAGCTTGAGCATGGACATCTGCATCTCGGCGTTGTGGATACGCATACCGCCGCCGCCGGCCTCAAAGCCGTCCATGACAAAGTCGTAGGTGCACGAACCGGCTGCCAGCGGATCGGCCTCGATCTTGGCGATGTCGGTCTCGGTCGGCAGGGTAAAGGGCTGATGCTCGGCAGCATAGGCCTTGCGATCCTCGTCCCAATGGAACAGCGGGAAGTTGACGACCCACAGGAAGTCGTGACCCTCGCGCTTGATCTCGAGCGCATTGGCCATGTGCGAACGCATGCCGCCCAGGATCTCGTCGGAGAGCAGGCGCGGGCCGGCGGCGAACATCACAAGGTCGCCGGGCTCGACGTCCATGCGCTCGCGCAGAGCCGCCATCTCCTCGTCCGAGAAGAACTTGACGATGGGGCTGTTGATGGAACCGTCCTCGCGGAAGGCGATCCAGGCCAGGCCCTTGGCGCCAAACGTGGAGGCCACGCCGGCGAGCTTATCGATCTTGGCACGCGCCCAGGCACCGGCGCCCTTGGCGTTGATGGCCTTGACGACAGAGCCCTCCTCGTTCGCAGCGGTCGCGAAGACCTTGAACTTGGAGTTGGCAAAGATGTCGGTCAGGTCGACCAGGTGCATGCCGTAGCGGGTATCGGGCTTGTCGGAGCCATAGGTGTCCATGGCCTCCCAGTAGTTCATGCGACGCAGCGGCGTGGGCATCTCGACACCCATGCGACCGAAGGCATCGGCAAGAACCTCCTCGAGCGCACTCATGACATCGTTCTGGTCCACGAAGGACATCTCGATATCGACCTGGGTGAACTCGGGCTGACGGTCGGCGCGCAGGTCCTCGTCGCGGAAGCACTTGGCAACCTGGTAGTAGCGCTCGACGCCACCGACCATGAGCAGCTGCTTCAGGAGCTGCGGGGACTGCGGCAGGGCGTAGAAGTTGCCCGGCTGGATGCGGCTGGGGACGATGAAGTCGCGGGCGCCCTCGGGCGTAGACTTGAACAGGGAGGGCGTCTCGACCTCCATGAACTCACGGTTGTGCAGCGCCTCGCGAATGGCAAAGGTGAAGTCGGAGCGCAGCTTGAGGTTGGCCATCATCTCGGGACGGCGGAGGTCCAGATAGCGATAGCGCAGGCGAGTGTCCTCGCTGGTCTCGATGCCGTCCTCGATCTGGAACGGCGGGGTGACGGACGTGTTGAGCACCTCGGCGTGGTCGGTCAGGACCTCGATCTCGCCGGTCGCGAGCTTGGTGTTGGTGGTCTCCTCGCCACGGGCGCGCACGACGCCGTGAATCTTGATGGGCCACTCGGGACGCATGGTCTCGGCGATCTTAAAGGCATCGCCATCGGAGTGCTCGGGGTCGAAGGTGAGCTGCGTAATGCCCTCGCGGTCGCGAAGGTCGCAGAAGATAAGGCCGCCGTGGTCGCGGCGACGGCTCACCCAACCGGTGAGGGTGACCTCTTCGCCCACGTTCTCGAAGCGAAGCTCGCCGCAGGTACGGGTGTGCATGGAATGCTCATCGATGGGACGGGTCTGGCTCATACCAGTGATCCTCCTTTATGGATCTGTGCCGCCCCGTGTCGTTCCGGGCGGCGTCGTACAGATTTGCCCAGCCTGCGTAAACCGCGCAGCCGGACATGGCGTTCTATCTTATCGCACCTGTGTCGATGTACCGCGAAAAAGTAACTCTTGCCCAAAGACTTGACGGAGACGAAACAATTGACGCGGCCTGGCCGTCGCCCAGGCGCGCCGCGTGCGACAATGTGCCCCAATACAACTGCACTCGGAAAGGCCCACCATGACTGCACGCCTCATCGTTATGGATATCGACTCCACGCTCATCAACCAGGAGGTCATCGACCTGTTGGGCGAGGAGGCCGGCGTGGGCGAGCAAGTTGCACAGATCACCGAGCGCGCTATGCGCGGCGAGCTGGACTTTAAGCAAGCGCTCGAGGAGCGCGTGGGGCTGCTCGCCGGCCTGGACGAGAGCGTGTTCGAGCGCACCTTTGAGCGCGTGACATTTACCCCCGGCGCGTTGGAACTTGTACGCTCGGCACACAGCAAGGGCTGGAAGGTCGGCGTGGTGAGCGGCGGCTTCCACGAGGTCGCTGACAAGATCGTAGCCGCCGCGGGCATCGATTTTTGCCTGGCCAACCGCCTAGAGGTCGTGGACGGCAAGCTTACCGGTAAGTTGGCTGCCGACATTGTGACCAAGGAGTCCAAGCTCATCCAGCTGCTGGACTGGGCAGTTGAGTGCGGCGCCGATATGGCACACACGGTCGCTATTGGCGACGGGGCAAACGACATCCCCATGATCCAGGCCGCGGGCACTGGCATCGCGTTTTGCGCCAAGCCCAAGACGCGCGAGGCAGCCCCGTTTACCATCGACGAGCGCAACCTGATGCTCGCCATGGATATCATCCTGCGCGACTAGCCGATCTGTCTAACAATTGAATCAGTCCGTCCTATAGTTTCCGAACAATTTTGTCTTAGTGTTCGGAAACATACCCTTTGAGTGCTAGACTTTGCGCCGTCGAAGGGAACATATATGGATAAGCGAGATCTTGAGCAGCTGCTGAGCGATGTTGCCGGCGGATCAGTCACCCCTGCCGATGCCCTTACGCGCATCCAGACGGCTCCGATCGCCGATTTGGGCTTTGCGCAGCTTGATCTTTCGCGCGGAGTGCGCCAGGGAGCCGGCGAGGTTGTCTACGGTGCCGGTAAAACCGCCGAGCAAATTGCCGCCATTATCAAAGCATTACTCGATGCAGACCAGGAGCGCATCCTGGTCACGCGCCTGGATGCCGAAAAAGCCGCGCGCACCGCTGAGCTTCTCGGCAACGGCATTGACCTGGGATATGTCCCGGACGCCCAGCTCGCCCTCGCGGGCGGCAAGCCCTCCCCCACCGGCAACGGGCGCATCGTCGTCGCCTGCGCCGGCACGAGCGACCTGCCCGTCGCCGAGGAAGCCGCGTTGACGGCCGAGTTCTATGGCAACGAGGTCGATCGCCTCTACGACGTGGGTGTCGCCGGCCTGCACCGCCTGCTCGCTCATGCCGAGGAACTTGCCCAGGCGCAGGTGGTCATCGCCATCGCCGGCATGGAAGGCGCCCTGGCGAGCGTCATCGGAGGCCTTGTGAGCTGTCCGGTCATCGCCGTTCCCACCAGCGTGGGCTACGGCGCGAGCTTTGGTGGCGTAGCCGCGCTGCTCGCCATGCTCAACTCCTGCGCCAGCGGCGTTTCAGTCGTCAACATCGACAACGGCTTCGGCGCCGCCTACCAGGCAAGTCTTATCAATCATCTGAACGCCGGCACGCCCTGCGCCCGTTAAGGAGCATTCCATGTCCAATCATCAGCACACGCTTATCATCGACGGCACCTCGGGCATCAGCGGCGACATGACTGTCGCGGCCCTGCTCGACCTGGGCGCCAGCGAGGAGCACCTGCGCGAACAGCTCGCCACACTGCCGGTCGACGGCTTTACGATCGCCGTCACGCGTGCAAACAAGCATGGCATCGACGCCTGCGACTTTGACGTTCAGCTTGCAGAGGAGCTCGAGAACCACGATCACGATATGGCCTGGCTCTACGGCAACGAAGCGGCTGCCGAGCACACACATGAGCACGAGCACCACCATCATGGCCATGGCGAGCACGAACACGAGCACACACACGACCATGACCATGAGGCCCACGGCCATGGTCACGAGGGTCACCATCACGCCCACCACCATCACCACCGTTCTTTGGCGGACGTCACCGCCATCATCGACGGCTCACAGCTAAGCGATGGCGCCAAGCGTCGTGCGCTCGCCATCTTTACCGCACTCGCTGCTGCCGAGGCCAAGGCTCACGGCAAAACACCCGAGACCGTCATGTTCCACGAGGTGGGCGCCGTCGACTCCATCGTCGACGTCTGCTCCGTCGCCATCTGCCTCGACGACCTGGGTATTGAGGACATCGTGGTCGAGTCGCTTTCCGAGGGCCACGGCACCATTCGCTGCGCCCACGGCCTCATGCCCATTCCCGTCCCCGCTGTTGTCAACCTGTGCCAGGCAGGCAATATCGCCCTCACGCCTGCACCTGTCGCCGGCGAGCTCGTGACGCCCACGGGCGCCGCCATCGTCACCGCGCTGCGCACGTCCGACCAACTGCCCCCACGCTACCGCATCGAAGCCGTCGGCTACGGCGCCGGCAAACGCCCCTACGAGGGTTGCTCCGGCACGCTCCGCTGTCTGCTCGTTCACGCGGACGCATAGCCATGGATGCCCGCAAGGAAAAAAGCCGCGCCGCCATCGTCGCAGCATTCTCCGAGCTCCTGCGCGAGGAAGACTACAGCAAGATCACCGTCGGCGACATCATTGCTCGCGCCCACGTAGGTCGCGCGACGTTCTACGGCCTCTTCAAGAGCAAAGATGACCTGCTCGCCAAGCTCGTGAGCGACATCTGCACCCACGCCCTCGACGACGATGGCACACCGCTCGACGACCCACTCGTGCAGGTCGAGCATATCCTCAACAATCTCTGGGAGCGTCGCCAGGGCGTTCGAGCGCTGGTAGCCGGCGCCGGCTCACGCGTCTTCGCCGACTGCTTACGCAAGACCATCATGTCACGAGCAGCCGAAACCGTCCCCGTCGACCCCGCAGGCCCCGCCGGAACCATGGGCCGAAGCTTCCTACTACACCACATAGCCTCAAGCTTCGTAGGAATGGTCCAATGGTGGGCCTGGCACAACTTCCAAGCAGATAAGGCCGAAGTAGCCAAAGACTACCTATCAGCTATTAAGCCTCTCTTCAACTAAGTAAACCCCTCATCTCAAAGCCCCGCCCCAACCCAAAGCACAATCCATCCCAAAGTGTCAACAGCTACCCAACGCCCCTACCAGCAACAAGCCCCTCCCATCCAAATTCAGATATATATGTTGGGGTGCTTGTACGAACGCAACAAAGACCCCGCAGCTGTCCGCATGGGGTAACTTCCCAGCGCACTCCGCAGGACGCAAAAAGGCTCGCCGCACGAAGTGCGCAGCGAGCCTTTTTGCATGTCCGAGGACGCGCTGGGAAGTTACCCCATGCGGACAGCGGACAACTATGTAGCCTCAGACTAGAACATGCCCAAGAAACCATGCACAAACAGCGCGGCCAGAGCGGCGCCGACAAACGGTGCGATGCCAGGAACAAGCAGGCCGTACTTCCAGTTGTTGTCAGCCTTGTTCTTGATCGGCAGCACCTGATAGGCCATGCGAGGACCAAGGTCACGGGCCTGGTTCATGGCGAAGCCGGTGATGCCGCCCATGCCCATGCCAACGGCCCAAACGATCAGGCCGACGCAGATGGCGAGCATCAGGACGTTCTCGCCAGCACGGTTAGCAGCAGCAAGGATGGCGCTGATGAACACAAAGGTGCAGATAGCCTCGCAGAAGAAATTACGGGCATAGTTGGTGCCCTCGGTGGTGGGGTTGGTCGAGAAGATGTTGCGCTGGGCAATGGGATCGACGACACCATCGGAAGCCTTGAACTCATCGGCATACATCAACCACGCGATCACGGCACCCGCAAAGCCGCCGAGCATATCGGCAATCATGAAGGGAATGCAGCTGCTCCACGGCACCAGGCCTACGATGCACTGGGCAAGCACCATGGCGGGGTTCATGCACACGGCGCCGCCAAAGATAAACAGAGCGACCGAGATGCCAAAAGACCAGGTGGTGATGGCAAACATGTGGCCGGAGCCCTGATACTTGGTGCCCTTGAGCACCGTATCGCAGTGCACGCCCACGCCAAAGATGATCATGAGGGCCGTTGCGCCGAATTCGCAGAGGAGTTTGGTAAGCATAAAACCTTATCTTTCTTGTCGGTTATAAACGATTCGTTTAGGCCGCATACTAGTGCTGAGCGACGACAACGCCCAGGCCATCGGGAATGACGGCCACCTTGGCATCGGCACCCTTCATCTCAAAGGCGAGCTTGAGCGCCTCCTCGATAGTGTTGACCGGCGTCATGTGCATATCCTTGAGCATCTGGTGATCGCACAGGTCGGTGACCATGATCACGGGGTGATGCGCCAGGATGCGGGCAAAGATCTGGCTCGTCCACTGATCGGGCAGGGTCTCGTCCTTAGGACGATCGATGCAGGCGCGCTCAAACTCTGCCGGATCGTTGTCGGCGATGTTGTGATAGAAGCCCTCGCCACCGTGACCGTCAGCACAACCGGCGACGTCGATGATCACACCACCCTCGGGAAGCGTGGCCTCGGCAGCGCACATGCCCTTCACAGCCTGATAGATGTTCTGATCGAGGGGGTAGCCACCATTGGTGGTGATGGCAATCTCGCACTCGACGGGCTCAACGCCGGCAAGGCTCTTCACGAACTCGCAGCCGGCCTCGTGCGCCTTGTGGATGTCGCCGGCAAAGGAGCCGATGACCTCGTGCTTGCCGTTAAGCACCACGTTAAGCACAAAGGCAAGGTGAGCCATCTCGGCAGCGGCGAACATGTCCTCGCTCACGTGGTTGTGGCACAGGTTGCCGGCACGCGAGTGGGAATCGTTCACAAACTGACCGTTGTGGTTGTACATGATGGTCTTGTAGCTGGCAATGCCGGGCAGGACGGACTTGCGGCTACCGGAGAAACCAGCAAAGAAGTGCGGCTCAATAAAGCCCTCGGCAAGCAGCAGATCGCAATCGGCAGCAATCTTGTTGATGATGCACTCGCCACCAGAAGGCAGGGTGCCGATCTTTTTCATCATGCTGTCGTCAGTCGCGACATGCATAACGATTTCCTCGTTGGCAACGATCTCCTCGCCATACTTGTTGACGAGCTCCTCGTGCGTCGACGGACGATGCATACCCGTAGCAACCAGAATGCGCACGCGAGCCTCGGGCGCAGCGGAATGGATGTGATGCAGCAGAATAGGCATCGTCACACGCGAGGGAACGGGACGCGTATGATCGGAGCTAATAATGACGATATCCTTCTTGCCAGCACAAAGCTCCTCGAGCGAAGGCGAGCCATAAGGGTTGGCAAGCGACTCCTCTACCAGCTCTTCCTGCGATTTTGTAGTCTTAAACTCGTTTTGATGACCTTCCATCACACCCGCGAAGTTCTTATCCTCGAGTTCCAGATGCAACGTCTTGTGGTCAAACGGCAGTTCACATTCAAACAATGACGAGCGCCCTCTTCCTTTTCAACTGACACACTAGATAAACCGTTGGAAGGATACGCCGCTCACCGAAAAACACCACCGTCCACCGACTCATTAACACAACGTTCATATTTGACCCACAACAAAACGGCCGCGACCCCAAACGGAACCGCGGCCGCTACAGTCGTAAGGCGAGAAGCGCACAATTCTTCTCCTCAGCTTTAATCCCAGAAGACCGAGGACGAAGGGATCCGATGGGTTTCCCTCTGAATGCATTCCGCAGCACGAAGCCCCCTTATCCGCAGCTCCGAAGGAGCAGGATAAGGGGGCTTCAAGTGCGAGGACGCATTCAGAGAGAAACCCATCGGGTCCCGGTGAGAGCCACAGGGCTATCGATTACCCCGTGTTCTGCAAACCTGCCGAGACGCCGGTCACAGTCGAAAGAATCAGGCTCATGTACTCGGCCTTCTTCTCCTCGGCCATCTCGTCCTGGTTCATACGCACCTCGCGAAGGGCGCGGACCTGGGCGATGGACAGGGCGTCGACGTAGGGGTTGCGCACGCGGACGGCGCAACCGAGCACGCGGCGGCGCTGCAGCGGCCACTCATCACCGACGATGGCAAGGACCCACTTACGGGTGAGCTGCATCTCGGTAAAGACCTTCTCGGACAGATCCTGGCGATCGCCCAGGTGCAGATACATCTTGGCGATGCGCTGGTCGGTCTTGGCGATCGACATCTCGATGTTGTCGATAAAGGTGCGGAAGAACGGCCACTCCTGGTAGGCAGCCTTGAGCTGGTCAAGATCGCCAAGCTGCTCGCAGGCGGTGCCCAGACCGTACCAAGCGGCCAGGTTAATGCGCGCCTGGCTCCAGCTGAAGATCCACGGGATGGTGCGCAGGTCGTCGAGCGACTTGGCACCCAAGCCGCGCTTGGCGGGACGCGAGCCGATCGGCAGCAAGCCCACCCCGGCCCGCGGCGGCGTTTAAGCTCA
>CABPWH010000014.1 GCA_902461085.1 uncultured Collinsella sp. | reverse complement strand
ACCTACCTCAATCTGCGCCAGCACACGATCGCGGGGGCTGCCGTCGGCCACGTTGGAGAGTTGCTGAATCGACAGAATCGCCGCGCATGCAACGACCAATACAAAGCCGATGTAGATGGCTAGGTAGCTAATAAGACCGTTCATTTGCGCTGCCTGCGTGTACATCTCGGAGCGTGTGATGAAGGTTCCCCACGACCCCGGCTCCTTGCCGTCAACGAGCAGATTGTCAAGCACAGTGTATTTAATGCTCTCGTCTGCCTCGGTCGTATCCATCCCCTGTTTGTAGTTAACGAGCAGGCTACTGGAATACGGCTGCAGATTAAGTTGGGACAACAGCTCGTCGGCAACGACGACGGTACCCGGATTACTGCCCATCGCCGAGTTGGCGATGGCCGCCGTATCTTCGTCCGACTTATCGGTTGCGGGCTTGAGCGTATGCCCGCCCAAGGTAAGGGCATGGCCGCCAGCCATATACTTGGTGTACAGGTCGACCAGCTCGCCGCCCATATCACACGTGAGCAGATACTGGTCGCGGCCAATGCTCACCGGCTCCTCGCCCATCATCTGGCGCAGTTTGTTGTACTGGCTCGCCGGCGTCACAAACAGACCCATCGCATCGGCATTGCTACCCCCGAGCGCCTTGGGAAGCTTTTCGCCCATAGTCTTGCACATTTCACTTGGAGTCACCGAAGGATCCGAGCCGCCGAGCGGGTAACTCAGATACAAATCGATCTGCACGTGCTCACCGGCAACATCGGCGATATTGACCTTCTTGCCGGTCTCGTCGTTGTTGTCCGCCGACTTGCCCTTAATACCGTCTGCAACGTTATCGGGATCGATACGATCGCCGTGCCATGCGGAGTACAAATCGACCGTACTATCGGCCAGCACCATGCGATCGGCCTC
The DNA here is from genome assembly GCA_902461085.1 of uncultured Collinsella sp. Taxonomy (GTDB): domain Bacteria; phylum Actinomycetota; class Coriobacteriia; order Coriobacteriales; family Coriobacteriaceae; genus Collinsella. Next base: position 37,182 of record CABPWH010000014.1, on the reverse strand, counting down.
AGACGGATTGACATACTCTTTGTAGTAGTCGAGCGTATCGGGCGTGTAATAGACATACGTCTGCGACATGTCGGCCGGATTATAGCGCTCCAGGTTTTCGTTCATCACGTTGGCAATCGACATACCGCACGTCACCGAGGTGATAGCCAAAAACAGGAGCATCGCGATGACGCCCATCGAAAAGCACACCGTGTTGACCTTGGCCGCAAGCTGGCGCACGGTAAACATGTTGAGGCCGCGCCAATACACGCTGCGCAGGCTCTGCAGCAGCTTGATAAGCATGCCCGAGAGTCCCCAGAACAGGGCAAAGGTGCCCACGGTAACCATAGCGGTCGTAATACCAAACTGGTTCATGGCCTCTTGCAGCTTGCTGTCCGTCGCGGTTAGCGGGAACCCATCGCGTAGCAGACGGTAATAGGCCATGCCCACAAGCACCACGCCCACGACAAAGATGGCAATCGCAATCCAGGGGTTGCGCGTCTTGATGCTCTCGTTGCGACGCTCGGCACCCATAAGCTCGATGAGTTTGGTACGACGCACGGCGCGAAGGTTCAGCAGTAGCGTGAGCACAAACATTACGAGCATGCAAGCAAGGGTCAGATTGAACGCATGCACCGAGAAAAAGAAGTGGAAATTGGCAATCTGTGTCTTAAAGAGCGAGGCCGTAAAGAACGTCATGAGCTGGGAGAGTCCCACACCCAGCACAATGCCGGCGACAAAGGCCACGACCGATACTATCACCGTCTCGAGCGCCATGATCGTGGCGACGCGTCCGCGCCCCATGCCGAGCACCTGGTACAGGCCAAACTCCTTCTTGCGGCGTTTCATGATGAAGTTATTGGCATACACCATCAAAAAGGCCATGACACCGGCCAAAAAGTATGTCAGGTTGCCGAGCATGCTGCCCATAACCTGCGCCAAGCCCTTTTCATCGATGCCGGCGATGTCGACTTGCATCGAGATGGTGTTAAAGGCATAGAAGACCGTGACGCCCAGGGTGAGCGTCAAAAGGTAGACGAGGTAGTCGCGGCCGGCGCGGCGGACGTTGCCCCAAGCGAGTTTACAGAGCATCGGAGCCCTCACCGCCCATCATGGCAACGACCTCCATAATGCGGTCGAAGAACTCTCGGCGGTCGGTGTCGCCGCGGCGCAGCTCGGTGAAGATCTTGCCGTCGCGAATAAACAGCACACGGCTCGTGTAGCTGGCGGCAAAGCTGTCGTGCGTGACCATGAGCACGGTGGCGCGTAGGCGGCGGTTAAGGGCCTCCAGGCTCTCGAGCAGCAGGCGGGCGCTCTTGGAATCGAGGGCGCCGGTGGGCTCGTCGGCCATGATCATGGTGGGGTCGGTGACGAGCGCGCGAGCCGCGGCAACGCGCTGCTGCTGACCGCCGGACATCTGGTAGGGATACTTGTCGAGCACCTGGCTGATGGACAGGCGCGCTGCCACATCCTGCACGCGGGTCGAGATCTCTGCCGAGTTTGTGCGGGCGATGGTGAGCGGCAGGGCGATGTTCTCGCGTGCCGTGAGCGTATCGAGCAGGTTGGAGTCCTGGAAGATAAAGCCGAGCTCCTCGCGGCGGAACTGCGAAAGCTTAGCCTGCTTCATGCGTGTTACGTCCTGTCCGTTGATGCGGATGGTGCCGCTCGTGGCGCTATCGATGGTCGACACGCAGTTGAGCAACGTCGACTTGCCCGAACCCGAAGCGCCCATGATGCCAACGAATTCGCCGCGGTTGACGGTAAAGCTGACGTCGTTGAGCGCACGGGTCACGTTGCCCAGCGCTCCATATACCTTTTCGAGATGCGCGACCTCCAGTACCGGGGTCGCCATGTGCGTGGTTTGCATACCGAGTCCTTTCTTGCGATTAGTCTACGGCATCTATAGTCGCAAGAAGACGAGTCGGCTACCATCGATATGGCTTACGCTTGCCTTACCGTTGTGTAAGGTACGGGTAACTAGCCTGTCACGTGTTGATGCTAAGAGAGGACTCCTGTTGAAGACTGTTCATGTTGCTGTTGGGATCATTCGCAAGGAAGGATCCGATGAGCTGCTTGCCGTGCAGCGCGGCTACGGCGACATGCAGGGGCTTTGGGAGTTCCCCGGTGGCAAGCTCATGCGCGGCGAGACGCCCGAGGACGCCGTACGCCGCGAGCTCATGGAAGAGCTGCAGGTAAAAGTCACCAACCTGCGCGATTTCTACACCGTTGAGTACGACTACCCCGATTTTCATCTCTCCATGGAGTGCTACTACTGCTCGCTGGCCAAAGAGTCCGGCGAGCCCCAGAAGCACGACCGCCAACTCGATATCCGCTGGATTCCGCGCACCTCGCTTGCCACGGTTGAGTGGATGCCCGCCGACAAGGGGCTCATTGATGCCCTGATTGAGCTGAAGGAAGATCGGCTCGAGGCCAACGGCTCTGCCAACGACGCCGAGGCCACCACGACCGACGAGCTCGCCACCAAACCCAAGCGCGCACCTAAGCGCCGTAGCAAGAAGCGTCCCAAGCCCGGCCTACTCGACGGCATCGACACCTCGGACCTTTCCACCGATGAGCGTGAGCTCGTGCGCCGTCGCGCCGCCATCAAAAAGTCCATGAAGGGCAACAAGCGCGCCAACACCAAGCCCGAGCTGCTCGTACGTCAGCGCCTACGGGCCGCGGGCCTTACGGGCTATCGCTTGGAATGGAAGGTTCCCGGCAAGCCCGACATCGCCTTTCCCGGGCGCAAGATCGCCATCTTCGTCAATGGTTGCTTTTGGCACCGCTGCCCCAAGTGCAACCCTAGCCAGCCCAAGCGCAACGTTGAGTTTTGGGAGGCAAAGTTCCGTCGCAACGTCGAGCGCGACCGCGCTGCCGTGGCAGCACTCACTCAAATGGGCTGGACACCCATAACCATCTGGGAATGTGAGCTCAAGAAAGACCGCATCGACGCCACGATGGAAAAGGTCGTCGAGCAGGTGCGCGCCGCAGAGCCGCAGCGCTAGGAACGAGCCATCCACACGCCCCACACAGGCGAGCCACATCCGCGCCACAAACCTTAGAAAGCCCTTAAGCCCAAAACCTTTCAAAAGTGTTATGCAATAGCTTTGACCTGCGGTTTCATTGTTACATCAAACCTGATTAAGCCTTTCTTTAGCGCTTCTTTGCAGCAGCCGCGGCATAATACTGCCAACGCACGGGACCTAGCAGCACACCCCGTGCGCAACCTTTTGGTGGACATCGAGGAGGCCGCATAAGCATGCATTCTTCCAATGACGCAACACAGCAGCCATCCCTAAAACATGCAAACCTTTTCTCCTTCCCCCCGACACAGAGAAACGGCCTCCTCGACTCCCCCACCACAAAAGCCAAACGCTCTGCAGACCAACACCTCAACCTGCAGACATCCTTCGAAAAACTCCAAGCCTCACTAGACCAGGCATTCCCCAACCAAGCAAGGGCATACTAGCCCCCACCAACAAAGCGCCCCTCGCGCCCCATCCTTTCCGCCCTAACGCCACAAGGGCGACGACCTCGAGCAGGTCAACTTGGGAGGGACGAGGGCTTAGTTCCCCAATCTTTCCGCAGGGGGCAAAAAGCCTCGCCGCACGAAGTGCGCAGCGAGGCTTTTTGCATGCCCGAGGACGATTGGGGAACTAAGCCCTCGTCCCTCCCCGGGATATGTAGCGAGTCGGAGTACCCTTGCTGTTACTCTGCTTTGCCCACAGAGTTAAGGTTGGTCATGCGAATCTTAACCAGCTCGGTGATCTCACGCATACCCTCCTTGGCCGGCTTCTTGGGATCGAAGCAGGCAGGGTTCTCGGCCATGTAGGCCATGAAGCCCTTGGTGTAGGCCTGACGCAGCTCGGTGGCGTAGTTAACCTTGCAGATGCCGTTCTTCACAGCCTCGGCAACCTGCTCATCGGGCACACCGGAGGTGCCGTGCAGAACCAGCGGCACGTCGACGGCGTCGCGAATGGCCTTGACCACGGACTGCTCGATGTGCGGATCGCTCGTGTACACACCGTGGCTGGTGCCAACGCCAATGGCCAGCGAGGTGCAGCCGGTACGCTCGACGAACTCCTTGGCCTCAGCAGGATCGGTGTAGGGGCTCTCGCCCTCAACCGCGGGACCGTCGTCCTCCTTGCCGCCAACCTTACCAAGCTCAGCCTCGACGGGCACGCCCATGGCGCGGCCAGCGTCGGCGACGGACTTGGTCAGAGCGATGTTGTCCTCGAAGGACTCGTGCGAGCCGTCGATCATGACAGAGGTGTAGCCCGTGCGGAAAGCCTGCATGCAGCGGTCATAGCCATCGCCGTGATCGAGGTGCAGAGCGACGGGCACGGAAGCGCGCTCGGCGGCAGCCTTGACCATGCCGTAGAAGTAGTCCAGACCAGCGGTCTTGATGGTGCCCGGGGTGGTCTGCATGATGACGGGGGACTTGGTCTCCTCGGCAGCGGCCAGAACGGCCATAACAAACTCGAGGTTCTCGACGTTGAACGCGCCAACGGCGTAGTGGCCGGCCTGAGCGTCCTTGAGCATCTTTTCGGTGGTAACAAGTGCCATGAGCGTTTGCTCCTCTCCCTCGCCCGCATCTGGACATCGGGCGTAGTTGTTCACAAGGCGTTTTACCTTGCGTTTTACTGCGCTCATTGTATGAAATTCAGCGGCTTTACACGCGCGAGATATTGAGCCCATGCAGGTCAATACAGTCGTTTTTGAAAAGTAAACGGAAGGAATTTGAGCCGAGTGGACATGTTCGATATTGAATTTTGAGCGTTCAGCGTCTTTCTTTTATAGAAAAGATAAGTAATCGAAAGGTGTTTTCTTACTCAAAAAGAAAATGAACGAAAATAGAGTCAACACAATTCCTGCAAATTTGGCCGAGAATGGAACAGCTATGGCCCATGCGACAACCCGAGCCTTCGCCGATGAGCGTCGTGCCGCCATCATGGAGATGCTCGAGCATAACGCCTCCGTTCAGGTGGCAGAAATTGCCCAGACCTTTGGCGTGTCCTCCGTCACCGCTCGCGCCGACCTGGACGCGCTCGCCGAAGCAGGCAAACTGCGCCGCACACATGGTGGTGCCGTATCGCTTCACAAGCGCCTGACCGTTTCCACGCAGGATCGCCGCATCAATGTCAACGTCGCCGCCAAGCAGGCCATCGCACAAAGCGCCATCGAGCTCGTCAATGACGGCGACACGCTGCTCGTCGACTCGGGCACCACGGCGCTCGAGTTCGTCCGGCTCCTCGATCAGCGCGACGGTATCACCGTCATCACGGCAGACATTACTATTGCCGATTACATCGACGAGAGCATGCCCTCGGTCGATGTCGTCATGCTGGGCGGGGCGCTGCGCAAAGGCCATCGTTATCTGTACGGACCGCTCACCATGCAGGCGCTCCAAATGGTCCATGCCGATCTGGCCGTCATGTGCCCCGGCGCTTTTGTTCCCGGCTGCGGCTTTACGACCGACTTTCCCCAGATGGCCGAGACCAAAACGGCCATGATCGCCGCGGCCCATCAAAGCGTCGCCCTCATGGACGCCAGCAAGGTTAACGGACGCGGCATGTACCGCTTTGCCGAGCTTGCCGACGTTGACACCATCGTGATGGACCGTGACCCCGATCATGCCGTCGCCACCTCAATCGCCGACACCGCCGACAACGCACGTCCAGCTCTCATCATCGCCAGCGCTTAAACAAAAACCACCACAAAGGTGCCTGTCCCCTTTGTGGTGGTTTTGCTCGTTAAAAGCGAAATATCGCTACTTGGACAGCTCGTCGGCGAGGGCCTCGATCTGAGCGCGCGAGGCTTCGTTGAGCGAGCCCAGCACAGTCACCTTGTTCTGCGTCAGGGTGATGTCCTTCATACCCTCGAGCTCCTTGGTCATAATCTTGGCCGCTGCAGGCGCCCAGGAACCGGACTCGACAAGCGCCACCGTACGGTTCTGATAGGCGTGCTCGGCAAGCGTGTGGATAAAGGTGCTCATGAACGGGAAGATCTCGCCCTGATAGGTGATGGAGGCGAGCACCAGACGGTCATAGCGGAACGCATCCTCAACGGCCTCGGCCATATCGTCGCGAGCCAGGTCAAAGACGGAAACCTTCTGGCCGCGAGCCTCAAGCGCAGATGCGAGTTCCTCGACGGCAGCCTTCAGATGGCCATACACGCTCGCATAGGCAATCGTGATGCCCTCGTCCTCGGGCTGATAGCTCGACCAGGTGTTATAGGTATCGAGGTAATAGCCCAGGTTCTCGGTCAGCACGGGGCCGTGGAGCGGGCAGATGATCTGGATGTCCAGGTCGGCGGCCTTCTTGAGCACGGCCTGTACGAACTTGCCGAACTTACCGACGATGCCAAAGTAGTAGCGGCGAGCCTCGCAAGCCCAGCCCTCGGGATCCTCGATGTCGTTGGCACCAAACTTGCCAAGGCCGTCGGCGCTAAAGAGCACCTTGTCGGTGGCCTCGTAAGAGAACAGCACCTCGGGCCAGTGAACGTTGGGGGCGCCGATAAAGGTCAGGCTGTGGCCGCCCAGATCGAGCACATCGCCCTCTTTGACGACCATCTTGCGCTCGGGGAAGTCGGTGCCAAAGTAGTTGACCATCATGCGGAAGGCGCCCATGCTTGCCACGATCTGCGCCTGGGGATAGCGCTCCATAAAGGCAGCAATGCCGGCGGAGTGATCGGGCTCCATGTGATGGACAACCAGGTAGTCGGGCGTACGGCCGTCGAGCGCGGCCTCGAGGTTGCCGAGCCACTCGTCAACAAAACCGCCGTCAACTGAATCGGCGACAGCGATTTTATCGCCCAAGATAACGTAGCTGTTGTATGCCATACCGTTCTCGGACACGTCGTACTGGCCCTCGAACAGGTCGATGTCGTGATCGTCGACGCCAATGTAGCGGATATCCTTGGTGATCTCCATCAGGCAAAGCCTCCTAGATAGACAAAAGAACCCGTCTATCATAACACTCGTCTTCATAGCCACGGCTATCTGCCAGCATCCTTATCGATTGTTATTGAGGCGGAATATACCGCCGTTGACCTGCACAAACTATACGTGAGGCGCTGCCGTGGTATGTCGAACGATAAGCTGACCGGGAATGCGAATGGCGACGGTTTTGCCCGCCGTACCCGCCTCGGGAACCGCATGCTCGAACACCTCGCGTCCCCGCTGATGCAAATCGAATCGAACGGTCGTGAGCTCGTTATGCGCGACAAAGTCGTCGAGCGAGTCATCGACGCCCACCACGCTTACGTCCTCGGGCACGCGCAAGCCGCTATCGCGCAGCGCTGCAATTGCGCCATTTGCCATCTGATCGTTTGCCGCGTAAATCGCCGTCATGGTGCGGTCGTGTTCGGCCAGATACCTACCGGCCTCGTAACCGCTGTTGGCAGACCAGTCTCCCTCGAGCGGCTCTGCCGGCTCGATGTGCTTACGCTCGAGTGCATCCTGCCAACCGGCGCGACGAAATTGCTCGTCAACCGAGAACGACGGGCCGCCAATATAGCGAATTTGCTCGTGCCCCAGCTCAAACAGGTGATCCATAAGCAAGAGCGAGCAGCCGTAATGGTCGGAATCGACCGTGGTCACCCGCGGATGCGCGTACATGGTAACGATGACCGTACCAATGCCCGGCAGTGGATCAAACGTCTCAAAATCAGGCGCCATGCGACTCATGCCGATAATGATGCCGTCCACGGGCAGTGCGGCCATGCGACGCGTTGCCTCGGCAAGCGAAAACTCCTCGGTCTTGGACATCTCGACCAGCGTGATGGCGCAATTATGCTCGCGAGCAGCGCTGGCGATGCCGTCGATCATTGAGAGGTTGCCAAACTTGGTGACATCGTTGACGCACAGGCCGACCGAATGGTAACGACCGTCGCGCAGCGAGCGACCGGCATAACTCGGACGAAAGCCGAGCTCTTGCATGGCGGCCTGCACGCGCTGGCGCGTCTGCTCGTTCACGTTGGGCAAGCCGTTGGCGACGCGCGAAACCGTCTGCTGCGAAACGCCAGCAGCGCGGGCGACGTCGGCCATGGAAACCGGACGCGTACCTGTATCGTTGGACGGGCGCCTTGCCACAGGATCACCTTCACCCTTGCGAGATCTGAATAGCGTGAATGCCGGCCCGGGCAGAAATACATCCCGCGCCGAGGCCCGCTATCGTCGGACGCATGTTAACGTACTCTACTTTTTCGACCTGCATCTCTTCTGCTTTATAAGTCCATACGACAGTACCGTTCACGGCTGTATTTCTACCGATTACCAGATTCTCAAAAAGTGACAAGCGATGTGTTATGAGTACGTTAACATAGCCCGTAACGTGCGGTATCGTGAACACTTGGGTTCATGCCGCTTCAAGTTGTTAACGTACTCATAACGACGCAAAACTCACCCGTACGCGCCAAGGAAAGGACTCCCATGACCACCCCCGACGAAAAGACACTCGCCACGCTCACCAAGCTGTTTGAGGAGGAGTTTGGCCCCATCGGCGACCGCCAGGTGCTCTATGTGCACGCACCCGGCCGTTCCGAGATCAGTGGCAACCACACCGACCACGAGGGCGGCCACGTTATCGCCGGCTCGCTCGATGTCGCTGTCGACGGCATTGCCGTGGCGACCGACACCAACAAGGTTCGTGTTGCCGACGAGGGCTATCCCACGTTTGAGATCGCACTCGACACGCTAGACGTTCAGGAGTCCGAGAAGGGCACGTCCGCGAGCCTCGTCCGCGGCATGGCCCACGAAATCGCAGCGCTTGGTGTTGAGCCCCACGGCTTCGACTTCGCCTTCACTTGCTCCGTCCCCTCGGGTGGCGGCCTTTCCAGCTCTGCCGCCGTCGAGGCCGCGTACGGTCGTGCCATGGAGACGCTCTGGGGCGCGCCCGCCATCGAGCCCGTCGCCCTCGCCCAGATGAGCCAGCGCACCGAGAACAACTATTACGGCAAGCCCTGCGGTCTGATGGACCAGGCCGCTGTGTGCCTGGGCGGCCTTGCCTACATGGACTTTGAGGACCAGGCTCAGCCTAAAACCCAGAAGCTCGAGCTCAATTTTGAGGATCACGGTTATGCGCTCGTGCTCGTTAAGGTTGGCGCCGACCATGTGGCAGCTACCGACGACTACGCCGCCGTTCCGCGCGAGATGCAGGACGTCGCTGCCGAGTTTGGCAAGGCACGCCTGTGCGAGATAAACGTGGCGGACTTTGACGCCAAGCTCCCCGAGCTGCGCGCCAAGCTGGGCGACCGTGCCTGCCTGCGCGCCGTTCACTACTGGTACGAGAATGGCCTGGTCGATAAGCGCTGGGCGGCCCTGAACGCCGGCGACATCGATCAGTTCCTGGTCCTGACGCGCGAGTCCGGCGCCAGCTCTGCCATGTACCTGCAGAATGTTGTTGCCAAACTGGGTGCCGAGCAGCCTTCCATGTACGCACTTGCTCTTGCCGAGCATGTGCTCGACGGCCGTGGCGCCGTTCGTATTCACGGCGGCGGCTTTGGCGGTACCATCCAGGCCTTCGTGCCGCTCGATCTGGTCGATACCTTCATCACCAAGATGAACAGCTGGCTGGGCGAGGGCTCTGCCCGCCACTACGCAATTTCTGACAAGGGGGCTTACGCGGCATGGCTGTAATGACTGACGTGCGCGAGGCCGCGCAGAACCTGATCGAGTACGCTATCCACCGATCGATGATCGGCCAGGACGATCGCATCTGGGCGTATAACACCATTCTCGAGTGCATCGGTGCTACGGGCCCGGCGCTCGACATGGCCTGGGCGCTCAAGATCGAGAAGATTTCGCTCTTGCACCCCGACACCCTGCCCAACTTTGACCTTGAAGGCACACTTGCCGCGCTTGCCGAGGCGGCTGTTGCCAACGGTGCTGCCGAGGACACGGCATCGGGCCGCGACCGTATCGCCATGCGCATCATGGGCGCGCTCATGCCGAGGCCTTCGGTTGTAAACGAGGAGTTCAACGGCCGCATGGGCGTCAACGAGCCCCGCGCCGCGACCGATTGGTTCTACGGCCTGTGCTGCGACGCCGGCTACGTGCGCCGTGCCGCCATCGCGCGCAACATCAAATGGAGCACCCCCACCAACTGGGGCGACCTGGAAATCACCATCAACCTGTCGAAGCCCGAGAAGGACCCGCGCGACATTGCCGCGGCCGGCGCCGCCAAAAACACGGGCGAGAAGTATCCCGCCTGTCAGCTGTGCATCGAGAACGAGGGCTACCCTGGACGCTCCGCCGCAGCCGACGGCGGCGCCCACCCCGCCCGCCAGAATCTGCGTGTTATCCCCATTGAGCTCGACGGCGAGCGCTGGGGCTTCCAGTACAGCCCGTACGCGTACTTTAACGAGCACTGCATTGCCATGAGCTCCGAGCATCGTCCGATGCACGTCGACCGCAAGGGCCTGACCTGCCTGCTCGACTTTGTGGACCTGTTCCCGCACTACTTTATTGGCTCCAACGCCGACCTGCCTATCGTGGGCGGCTCGATCTTGTCGCACGACCACTTCCAGGGCGGCGCACACGAGTTCCCCATGATGCATGCCGCCGAGGTCTCGCAGTTTAGCGTGCCCGGCTTTGACCAGGTCAGCGGTACCGTGTTGCAGTGGCCGCTCTCGGTGCTGCGACTGCGCTCGCACGACCGCGCCCAGCTGCTCGACGCCGCCGAGAAGATTATCCTCGCCTGGCGCGAGTGGACCGATGAGTCCGTGGGCGTCATCGCGCACACAGCCGACGGCGTGGCGCACAACACCGTGACGCCCGTCATCCGCCGCGTCGACTCGCGCGGCAATGCCGGCGGCGAAGTCTACGAGGCCTACCTGGCGCTTCGCTGCAACATCACGACTGACGAGCATCCGCTGGGCGTATTCCACCCGCATGCTGAGTACCACCACATCAAGAAGGAGAACATCGGCCTGATCGAGGTCATGGGCCTGGCCATTCTTCCGCCGCGCCTGGTTCCCGAGCTTGGCGCTGTCCGTGAGCATCTGCTGGCAGCCAAGGTCGATGCCAGCTACGATCTTGCCGGTGCGCTCGAGATCGATGATCTTTGTCGCAGCCATGCCGCGTGGGCCGAGGACGTCTTTGCCCGCCGCGCCGACGAGCTTACGACCGACAACGCCATCGACATCCTGCACGAAGAGGTCGGCGTGGTGTTTGGCCACGTGCTCGACAACGCCGGCGTCTTTAAGTGGGACGAGGCGGGACGCGCCGCCCAGCAGCGCTTTATCGACTCGCTGTAGCACGCGAGCTCGAACGCACGCACTCAACAAATGGCGTCTACACGACAACGCCGCCGGCAACATCGCCGACGGGCGCCGTTTTTGAGTGTAGTCATTGGGGTCATTCTTAAGGGGCGTTCTTAAACGACTAGTCATTAAAGAGCGTCCCCAATGACTACTTGCGACCAAGGCAACGCCGGTGTCTTGGCAACGACAGCGAAAACGCCCCTAAGCGAGCAAGGTGACGTGAAAGAGGAGGGCATTGACCTTTTGGTCATGCCCGACGATTGAACGTCAGATTGCCGCTTAGGGGCGTTTGCAGCGTCGCGCCGTTACGCGGTTTGGTAAAACCGCGTAACCCTACAGTTCAGTCACGACAACGCTGTTGTAGACCTCGTCCCAGCGGTCCATGACCAGGTGGCCGGTCTTGGGATCCATGGCGTTGAGCTTGCCGCAGGTATTGGCGGTCTTGAGCACCGTGACGTCGTCGGCACCAGCAGCAATGGCATGTGCAAAGCCGGCGATGGTCGAGTCGCCGGAACCCGTCGCGTTCACAGCCGCAATCGCGGGCGTCTTGGCGCGGAACGCGCGGCCCTCATGGAAGCCCACCGAACCGGCAGCGCCCATCGAAACGACAACCCAGGGGATACCGGCAAAACGGTCATCGGCGGCAAGCGCCTCGCGCAGAGCATCGACATCATCGGTCGTAAAGGACGTACCCAGTAGGCCGTTAATCTCGGTCAGGTTGGGCTTTACGAGCTCAGGCTTAGCGTCGGACTCCAGCGCGGCCTCCAGCGATGCACCCGAGGTATCGAGCAGCACCTTGGCGCCCGCCTCCTCGGCGATCTTGACGAGCTCGGCATAGTAGCCGGCATCGACGCCACGCGGCAGCGAGCCCGAAAGCGTCACGACATCTGCCTTGGCGGCAAGCTCGGCAAACTTGGCCGTAAAGGCCTCGAGCTCGGCCGGGGCGATCTGCGGGCCGCTCTCCAAAAGCTCGGTCTGATTACCCTCGTGCAGAATATTCAGGCAAATGCGCGTCTCACCGGCGATGGGCACAAAGTCGTTCTTGACGCCGTCGGCATCCATAAGCTCGGCCATATAGGCACCCATGTGTCCGCCGAGCAGACCGGTCGCGAGCACATCGTCGCCCAACTGCAGCAGCACACGGCTCACGTTGAGGCCCTTGCCGCCAGCGGTCTTTTCGGGCGTCACACGGTTCACGTCGTCGATGATCAGCTTGTCGAGCTGATAGCGCGTATCAATCGACGGGTTCATGGTAACGGTCAGAATCATGTTGAACTCCTGTTCCGGGGCGGCATAACCCGCCCCAAACATACGATAACTCGTTAAAGGATCTCGATCTCAAAACCGCGGGCAACGGTCTCTCCCGGCTTGGCCACCAGGCAGCCACGCTTGTGCTCCAGAATATCGTCCTCATCGGAGCAGGTGGACAGACCACCCCACGGTTCAACAGCCACAAAGTCGCCCTCGGGCTTGCTCCACACAATCAGGTACGGCATATCGGGGAACGTCAGGCGCACGCCCTTGTCCTCGGTCTTCTTGGTCAGCGTAACCACGCGGCTCTCGAGCACGTCAAAGATGGTCTCTGCGAAGTCAAAGAGTTCGTGGGTCAGCGGCAGGTCATGGCCAACCATCGGGTTCTTGCTGCGATGCTCAACATCAATCAGGCCCGTCGAGGGAACGGCAGTACAGAGCTCGGCGGCCTCGCGCTGCTCAAAACGGAGCTCGTAGTCGTCATAGGACTCGCCCTCGTCAAGCGGGCACTTAAAGCCAGGGTGACCGCCCACAAAGAACGGCATGTCTTCGGTGCCCTCATTGGTCACCTCGTACGACACGGCCACCTTCTCCGCATCGATCGTGTAACGAGCAACGATCTTAAACGGATACGGGTACTGATCGAGCAACTCGGCATGGTCGGCAGAGCTTAGGCTCAGCGCGACCATGTTGTCGCCCTGCTCCTCGAGCTTCCACTCCTGTTTGCGAGCAAAGCCGTGACGGGCAAGCTTGACCTCGCGGCCGCCCATGGTCATTGCGCGACCGTCACGAAGGCCGCCGCAGATCGGGAAACAAATGGGTCCCTGGCCCGACCAGACCGCCGGGTCACCCTGCCACAGGTACTCACGGCCGTTGGCCGCAATAGAAGTGAACGATCCGCCAGCCGTGCTCAGTGCTACGCGAATAGAACCGTTATCAAGAACAAACTCCATAGGAGCCTTCCCTTTCTTACGACAGCCCGCCAAGTCAATAGGGCTGATAGAAAACCGGCCCGCGCCCCATCACAGAAACGCGAGCCGTCAACTGACTAGTTAATTACGCCGGATACCCGCTAATCATGGTATTCGCCGCGGTCCCACTTCTCGAGGAACTCGTCAAAGAAGTGCGGGTCGGCCTGAGCCTCGGCGTCGGCCTTATTGCAGGCATCGATCTTGGCGATCAGGGCATCGTGCTCGGGGGTCTTCTCGTAGGGCTCCTCCAGGAAGGCAAGCATGATATCGGCCATCAGGAACTCGCCGGTGATCTTGCCGCCAAAGCCAACGATGTTAGCGTTGAGCTCGCGACGGGCATACAGGGCAGAGGTCATGTCGCGAACCAGGGCGCAGCGGGCGCCGGGAACCTTGTTGACGGCGTTGGTGATGCCGATGCCGGTGCCGCACAGGGCCACGCCAAAGTCGGCCTTGCCGCTGGCAACGGCCTCGCCCACGGCCTTACCGTAGATGGGGTAGTGCGTACGGGTGTGGCTGTAGGTGCCGCAGTCGAGCACCTTGTAGCCAGCCTGCTCCAGGCGGTCGGCCAGATAGATCTTCTCGTCCGTAACGATATGGTCGCAACCGATTGCGATGGTCTTCTTCATCAGAACGTCCTTTCGTCTGAATTCACAAGTTGAGGTAGAAGTTCGAGTTCTCGGTGGCTCTCGTTAGGCCATCTTGTTGAGCATGTCGACACGGATCTGGTGACGGCCGCCGGCGTACTGGGCGCGCAGGAACTCGCGGGCGATCTTCTTGGCGACCTCGGTGCCCACAACGCCCGGGCCCATGGTGACCATGCGCGAGCCGTTGTGCTCGCGGGTCATGTAGGCGGAACGCTCGTCGGAAATGTTGGCGACGACCATGCCCTTAATCTTGACGGCGGCCATATAGGAGCCGACGCCGTACTTATCGAATGCGAAGCCCTGGGAATCCTTGTGCTCCAGCAGGTCCTTGGCAACGGCGGTCGCGGAATCGACAAAGTCCGCGGCAGGGGTCTCGGAATAGTCGACGACCTCGTGACCGTCGGCGATGAGCATCTCCTTGATGGACTCCTTCATCGACATACCGTCGGCATCGGAAGCGATTACAACCCTCATGACATCCTCCTTGAGAGATACGCAGGTGCGTAGTTTCTGTTTGGAAGTGTTGAATCGCGTTCAGGTCCGGGCATCTGAATGTGCGGTTCTTCACTGTTCATGTTTATTTGAACACATTCGAACAGTAACTGCAACAACTATTTGTTTATCTTTGTTCTTTTTTGAACAAATACCGTTTACGGATGATTGCTGACCGTTTGAGCCGGGCGCGGACGTAGCGACCATGTGTTCAACAAACAAAAGGGCGGCCGAGAACGTGTCTCGGCCGCCCTTCGGCAGTATTCCCCGGTATATACAGCTGTTTTAGCTACTCGGACTGCCCACCCTTTTTGGCGTGCTTGGACGGAGCACTCAGAAAGCGGCCCGTCAAATAGTTCGCCGGGCCGGAAATATCGATCCCCAGCAGTACGTGTCCCAGCCACAGAAACGCCACGAGCACCAGCAGCGGGATAACGCACGAAGTCACGATCATCACGATGACGCCTTCAATCAGATCGGTCACCTGCCGCACGATCTCATCGGTCATCTGCTTGGCGCCGCTGGTCACCGACGTAACAAGGCTCGAGGCCCCATCAGTCAACTGCTCGAGCACGTTTTTGGACTCCGTGGCCTCGGATTTTTTCTTGTTCGATTTTGAGCTGGTCTCGGCTGGCTTGTCCGTGGTGTCGGCCGCGTCCGCAGCCTCCGCAGCCTTTTGCTCAGCTTGCTCAATACTTACGCGATACGTTTCATCGACCTTCTGCGACACCCATACGCTCGCGGGCACGAGCGCCATGCCGATCACGGCAACCACCAGCACGCGCGTCGCCACACGGCGCAGGACAGCGCTCGTGCTCCAGCGCCCGTGAATGCCGAGCGACACCGCAAAGAGCACCAATGCAAACGGGATTAAGATGCCCAGGCCAACCGACCACAAAATCGTGAGCAAATATTTCTCTAGGTATAGCACGGCAAGCACGATACCAAGGTTGCCTGAAAGCTGCGCGAGCTGCTCGGCGACCGGCGTTCCCGTATCACCCGGCAGCGCGGTAATGCCCGCAGACAGCGCCACGCACGAGGTCGTGAGCGCCAGTACGTTTCCTTTCTTTTGATCGATGACCTCGATGGTGGAGTCCCAAGTTTTGGTATCGGCGAAATGCGGACGAGCTACAAAGCCCGACAGCAGCGCCAGGACCACGAGCGCAACGATAAAGCCAATCTGCAGCTTTTTTTTGCGCACACGACATCGGACAGACTGGGCTGCAGCTCGGTTACCGTCGTGTGCTCGGTTATCTGGACAGGACGCCCATGAGCCATCTCGTGCGCGCCTCTTTTTTGTATTGACCCGTTATCCGGCATTTGGATACCTCCTCAGTCCGGCGTTTAATGCGAAAGGAAGTATACCCACCGAGCAAAAATCGAACGGGAGGATGAACGGAGCGCACCAAGACTGTCCCCAATGACTAGTCGTTTAAGAACGTCCCCAATGACTATCTCGGGATGAGTTGCGGGAAGGAGAACAGAAAAAGCCCTACCGCGGGTAGCGGCAGGGCTTTTGGAAGGGGACTTGGTTGTGAGGGCTCGTTAGGCGAGCTTGGCCTCGAGCTCGGCGATGCGCTTGTAGGCATCGATGGTAAAGCGGGCCTGCTTCTCCAAGATCATAGTGGTCATGAGGGTGTCCTGAGCGTGAGCCATGATGAAGGTCATCTCCATCTCGCCGCCGCCGGCCTCCTGCGAAAGCAGCTTGGTCTGCGTGTCGTGGGCGCCGATAAGTGCATCGCTGGCATCCTTGTGCAGCTGTTCGGCCTTCTCAAAGTCACCCTCGCGAGCAGCATCGAGCGCTGCAAGCAGATCGGTCTGGGCGTCACCTGCGTATGCGACAATCTCGAATCCAACCATCGAGATTTCTTCTTTGGTTGCCATATTGCGTTCCTTTCACATATGAACCAATGGAGAGCATCGCGTCCGGGCATACGCGCTGCGTTCTGTATGGCAGAAACATTAACATTCAAACAAAAAAGAACAGCGCAAAACGTGATTTCGAGCTATGAACGGTCACTTTTCGCCCGTGAACGGTTTTTAAACCAATTTGAACAATATCGAACACAATTAGCGGCAACCCAAACAGATCCGCGCCCTAGCGTACATCGCGCACCGTATCGCCCTCGACGAGCACGCCCGGAAACAGCATGTGCTCCACACCGGGTTCAACGCCCTCGGCGCCGGCAATCTTGTCGACCGCCCACATGCCGACGCGCTTGTTGTCAAAGCGCACCGTGGTCAGGCGACGGTCGGGCACGATATCGCCCAGGCTATCGTCAACACCCACCACGCTCACGTCCTGGGGCACGCACTTCCCGCGCGACTCGAGCCCACGGATGCAGCCGTAGGCCATGGCGTCGTTGGAGGCATAAATGGCCGTGCAGGTCGGATCATCCGCAAGCACCTGGCCGGCAGCATATCCACTCTGCGCTGTCCAGTCGCCGCGCACGA
Source organism: uncultured Collinsella sp. (assembly GCA_902461085.1). Lineage (GTDB taxonomy): Bacteria > Actinomycetota > Coriobacteriia > Coriobacteriales > Coriobacteriaceae > Collinsella. The sequence goes on along the minus strand of CABPWH010000014.1, from coordinate 20,129 downwards.
GCTGCGGGGGCTCAATGCCATGCGCACGCAATGTCTCACGCCAGCCTTCCTCGCGCCGCATGCCCGAAAGCGAGCGCTCGGGACACGAGATAAAGTGCACGGTCTTGTGCCCCCGCTCCAGCAAGTACTCGACCACCTGGCGCGAGCAATCGAACTGGTCGTTATCGACCGTTGAACAGAGCGGGTGCTCCAGCATCGTAACGAGCACCGTCTGCATGCCGGGCAGCGGCTCGAAGGTGCCAAAGTCCGCCGGCATGCGATTCATGATCACGACCATGCCGTCTACCGGCAGCGCGCTCATACGCGACGATGCACTCTCGAGGGTATAGGGATGTCCATCTACTTTAGTGAGGGTGATGGCATAGCCGTGCTTATCGGCGGCGGCGGCAAAGCCCTCCATACGGTCGAGATTGCCGGTGCCGGTAATGTTGAACATGGCGACGCCGACGGTCTTAAACTTACCGCGGCGCAGCGATCGACCGGCAAAATTGGGGCGATACCCCAGCTCGCGCATGGCGGCACGCACGCGTTCCTTGGTCTCGGGGCGCACGCTGGGCGAATCGTGCACGGTGCGCGAGACCGTCTGCTCCGAGACGCCCGCGAGGCGCGCTACGTCTTTGACGGATACCGATTTTTTAACAGCGGCCATAGGTCGATCTTTCTATGTCAACGATGCCATTGGTGGCACCTTGCGCAGTCATTTTTAACGCCTTCAAGTATATCCAACGCCTCCCCCACCATACGCTCACCACCCAAAACCTACCGTTCACCGACATTTTTGCTTCCCCGAACGGCTTTTGTCGATCAAATGTTAACGTTGCCATTGTGCAAACACAGAGCCTCCGGGCGGCTCAAACGTTTACGCACATGGAATCGACGGTCCACAGGCACAGGGACCACCGGTTCGCATCTTTTTTTGTGTCGCAAAATGGCAACGTCAACATTTTGGCAACCGAACGTCAAAAGCTACCATCGTTGCTAACCCACCGACTCTTAGGAGCATTGCATGGAGCAACTCATCGCCATCATCGAAAAGGGTCAGCCCTTTTTCAACGCGATCGCCCGCAACAAGTACCTCAAGGCGATCCGCGACGGCTTTATCTCCGTCATCCCCATCATCATCTTCTCGTCCATCTTCTGCCTGGTAGCCTCGGTCCCCAACATCTGGGGTTTCTACTGGCCCGATGACATCAACAACGCTCTGTGGAAGTGCTACAACTACTCCATGGGCATCCTGGCCATCGCCTGCGCCGCCACCACGGCCAAGCACTTCGCCGACGCTCAGAACCGCGACCTGCCCAAGAATAACCAGATTAACTTTATCTCATGCATGTGCGCGGCCATCATCGGCTTCTTGCTCCTTTCGAGCGACACGATCGCCACGGACGCCGCCAGCGGTTTCAACACCACCTACCTTGGTTCCAAGGGCCTGCTGACCGCCTTCATCGCTGCGTTTGTGACCGGCATCATCTACAAGTTCTTCATTAAGCGCAACATCACCGTCAAGATGCCCGAGCAGGTTCCGCCCAACATCTCGCAGACCTTCAAGGACATCATCCCCTTCTCCGTCTGCATCACCGTCTTTTGGGTTTTTGACATCGTCTTCCGCGCTGCTTTTGGCTTCTGCTTTGCCCAGGGCGTCATCCAGGTGTTCCAGCCCCTGTTCACCGCTGCCGACGGCTATATCGGCCTCGCTGTGATTTACGGCGCCATGAGCCTCTTCTGGTTCGTCGGCGTCCACGGCCCCTCGATCGTCGAGCCCGCCATCGCCGCCGCTCTCGTTGCCAACATGACCGACAACCTGGCTGCGTTCCAGGCTGGCCAGCACGCTTCCGCTGTCCTGACCCAGGGTGCCCAGTACTTCGTCGTCTGCATGGGCGGCACCGGCGCCACGCTCGTCCTGGTCTTTATGTTCTGCTTCCTGGCAAAGTCTCAGGAGATGCGCGCCGTCGGTAAGGCCGCCATCGTCCCCGTCTGCTTTGCCGTCAACGAGCCGCTGCTGTTCGCCGCGCCCATCGTGCTCAACCCCGTCTTCTTTGTCCCGTTTGTCTTTGCCCCGATCGCCAACATCTGGATCCTCAAGATCTTTATCGACTTCTTGGGCATGAACGGCTTTATGTACACCCTGCCCTGGACTGTCCCCGGCCCCATCGGCACCATCATGGGCCTGGGCTTCCAGCCGCTCGCCTTTGTGATGCTCGCCCTTATCCTGGTCGTCGACTTCGCTCTGTACTATCCGTTCTTCCGCGCCTATGACGCCCAGAAGTGCGCCGAGGAGGCCGAGATCTCCCAGGAGGAGCTCGCCGCCAAGAACGCCGAGAAGGCCGCCAAGCTCAACGACGCTTTCCAGGGCAAGGCTGACGCCAAGAGCGTTGCCGCCGGCGCTGCTGCCGAGGCCGTGAAGGCCGACGCCCCCACCGCTCCCGCCGCTGTCGCCACTGAGGCAACGACCGCCAGCGACCTCAACGGCAAGCGCGTACTCGTGCTCTGCCAGGGTGGCGGAACCTCGGGCCTGCTCGCCAACGCGCTGGCCAAGGCCGCCAAGGAGCGCGGCATCAATCTTGAGACCGCTGCCGAGGCATATGGTAACCACGTCGACATGCTCCCCGACTTTGACCTGGTCGTCCTGGCCCCGCAGGCTGCCAGCTACTTGGCCGACCTGCAGAAGGACTGCGAGCGCGTGGGCAACAAGTGCGTCGCCTGTCGCGGTAAGCAGTACATCGAGCTCTCCCAGAACGGCGATAAGTCTCTCGCCTTCGTAAGCGAGCAACTTTCGAAGTAAGTAACGCCCAAGGCCAGCCGACCATCCACAGCCGGCTGGCCCTTCGATTTAGACGATTGGATCATCATGTCCGTTAACCCCGCCAGCGTCACCAACCCGCCTGCGCAGTTTCCCGAGGACTTTGTCTTTGGCGGCGCCACCGCTGCCTACCAGGTAGAGGGCGAGACCCGCACTCATGGTAAGGGCAAGGTTGCCTGGGACGACTTCCTGGAGGCCCAGGGGCGCTTCTCCCCCGATCCCGCTTCGGACTTCTACAACCAGTACCCCGTCGATTTGGAGCTGTGCGAGGAGTTTGGCATCAACGGCATTCGCCTCTCCATTGCCTGGAGCCGCATCTTCCCCAACGGCACCGGCGAAATCAACCCCGAGGGTGTCCAGTTCTATCACAATCTCTTCGCCGAGTGCCATAAGCACCATGTTGAGCCGTTTGTCACGCTGCATCACTTTGACACGCCGCTTCCCCTCTTTGAGAAGGGCGATTTCCTCAACCGCGAGACCATCGACGCCTTTGTGGACTTTGCCACCTTCTGCTTTAAGGAGTACGCCGACCAGGTGACCTACTGGTTCACCTTTAACGAGATCTGGGCCGACGCCTCCAACACCTACATCGAGGGCACCTTCCCCGGTGGCGTCAAGGCGCATCTGGCCGAGGCTTTCCAGTGCGAGCACAACATGATGCTCGCCCACGCCAAGGCAGTACTAGCCTTCCACAACGGCGGTTTTAAGGGCAAGATCGGCGTCATTCAGTCGTTGGAGTTTAAGTATCCGCTCAACGAGAACGACCCCGCCGACATCAAGGCCGCCAACAACGAGCATGTGCTGCAGAACCAGTTCTTGCTCGATGCCACCTTCCGCGGCGACTATGCGCCCGACACCCTCGAGTGCGCTAACCGCCTGGCTGCCGTCTCGGGCGGCACCATCGAGATCCTGGACGAGGACCTCGAGATTATGCGCGAGGCCGCGCTCTACAACGACTACCTGGGCGTTAACAACTACCAGTGCCGCTTCCTGAAGGCTTACGACGGCGAGAACGACCTGCACCACAACGGTACGGGCGAGAAGGGCACTGGCCGCTGGCGCGTTAAGGGTATTGGCGAGCATGTGAACAAGCCTGGCATCCCCACCACCGACTGGGACTGGATCATCTATCCCGAGGGCCTGTTCGATCTGCTCGTCTACATTAAGCAGCGCTACCCCAACTACAAGCAGATCTTCATCACCGAGAACGGCATGGGCTACAAGGACCCCTACAAGGACGGTTTTGTGGACGACCAGCCGCGCATCGACTACATCGAGCAGCACCTACGCTGGTTGCTCAAGGCCATGGAGGTGGGCGTCAACGTGGGCGGCTACTTCCTGTGGAGCCTGCAGGATCAGTTCTCCTGGACCAATGGCTACAACAAGCGTTACGGCTTCTTCTACGTTGACTTTGAAACCCAGAAGCGCACACCCAAGGCAAGCGCATACTGGTATAAGCACGTGGCGCAGACCCGTCGTCTGGACTAGCGGCTGGCGGGGTCGCCTGCCCACATAACCTGTCCCCATTTCTCAGCCGGGGGCGGCACGTCACACGGCGCGCCGCCCCCGGTCTTTTTGTTTTTGGGCTGGTCGGGAGCCGTTTGTCTCGATCTGTAACATCTAGCCGAGTTTTTTGGTCCTAGCTGTTACAGATTGAGACGAACAGGATTGCTCTTTCCGAAGAATCTAAATCTGTAACACGTAGCCCGCTTTTGACCGTCTACCTGTTACAAATCGAGACAAACGGAGTAGGACCTAACCCCGTATGTCCCTAACAGTCGAGCGTTCGACCAGCGTACTCGGCACATGAATCGCCTCGATAGACGAGCTCTCTCCAATCGCCGCCTCAAACGCAAGCTTACCGACACCGCGCAAATCAAATCGCAGCGTCGTCAGCCGATTGTGAGGAACAAGTCCCTCGAGTGCGTCGTCGATACCAACCACGCTCACGTCGTCGGGCACGGACAGGCCCGCGTTCTCGAGCGCGGCGATAACGCCCAGCGCCATCTGGTCATTTGCCGCAAGCACGGCAGTCGGCGCCTGCGACCCGCCGGCAAGCACCTCGGCCGCAATCCGCTCGCCCATGGCGTACCCACTGTCCGCACTCCAATCGCCACGCAGCATCGGAGCGGCATCGACATGAGCACGACCCAGCGTATCGCGCCAACCGGCCTCACGAAAACGCGAGGAAATCGAGTTTTCCGGACCCGCCACAAACCGCATATTCGAGTGACCATGTTCCAGCAGATAATTGGTCAACAGCTCGCACGAACCATACTGGTCGGAGTCGATCGTCGTGCAGCGCGGATGCGCATACATGGACAGGATGACCGTTCGCACTCCCGGCTGGGGAACAAACTCCTCAAAATCGGGAGCCATGCGGTTCATGTTGAGAATCATGCCGTCGACGGGTCGCTCGACCATGCGGCGCGAGGCATCGGCAAGTGCATAGGGCTTGTCGCCGCCCATCTCGATCATAGTGACGGCAAAATCGTGCTCGCGCGCCGCTTGCATGATACCCTCGAGCGTCGCCAGGTTACCGACACGTGTGATGTTGTACATGCACAGGCCAATAGAACGATACGACCCGCCGCGCAACGCCGCTCCAGCAAAATTGGGACGAAAGCCCAGCTCTTCCATGGCGGCCAGCACACGCTTGCGCGTCTTTTCCGTCACGTTGGGCATACCGTTGACCACGCGAGACACAGTCTGGCGGCTCACGCCAGCGAGCGCCGCAACCTCTGCCGCGCTCGCCGAACGACCATTCCTTGTCTGCTGATCCATGCCTTCCACGCTAACCTGCTTCCCAACTATTCCCCGCGCCCATGGCGCATCGTACATACATTGATAACGTGCTCATGATACCCGAGCCATATACCACAACATGAAAACTTCTGTCAATCAAAACCGCTTACCGAACAAATTCAACCGTTCGCGGCTGTTTGAAGTTGTTTTGTTTCTATACATCCCAGCCGGATGTTAACGTGCTCATTGTCAAATGTTCACGTGCTCATTTTGGTTCTAATCATTTTAAGATAGTGTTTATCGGGCTTTTTCACCGCTGAACGCTAACCAGGGAGCCTCCTGAGCGCAAACGCACAATATCGAACAGCGAGACGAGAGGGTGTATGCATATGTCTTTGCTAAACCGCGTACAGCAGCTGCCGAAGGGCTTTGTTTGGGGCGCCGCAACCGCCGCGTACCAAACGGAAGGTTCCACGAAGGTGGCAGGCAAGGGTAAGACCATGTGGGACGATTACCTTGTCGCCCAGGGTCGCTTTTTGCCCGACCCGGCCAGTGATTTCTACAACCGCTACGAGGAGGATATCCGCCTTTCTGCCGAGCATGGACTCAACGCCATTCGTGTGTCCATCGCCTGGACCCGCATCTTCCCCAACGGCGACGATGCCGAACCCCTCGCCGAGGGCGTTAAGCACTACCACGAGCTGTTCGCCTGCTGCAAAAAGTATGGCGTCGAGCCCTATGTGTCCCTGCATCACTTTGACTCCCCCGCCGCCCTGTTCAACCAGGGCGACTGGCTCAACCGCAAGACCGTCGACGCCTATGTGCGCTATGCCGAGTTCTGCTTCCGCGAGTTCCGCGAGGTCAAGAATTGGTTCACCATCAACGAGCTCATCAGCCTCTCGCACTCCCAATACATCCAAGGCAACTTCCCGCCCAACCATCACTTTGATGTGACGAGCGGCATCCAGAGCCAGCACAACGAGCTCGTTGCCCACGCCCGCGCCGTCAACCTGTATAAGGATCTTGACGAGACCGAGCACCTGGGCGGACGCATTGGCATGGTCAACGTCCTGACGCCGGCATATCCTGCTACCGACTCGCCCGCCGACCAGCACGCCGCCGACCTGTACAACGCCTTCTACACCGACTTCATCATGGACGGCGCCTTCCTGGGTCACTACTCCGCGCGCACCCTCTCACTCATCAACGAGATTCTGCGTGCCAACAACGCCACACTTACGGTTGAGGACAGCGACATGGAGGAGCTCGCCAAGGCGGCGCCCCGCAACGATATGTTCGGCCTCAACTACTATCAGTCGGCGTTTATCGCCGCCTACGATGGCGAGTCCACCAACAGCTTTAACGGCACCGGAGACAAGGGCACCTCGTGCTTTAAGTTTAAGGGCGTCGGGCAACAGGTCGATATGCCGGGTATCCCCACCACCGACTGGGATTGGCTCATCTACCCGCAAGGCCTCTACGACACGCTCAAGCACATCAGCGCCACCTATCCCAACCTCCCCGTCATCTATATCACCGAAAACGGCCTGGGCCACAAGGACCCCGAGCCCGATGCGCTCGGCATCGTCGCCGATCCCGAGCGCATCGACTTTGTCGACCAGCACATGGAGAAGGTGCTCCAGGCGCGCGCCGAGGGCGTCGACGTCCAGGGCTACTTTATCTGGAGCCTGCAGGACCAGTTCTCGTGGGCCAATGGCTATAACAAGCGCTACGGCCTGTTCTACATCGACTTCGACACGCAAAAACGCTACATCAAGCAGTCGGCACTCTGGTACAAGGAGCTCGCCGACACTATGGCGGACGCGCAGTAGCGCATCGCCTCGCTTTCCCCCGAGGGGGAGCGGCCCCATGCGATACAAACCCAGCCGCTCCCCTCTCTCCCCCTGGGACCGACCCCGCCTGCACCCGGGCTTTTAGCAAGCGGGAGACCATATAGGTTTTCAACGTCCATGCCATTAAGATTTCATGCAAAGAGGAGCGTGAACTATGGAATCGATCGTTAAGTTCTTGGAGAAAGGTCAGCCGTACTTCGACAAGGTCTCTAAGAACATCTACCTTCAGGCCATTAAAGACGGCTTTTTGGCAGCAATGCCCATCATCCTGTCTTCTTCTGTCTTCCTGCTTATTTCAACCCTGCCGGGCGTTGTCGCCACGGTCGGCGGCTTTACGCTGCCCGACTGGTGGAACGTCGACGTCGTGAACTTCTGCAACAAGGTTTACAACTTCACGATGGGCGTCGTGGGCATCATGGTCGCCGGCACCACCGCAAGCGCGCTGACCGGCTCCAAGAACCGCCGCATGCCTGCCGGCAAGGCCATCAACGCCACGAGCACCATGGTCGCCGCCATGTGCGCTATGCTCATCTTGGCCGTTACCCAGACGAGTGCCAAGATCGACGGCGCCGATGTCTCGGTGTTCTTTACCGACAACATGGGCACCAAGGGCCTGCTGAGCTCCTTTGTCGCCGCATTTGCCACGGTCAACATCTATGCCTTCTGCATTAAGCGAGACATCACCATCAAGCTGCCCAAAGAAGTCCCCGGCGCCATCGCCCAGAACTTCCGCGACATCTTCGCCTTCAGCTTCTCCATCCTGTTTGTCGCCGTCATCGACGTTATCTGCCGCACCTGCTTGGCCGTCCCGTTTGCCAACGTCATCTCCACGCTGGTGAGCCCGCTGTTCGCCGCTGCCGATTCCTACGCCGGCCTCGCCCTCATCTGGTTCATGATCCCGCTGTTCTGGTTCATGGGCATCCACGGCCCCTCGGTCGTTAAGCCTGCCCTCAACGCCGCGCTGTTTGGCAACATCACCACCAACCTCGCCACGCTGCAGGCCGGCGGTCACCCCGCCCTCGCCCTGACCGAGAACTTCGGTAACTACATCGGCGAACTCGGCGGCACCGGCGCCACGTTCATTGTCCCGATCATCTTCCTGCTCTTTATGCGCTCCAAGCAGCTCAAGGCCGTCGGCAAAGCCTCTGTCGTACCCGTGATGTTCGCCGTCAACGAGCCGCTGCTGTTCGCCGCGCCCATCATCCTCAACCCGTACTTCCTGATCCCGTTCCTGTTTGCCCCCGTGGCCAACGTCCTCATTGGTAAGTTCTTCATCGACTTTTTGGGCATGAACGGCTTTATCTATGCCATGCCGTGGGCACTCCCCGGACCGATCGGCACCTTCATCGACACCAACTTCCAGCCGATCTCTCTGGTCCTGGTTGTCGTCCTGCTGGTCGTTGACTTCTTGATCTACTACCCGTTCTGCAAGGCCTACGACAACGTCCTGTGCAAGCAGGAGGCCGAGACCCTGGCCGAAGAAGAGGCCGAGGAGACCAAGGCCGTCAAGACCGCTGCCGCCCCCGCCGTTGAGGCTCCTGTTGTCGAGACCGCTTCTGCCACCGAGGCCTCCGCAGCTCCGTCCGCCCTTAAGGGCAAGGATCTGAGGGTTCTGGTTCTGTGCGCTGGCGCCGGCACCTCTGCACTGCTCGCCAACGCGCTTAAGGAAGGCGCCGACGAGCTGGGCATCGACATTACCGCCAACGCCGGTGCCTACGGCAGCCACTACGCCATCATGGACCAGTACAACGTCATCGTCCTGGCTCCGCAGGTTCGCACCTATTACAACGAGATGAAGGCCGACACCGACCGCCTGGGCATCACGCTGCTGTCGCCCAAGGGCAAACAGTACATCGACCTCACTAAGGATCCCAAGGGTGCCGTCGCCTGGATCGAGGAAAACCTCGAGGCATAAGACGCTGACACCACCTGCCGCTCGCAGACAATAAATGGCCCGTGCATCGATGTGTGATGCGCGGGCCATTTTGTTTAGACCGCACCCGTCCTCCTGTTCATCTCAATCTGTAACATCTAGCCGAGTTTTTGGGTCCCAGCTGTTACAGATCGAGGTGAACGCACAGGCCAAGCCAAAAATCTCAATCTGTAACATGTAGACCGCTTTTGACCGCTTAGATGTTACAGATCGAGACAAACAGATGGGTCAATCCAATCAATCTAGATCTGTAACACCTGGCTGGTCATTTCACTCCTAACTGTTACAGATCGAGACAAAGATGATGGCTGGGTAGACAAAATCTCAATCTATAACACCTAGTCGAGTTTTCGGGTCCCACCTGTTACAGATTTAGACGAGCAGGCCGAGCACGTCTACGCCCGCAGGTCCTTTACACTGGAACGCTCGACCAACACGCCCGAGACGAGCGTACGGCTTCTGGAACTCGGGGCTTCCAGACCTGCGACGACCTCGTTAAGCGCACGGATGCCCAGCTCGCGGTGGCGAAACTTCACCGACGTCAGAATCGAGTTGGGAATCGTCTTGTAAAGCTCGTCATCAAAGCCGATCACGGACACGTCGTCGGGCACATTGAGCCCTTTGTCACGTAGAGCCATCATCACGCCGTTTGCCATGCAGTCGTTAGCAGCGAGGACCGCCGTGCAATCGGGCTTATCGGCAAGCACAAGGCCCGCGGCATAGCCACTATCCGCATTCCAATCGCCTTGCAGAGGCTCGGACGGCTCAATGCCATGCGCCTCGAGTGCCGCTCGCCAACCTTTCATACGGCACTGGCTCGACAGCGCTTCTTTCTTACCAGAGACGAAGTACACGTTCTTGTGCCCGCGATTTAAGAAGTACTCGCACGCCATGCGCGCACCACCCTCTTGATCGTCACTAACGGTAGAGCAGGTAGGATGCTCCATCGGCGTGATAATCACCGTCTTGAGGTCTTTCGGTGCCTCAAAGGTATCAAAGTCATCGACCATCTGACGCAGGTTGAAGATCATGCCGTCGACGGGAAGCTGCGACATCCTGCGCGCCGCATCGGCAAGGGTCATCTTCTCCCCCGCCCGCTTTTTGATCATCGTGAGCGCAAAGCCTCGCTCTTCGGCGGCATCGGCGATACCGTCAATCATGTCCACGGCACCGCCCGACAAGTGGAACAGCACAACGCCGATGCACCCGTAACGGCCCAACTTGAGCGAACGAGCGGCAAAGTTGGTTCGAAATCCGAGCTCCTCCATTGCCGAATGGACCTTATCGCGTGTCGACTCTCGCACGCTATCGGGCTCGTTGATCACACGCGAAACCGTCTTGAGAGAAACACCCGCGGCAATCGCCACGTCGTTCATCGAGACGTTTTTCTTGTCCATCGTTGTCACTGCTTCTCCACTCGGTTCTCTATCGCTTGTTTTTTGCGTTCTAGCATACACCACCTGCCCGACTGACAAATCAACCGTTTACCGAACAATATCGACCACTCACCCGTATATCCTTGTTGCTCTTCCAAAAATGTCTTACGTTGTCATTAGCGAAATGACAACGTTGTCATTTCGCAATGCCTTCCTTAAGCAGGAAGGTTTCCGGGCAGTCCTGACCATCCATCGACGACCAGTTCCATCCACATGCATCGCGCATCAAGTAGCAAAGGAGCTCTATGGACGCCATCGTAAAGATGCTCGAAAAGCATCAACCGTTCTTTGAGAAGATCTCGAGGAACGTCTACCTCCAGGCCATTAAGGACGGATTCCTTGGGTGCATGCCCATCGTCCTCACCTCTTCGATCTTTCTGTTGATCGCCACCCTTCCTGGCGTAGTTGGCATCACGCTGCCCCAGCCGCTCATCGACTGGTGCAACAAGCTGTACAACTTCACCATGGGCGTCATGGGCATCATGGTTGCCGGCACCACTGCCAAGAACTTCACGGCGTCCATGAACCGTCGCATGCCCGCCGGCAAGGTGCTCAACGACGGCTCCACCATGGTTGCCGCCCAGTGCAGCGTGCTGCTGCTCGCTGTTACGCAGTTCACCACCAAGTTCAACGGCTCCGAGCTTTCGGTCTTCGATTGCACTAGCATGGGTACGCGCGGTCTGTTCTCGGCCTATATCGCCGCATTCATTACCGTGTGGGTTTATAAGTTCTGCGTCTCGCGCGATCTGACCATTAAGCTGCCCAAGGAGGTCCCGGGCGCCATCGCTCAGAATTTCCGCGACATCATCCCCTTCGGTGGCGCTGTCATCATTTGCGGCATCATCGATGTGGTTGTGCGCAACCTCATGGGCGTTCCGTTCTCCGAGCTGCTTATCAAACTGCTCTCCCCGCTCTTCACTGCAGCAGAGACCTACCCCGGACTCATCCTTATTCAGGCAGCCACCGCATTCTTCTGGTTCATCGGTGTCCACGGTCCTTCGATCGTCCAGCCGGGCATCGACCCCATCCGTCTTGCCAACCAGGCCGAGAACCTGCAGGTTCTGCTGGCCGGTGGTCACCCCGCCCATTCCCTCACCTTTAACATGTCGCTCGTGGGTGAGTTCGGCGGCACCGGCGCCACCTTCATCGTGCCGCTTCTGCTGATTCTCTTTATGAAGTCCAAGCAGCTCAAAGCCGTCGGTAAGGCCTCGATTGTTCCTGTTGCCTTCGCCGTCAACGAACCGCTGCTCTTTGGCGCGCCGATGATTCTTAACCCCTACATGCTCATCCCCTTTGTTGCCGCCGGCTGCGTCAACGTGAGTGTTGCCAAGTTCTTTATCGATAACGTGGGCATGAACGGCTTCTCCTTCGTGGTGCCTTGGGCCACCCCTGCCCCCATCGGCATCTTCATCACCACGAACTTCCAGCTTATCGCCCTGGTGTTTGTCGCAATCATCATCTTGCTGGACGCCATCATCTACCTGCCGTTCTTGAAGGCGTACGATAAGCTGCTCTGCGACCAGGAGGCCGAGCGCGCCGCCGAGCTGGGTCTCGAGTCCGATGGTGCTGCCACCATCGCCGCCAGCACCTCTGCGCCCGCTGTCGAGCAGACCGCCGCTGCCGCCGACAGCAAGTCTGTCGCCGATCAGCCCGAGCCCGCCGCCGACGCATCCGCTAAGAAGGATGTCGACGGTCTGAAGGTCCTCGTCCTGTGCGCCGGCGCCGGCACCTCTGCCATGCTTGCCAACGCCATCAAGGAAGGTGCTGCGCAGACCGGAGAGAACATCGCTTCCTCCGCAGGTGCCTATGGTCAGCACACTGCCATCATGGATCAGTACGACGTCATCGTGCTCGCCCCGCAGGTTCGTAGCTACTACAACGACATGAAGGCCGACACCGATCGCCTGGGCATTAAGCTGCTCGCCCCGCGCGGTAAGGAATATATCGACCTTACTCGCGACCCCGCTGGCGCCATCAAGTGGCTCCGCGAGAACCTCGACTAGGTTCCTCCCTCTGTTGGTGCCCGGATCCCCAGTTCGGGCACCTCTCCCTATTCGAATCCCACAGAAAGGATGACTCATGACCAACCCCATGCAGTTCCCCGACGGCTTTGTGTTTGGCGGCGCCACCGCCGCTTACCAGGTTGAGGGCGAGACCCGCACGCACGGCAAGGGCAAAGTGCCCTGGGACGATTTCCTGGCAGCTCAGGGTCGCTTCTCCCCCGATCCCGCAAGCGATTTCTACAACAAGTACCCGGTCGATATCGACCTGTGCCAGCGCTTCGGCATCAACGGTATCCGCGTCTCCATCGCTTGGAGCCGCATCTTCCCCAACGGCACTGGCGAGATCAACCACGAGGGTGTCGCCTTCTATCATGAGCTTTTCGCCACCTGCAACAAAGCCGGCGTTATCCCCTATGTCACGCTCGATCACTTTGATACGCCCGAGGCCTTTTACCAGAACGGCGGCGAGGGTTTCCTGACGCGCACGACGATCGACGCCTTTGTCGAGTACGCCAAGTTCTGCTTTGCCGAGTTCACCGAGGTCAAGCACTGGTTCACCTTTAATGAGATTCCCGCGACCGCCGAGGGCAGCTTTATCGTCGGCAACTGGCCGCACGGCGAGAAGTATCGTCTGGACAAGGCCTTCCAGCTTATGCACAACATGATGGTGGCCCACGCCAAGGCTGTCGTCGCCTTCCATGAGGGCGGCTTTGAGGGCGAGATCGGCATTGTCCAGAACCTGGAGCCCAAGTATCCCCTTGATCCCAACAGCGCTGCCGACTGCGAGGCCGCCCGCATGGCCGACGTCATCAACAACCGCTGGGTGCTCGACGCCACTTTCCGCGGCCACTATGCAGCCGACACCATGGAGGCTGCGACCAAGCTGGCCCATATCGCCGGCGGCGAGCTCGACGTCCGCGACGAGGACATCGCCGCGCTGACCGCCGCGCTCCCCTACAACGATTGCCTGGGCGTCAACACCTACAAGTGCCAGTTCCTGCGTGCCGCCGAGGGCGAAAACGACATCAACCACAATGGCACCGGCGACAAGGGCTCCTCGCGCTGGTTCCTCAAGGGCGTGGGCGAGTCATGCGTGCGTGAAGGCGTACCCACCACCGATTGGGACTGGATCATCTATCCCGAGGGCCTGTACGATCTGCTGCTGCGCATTAAGAACGATTACCCCAACTACAAGAAGATCTACATCACCGAGAACGGCATGGGCTATAAGGACGACTTTGAGGACGGCTTTATCGATGACGCCCCTCGTATCGACTATATGCGTCAGCATCTCGCGTGGATCCTCAAGGCAATCGACGGCGGCGTAAACGTCGACGGTTACTTTGTGTGGTCGCTGCAGGACCAGTTCTCCTGGACCAACGGCTATAACAAGCGCTATGGCCTGTTCTACATCGACTTTGAGACCCAGAAGCGCTATCCCAAGGCGAGCGCGTACTGGTACAAGAACGTCGCGGAGACCGGCCTGCTCATGGCTTAACTTCTGCCACATACCCCCTGTCGGCCGCATGCGAATCCCTCCACGGGTTCGCATGCGGCCTTTTTGTTTTTGGTGAGCCCGTGCGGGCCGTTTATCTCGATCTGTAACATCTAGCAGGGATTTTCAATCCTAACTGTTATAGATTTAGACGAACGGGCGACCAGGGCTGAAAGATCTCAATCTGTAACACGTAGCCCACTTTCGACCGTCTACCTGTTACAGATCGAGACAATAAGATAGTCAAATCCAAACTTTCCAAGCAGTTATGAACCATGGTTTCCAGTTTTCGGTATCACGAACATACTTTCGGTATCATTTAATGATATTATGATATCGAAAATATGTTCGTGATACCGAAAGGAGCCGCATGCGCCAGTTCGATTACACCACAGTCCCAGCGGAACTCGAAGCAACTCCAATCACCAACCTCCTCCTCTCGATACGCGAGCATAAAGGCCGTCAGCTTGCTCTGAGTCAAGTCAAACCCGAGCTTCTATCGTCCCTAATGGAGGAGGCTAAGATCCAAAGCACCCGATCCTCCAACGGACTTGAAGGAATTTTTACCACCCAAAAAAGACTCAAAGCGATCATGGCGTATTCCGCCAAGCCAAGCTCCCGCGCAGAGGAAGAAATCGCTGGATACCGAGATGTGCTGTCGCTTATTCACGAGCAACACGATTCCATTCCCGTAACGCCATCGGTCATTCTGCAGTTGCATCGTGACCTCATGGCGCACACGGCAATCTCGTATGGAGGCCATTGGAAAGATAGCGATAACGAAATCGTCTCCATTGACGATCAAGGTAATCGATTTGTGCGCTTTAGGCCCCCTTCGGCTCTAGCAACTCCGGGACTTATTAAAGAAGCCTGCAAGTCCCTCAACGATGCTTTATCTCGCCAAGTTTGCGATCCCCTCCTTATATCGCTCCGCTTTATCTTCGATTTTGTTAGCATTCATCCCTTCAACGATGGCAATGGCAGGATGAGCCGGCTCCTTACAACGCTGCTGCTCGAAAAGACTGGATACGACGTTGCGCGTTACATCAGCATCGAACGACTTATTGAAGACAACAAAGCGCTTTACTACAACGCCTTCGCTGCAAGCTCCACTGGATGGAATGAAAATCAAAACACCGAAGTACCCTTTATCCGTTTCATGCTTGGAACAACCTTGGCCGCCTACCGACAGCTCGAGCAGCGTACCTTAATTGAATCAAGCACTCGTCCCATGTCGAAGCAAGCGCGCATCGCTGTTCTATTTCAACAGAGACCCGGCGTCATTAAGAAATCCGACATCCGGTCCAACTGCCCCGATATCAGCGAGGTAACCGTTAAACGAACCCTCGGCCAGCTTGTTAGTTGCAGCGCAATCGAAAAAACAGGAGCGGGTCGTTCGACGGGCTACATACTCAAAGACGTCCATGCTCTAGAACTATTCTTGCAAGCCACAATACCCGATGGCGAGGCCGCAATAACAAAAGAGGCTCCAAAGGATAAGCTCCTTGAACGTGTAAACCACGCCGAGGATGAAAGCAGAGAAGGACTCTATGAAGACTACGATTCATTCTCAAGGGACATAAAGACGAAATACGGAGTCTAGTCATATCTCAGAATAGCCTCATCCTTGTTGCCCAAAGTTATTTGCGTGTCATTGTAAAGCGGTATCCCCGCGCCGGCAGGGGGCAGAAGTATCGCCTGCTGCACTAGCTAGCAGATGACCTGCGTGTGCTCCTCGATGGCGACACGATCCTCGGCCATGGGGCCCACAAAGGCGGCGGTGCGGCGGCGGTACATGCCGCCCACCAGGCACATCTCGCAATCCTCGCGCGCCTCGAGCAGGTTAAAGACCGAAAGCGAATTGGTCACATAGATGGAAGGCAGCTTGTCGGTGACTCGGAGAGCGCCAATGCGATCTCACGACGGTTGCGCTCATTGTCTCAATTAGATACTCAACGAAATACGGCCCCGCAGCTCAATAAGCTGCGGGGCCGTACTATACACCGACGAATCAACGACGGAGTGCATCCACTATTTAGCCAGCTCCTGAACGATCCAGTCAATTGCACCTTCGGGATCGTTGGTAAGGTCGATATACTCCTTGCCCCTTGTGGTGAGCAGTTTAATTCCAAGGCGATCGGTATCGGCCTTCATAGCGTCATAGTACATGCGTGCCTGGGGCGCCAGAACAATCACGTTGTACTGATCCATCGTCTCATAGTGGCTTCCGTACGCACCGGACTGAGAAACCAGATCGATACCCTTAGCAGCGGCACCTTCGCGAAGAGCATTTGCCAAGAGAGTCGAAGTGCCGGCACCCTGGCAAAGCACAAGCACGCGGATCTGCTCCGCCTTGTCCTTTACCGCCTCGAGAGCTTTTGCGACATTTTCCTGTGCGGCAATAGCATCTGCATCCGAGGTTCCTGCAGTCTCCTTTGCAGACTCTTCCAAACAAAGCTGATGGTCATACGCCTTGCAGAACGGATAGTAAATCACAAAGTCAACGACCAACAGCACTGCCATCAATACGAGAGAACGCAGATCGAGACCCGTGGTGAGGAACGCACCAATTGGGCCGGGAAGCGCCCACGGCATGGTATACATGGGGGCGTTCATTCCAATGACGTCAATGAAAAATTTACCGATAATGGCGTTGACCATAGGAGCCACTAGGAAGGGCACGAACATATAGGGATTGAGAACAATCGGCATACCGAAGATAACGGGCTCGTTAACTCCAAAAATCACCGGGATAATCGATGCCTTGCCCATGGCTTTAAGCTGCTTGGAGCGCATAAACATGATCAGGATAATAGGAACGATGAACGTGCAGCCAGAACCGCCCAGACCGCCGATGAAGCTTGTAAAGTCCTGCGTGAGAGCAATTGACGGGTGTCCACCTGCTTGGAAAACCTCAAGATTGGTAACGGTATTGCCGTAGAGCGCAGCATTGATCGGACTCATGACAACCGAAGCACCGTGGATACCCATAAATTGGAAAAGCGCGACCGCGCCTTCGATAAGCGCCATGCCAGGATAGGTGTCGACCGCGGAGAACAGCGGCGAGATGAGAGCGGATACCAAATTGGCGAACGGCACAGCAAGCAGCTTGCGGCTCGCAAGATCAATAAAAGCGCACGCAAGGATCGAAAACCCAAATGCAAAGATATCGCGAAAACTCTGCGCAATAGAGCCAGGGACCTCTTTGGGAAGCTTGATCGTCACATTATGGCTAATGCACACCTTATAGATATTAACGGTCAAGAATGCGGATACGAACGCAGCGATAAAACCCTTGGTTCCCATGTAGCCGGTTTCAAAAACAGACGTATCTGCTCCGCCAATCGAGACAACATCGTTCGTCACCGATAGCAAGAACATGCCGCACATGGCACAAACCATGCACGAGGTGGGGTTGAGAGATTTGCCCGAAGGCATGCGGCGGTTCATCGACTTGGCAAGTGAGCTCGCCGTGGTGCCGGCCACCATAATGCCAAGAAGTCCCATGGTATATGCATAGATTTTATTAAAGAAATCCAGCACCTCAGACGGAAGCGCGATGCCTACATAGGCAGGGAGCGTCGAAAGAAGAAGGAACAGACTCGAGAACAGCACAATTGGCATATTCGAGAGAAAGCCATCCTTAATCGCCACCAGATAAATGTTCCTTGAGATTTTGTCGAAGAGGGCCTGGTGTTTTTCAAGGAATTTGACGATAGCGTCCATAAGACATCCTTTCATGTTTCCCGGGCACACAACGATTTATCCGGACTCAACCGTCGTCGTCCCAGTTTGTATCCACGTATGTAAATGAATACGTTCTCGTGCGAAATGTAATATCATTTGCGCGATTTGTCATAACCAATTCTTTTTCCGCTTTGTCGATATGTCAAGAATTCAAATACTTATTCGGTGAACGGCAGTTGCGTAATTTTAGATTTGTCCAGCTAAAGGCTATTTTTTCGGAGCAGTACAATAAGTTTGCAACCGTTCACCGATTGGATATAACATATTTAATATATTGTTGTAACAATATTAGTGACGATGTCACAAGCCTGTCGTTCTAGTCAAAGGAAGTAACAATGCCCAAACGATTACTGAACATGTCCGCATCCGATTTTGCCGCCACGTCACCCATGGATCTAAAGCAGGCAATTCTGGCCTCCGAGGGACGTACCATCATGGCGGAAAACGTACCCTCTTCCCAATTTCTCAGCGGCGTTACTAATGCAGAAATCGAACGTGCCGCAGGTGCCGACCTGCTTCTGTTTAACGCGTTCGATGTGTTCGATCCAGTTATTGCCGGTATTCCAGATGATCTCAATGAAAACCCAGTCACTTGGGTGAAGCGAGCATGCGGAAGGCCGATTGGCGTCAATCTGGAGCCAGTTGATAACGAGGCAGAGATGTCTGAATCCCGTACGGAAATCCCCATGGGTCGTCGCGTCTCTCCCAAGACCTTAGAAAAGGCTAACGAACTCGGATTTGATTTTATTTGCCTCACAGGCAACCCTGGAACTGGCGTCTCCAACGATGCGATCGCCCATTCAATCAAACTCTCCAAAGAGCATTTCAATGGCCTGATCATAGCCGGAAAAATGCATGGAGCAGGCGTTGCGGAACCTGTCATGACGCTCGAAATAGCGCGCGAGTTTGTTGACCTCGGTGTCGATATCCTTCTCGTGCCAGCCCCCTACACCGTCCCCTGCTTCCAAGAAGCAGACCTGCGCGCCATCGTAGACTTTGTACGATCCTACAACGTAGGCAAGTCAATTGAAGAGAAGGTTCTCGTCATGGCGGCGAACGGGACGAGTCAAGACTCTTGCGACAGCGAGACCATTAAGAGAATAGGCCTTGCAGCAAAAGCAGCCGGCGCTGACCTCCAACATATCGGGGACTCCATGAACGGTATTTGCCTGCCCCAGAATATCTTCACGCTCGGACAAGCCCTTCGCGGATACAGGCATCAGATCGTCATGCTGAGCCGCTCTGTGATACGTTAAGGTTACCTTGCCCACGTTACATCCCGACTGAGGCAACCATCAGGTATAACCAACATGCAAACTGAGGCTCTAATGCTCGATACACACGAAAAACGGCCACTCTATTTACAGCTCACCGACGCGCTGCTCAAGCAGATCGTCGATGAATATCAAGCAGACGATAAACTTCCAACAGAAATGGAACTCTGCGACGAATACGCCGTAAGCAGAACAACCGTCCGACTTGCCATGAGTGAGCTGGAGCGTCGTGGAAGTATCTATCGAATCCAAGGTAAGGGATCGTTTGTTGCACCGAAACGCGTTAGCGAGCTCAATTCACTTTTAGACTTTGACTTTGCAAGCCATTGCGATGGCGTTGATCCGGATGCCATCACCAAACATTTCGGCGGCCTCACATCAGGTCGTCCAATTTCCGTAATGATGCTCCAACAATTTGGATGTCAAAGTCGCGATGAAATTCAGCGTCTTGAATTGACCTACGAACTTGAAGGCAGCTTCATAGGCGCTGATACGTTCTTCATTTCAAAGTCGCGCGTTCCGAATAACCAGTTAGATTTTCAGGCATTTAGCAGAATCATGGACGACTTGTCCAAGTCTATCCAATCTGTTAGGGAAAGCTATAGAGCACGTCAGCTTAGCGATTCCGAAGCCAGTAATTATGGTGTTGCAAAACTTCCGGTCATCGAACTGACTCATTATGCTTACGACTCCGGAGGCAAACTAATTTCAATTGTCTGCCGCACCGTCTTAACTGGGCGAATCCCTTATCAAAACTTTATTTTCAAGTCCTAATGTTCTTTTTCTTTGGCTCTGTTAGACCAAAATTGACATATAGCTTTTTTCCGATTTAGGACAATAATG
>CABPWH010000013.1 GCA_902461085.1 uncultured Collinsella sp. | reverse complement strand
GACCGCTCTGCAAGGATATCGGCCTGCTCGCCGGCAGCCTCCACCGTAGTCTCGGCATGGAGCTTTTGGTCCAGCAGGCCAAGTGCCATGGCAAAGCCGTAGACGGTCTGCGCGGGGCTGGGCGGGCAGCCGGGGATGTAGACATCGACCGGCAGAATCTTATCCGTGCCGCCCCAGACGCAGTAGTTGTCGTAGAAGATGCCGCCGGTGCAGCCGCACGCGCCATAGGACACCACGATCTTGGGATCGGGTGCGGCCTCAAACGCGCGCAGGGCCGGCATGCGCATGGCACGCGTCACGGCGCCGGTGTACAGCAGCACATCGGCGTGACGGGGCGAAGGCACGACCTTGATGCCAAAGCGCTCGACGTCAAAGACGGGCGTGATGGAACCGAAGATCTCGATCTCGCAGCCGTTGCAGCCGCCGCAGTCGACACGGTAGACGTACACCGAGCGCTTGATCTTCTTAAGAAGGGTCGCCTTGGCCTTCTCGATGCTCTCGTCGAGCTCGATCTTGGTCGGGCGGTACTGAAGCCGCTCGGGCAAAAGCGTGGGTTCGGCCATGGTTACTCCTCCTTCATTTCAAAATCCATGATGATGCCCTCGACCGGCGCCGGACCGGCGGGAATCTCGGGCGCATCGGGGTTAAGCTCGCGGTCGATATACTCCGGGTTCACGCCGTGGCCGCCCAGATACTCCATGCCGGGGCCCTGGGGCTCGCCGGACGCAAGCGTCTCGTTGGCAGCCATGCCGTGCGCGTTGCCGGTCTTTACGGCCGATGCGGCGCGCAGGGCGTCGAGCTCGCGCTTGCACTCCTGGCACATACCGACGGTACGGGCGGCTTGGATGGCCTCCATGCCGCCGGCCTTTTGCAGCAGGCGCTTGGCGTAGTCGATCTCCTTATGCGGGGCAAACGGCTTGCCGCAACGCGAGCAGTGCTCGAGCGTGTAGACGCTCTTGCTAGTGAGGTCGTCCTTGCTCATGACGGCCAGCTCAAACTCCTCGGTGAGCTTGATGGCCTCCATGGGGCAGGCTTCCTCGCAGCGGCCGCAAAAGATGCAGCGACCGTAGTCGATCGACCAGGTGATGGTATCGGCCGCAAGGTCGGTGTCCATGCGAATGGCATCGGCCGGGCACGCCACGCCGCAGGCACCGCAGGCGATGCAGAGCTCGGCGTTGTGCTCGGGCTTGCCGCGCATGTCCTTGTTGGTGGGGAACGGCGCAAACGGGTACTTGACCGTCGCGTCGCCGGCCTTGGCGTTGACCTTCCAAAGCTTCAGCATATTAGAGCGCCTCCTCATCGAGCGGAGCGGCCATGGTGCCCTCGCCCGCAAGCGGAGACTTGTCGCGCCAGACGTTCTCGAACTGCTCCTTGTCGAGCACGTGGTCGCGCTTGGCGGCGACATCGGTCACCGTCACGCGATCGGTGCAGGAGTAGCACGGATCGAGCGAGCCGACGATCAGCGCAGCGTCGCCCACGGTGTTGCCGCGGAACATGTAGCGCAGAACCGGCCAGTTGCTGTACGTGGCGGCCTTGGCGCGCCAGCGATAGCACTTCTGGTTATTGCCGAGCATGGCCCAGTGCACGTCCTCGCCGCGCGGCGCCTCGGTGGCGCCGATAGCGTACTTGTGCGGGGTGTACTCCCAATCCGTGGTGAGGATGGGGCCCGACGGGCAGTTCTCGAGCATGGTCTCGATCATGTCGATCGAATCGTAGACCTCCTGGATACGCACGGCGGTACGGCCGAAGGCGTCGCAGGTGTCGGCCGTAGCGGCGTGCATCTTTTGGACGTCCGGATCGGCGTAGCCGTCGAAGGGATGGTCAAAGCGCACGTCGCGGGCATAGCCCGAACCACGCATGAGCGGGCCGACCGGCGAAAAGTCGCGAGCGATCTTGCGATCCAGAATGCCGATGCCGCTCGTGCGCTCAATAAAGTTGGGCGTGGAGAGCAAAACGTCGACGAGCTCCTGGACCTCGGAGCGCAGCTGGTGGATGGTCGTGAGCGTGGAGAGTTTCTGCTCGGCCAAGATGTCGCGACGCACGCCACCGATCACATTGAGGCCGTAGGTCTTGCGGTGGCCGGAGAGTTTCTCGGCCAGGTCCATGGACTTCTCGCGAACGCGGAAGAACTGCTGGAAGCCGGAATCGAAGCCGGTGTAGTGCGATGCCAGGCCAATGTTGAGCAGATGCGAGTGCAGGCGCTCGACCTCGAGCATGATGGCGCGGATGTACTGCGCGCGCGGCGGGACGTGAATGCCCTGGGCGCGCTCGACAGCCTCGGCGTAGGCCACCGAGTGGGCGCAGCCGCAGATACCGCAGATACGGTCGGCAAGGAACGTCACGGCATCATAGTTCAGGCGCGTCTCGGCGACCTTCTCCATACCGCGATGCACGTAGAACAGGCGGTAGTCGGCATCGACGATCGTCTCGCCCTCCACGAACAGGCGGAAGTGGCCGGGCTCGTCGGAGGTGATGTGCAGCGGTCCCATGGGGACGAGCGTAGTCTCCTTGCCCTTGGTGTCGGCCAGGAATTCGTAGTTTTCCATGTCGCTCGCGGGGGCGGGGCGGAAACGGTAATCCATCGAATCCTTGCGCAACGGGTACAGCCCGCTGGGCCAATCGTCGGGAAGCACCAGGCGACGGCGGTCGGGCAGACCCTCGGGAATCAGGCCAAACATATCGCGCAGCTCGCGCTCGCCCCACACGCAGGCGGGGACGAACGGCGTCACGGACGGGAACGTCATCTTGGCGGGATCGACCTCGGTGCGCACGGTCACCCAGCCGGGGTCCTCCCCCTCCATGGAGATGACGTAGTACACGGCGTAGCGACCGCACAGACTGCGCTCGTCGTTGCCGATGATCACGGGAATCCAGCCGTAACGCTCGTAATACAGGTAGTGGACGGCCTCGGGCAGCTTGTCCTGCTTGACGGTGATCGTCAGCTGGTCCTCGCACTGCCATTCGACCTTCTCGATAGCGCCCGGCACTGCAGCACGCAGGGCCTCGACGTGGCTTTCGCAGCGACGAGCGTAGTCCTTCTTTTCAGGTTCTGCCATGGTGCTAATTCACCTCACTTGTCTTGGTCTGGGAACTGAACACCATGCGGTAGAGAGGGGCCTCGTGGAGCTCTTCGACGCTCTGGTTCAAAACGACGGACGTTGCATCCTCGACGCCGCTCGTGATGGCGACCGGGGTGGCGATACCGAACCACATGACCACGATCGCGAGGGCGATCTCGGGGATGATCATGAGGGCGGGCACCTCGTGGCGCTTCATGCCCTCGGGCGCCTTGCCGAAGATGGACTTGAGCGCGATGCCGGTAAGGGCGAAGTACACGCCGGTGAGGCCGATGGCCACGAGCACGACCACCCAGATGGGACCGGACTGAACGCCGGCCACGAAGGTGAGGAACTCGGAGATGAACAGGGCGAACGGCGGGAAGGCGGCGAGCGCGAGCAGGGCGATGATGGTGAGCGCTGCCGTGACGGGAGCGATCTCGACGACGCCCTTGATCTTGTTCAGGTCGCGGGTGTGGTAGATGTGCTGGATGTTACCGGCCATGCAGAAGGCGAGCGCCTTCGTGAAGCCGTGGAAGATGCAGTGCAGCAGGCAGGCGGCGATACCGAGCGGGCCACCGATACCCAGGCACAGCGCGACCACGCCGACGTTGTCGACGGAGGAGTACGCGAAGCGGCGCTTGATATCGTCCTGCTTGAAGATGCACAGGGCAGCCACCAGGATGGACAGCGTGCCCAGGATGAGCAGGAGCGTTCGCGGATAGGTGTCGCCCACCGTGATGATGGACAGGGAGTAGAAGCGGATGATCACCAGCATGGCGCACTTGAGCAGCACGCCCGAGAGCAGCGCGGAGACCGGGCTCGGAGCCTGGGAGTGCGCGTCGGGCAGCCAGGTGTGCATGGGGAACAGGCCCGCCTTGGTGCCGAAGCCGATGACGATGAACGCGAACGCGAGGCGCACGAGCATCGGGTCGAACTGGTCGGCGTAGGGCATGATGGAGGTGAGGAAGGCGGCCTCATGCGCGTTGGGCATGATATCGGCGGCGTTCGCGTAGATGAGCAGCGTGCCGAACAGGCCGAAGGCCACACCGGCGGTGCAGACCATCGCGTACTTCCAAGACGCCTCGAGCGCCTGCTTGTTCTTGTAGATGCCCACGAGGAACACGGTCGACAGCGTAGTGGCCTCGACCGCCGCCCAGGTGAGGATGATGTTGTTGGACAGGCAGGCGAGCAGCATCGTGAAGACGAACAGGCTGAACAGCGCGTAGTACTGCTTGGTGCGCTCGGCCGGCATGGTCTTCTCCTCGATATCGATCTTGATATAGGAGATGGAGTACACGCCGGTGATGAACCCGATGATGCCTACCAGAAGGACGAAGATCGACGAGAGCGAATCGAGATGGAGCCACAGGCCCAAAGCGTCGATATTCTGCCCGCTCGAGAGCATGGTTCCCGCGGTGACGACCGAAAGGACAAGGGTCGCCGCGACGGAGATGGTGTTGAGCCCCGCGAAGACGTTGTAGGACGTCGTCTTGGGGAGCGCAGCCATAATCAGGGAGAACACGAGAGGACAAGCGAGCAGGGCGACCGTCAGCATTGAAACATCCATGGCCTACCCCTTCAATTCGGTCAGGTCGTGGGAGTCGAGCGACTTGGTGTCGTTCCAAATCCTCACGACGACGGCGGAAATGATGATGACGGCGAAGATGGCGTCGGTGGCGATGCCGATCTCGATGATCTCGGGGGCCGTGGGCGCGAGCAGAGCGAGCGTCACGTGGCTACCGTTCTCCATAAGGCAGTACCCGAAGATCTGCTTGAGGATGTTGCGCTGGGAGATGATGCACGTGAGGCCGACGAAGAAGTGCGCGAAGCTGATGGCGAGGGCCGGAGTGGCCACCTCGGCGGTGGGCAGGCTCAGGCGCGTGACCACCGCGAAGCAGATGGCCACCTCCAGACCGGTGAGGATGATGGTCCAGGCCGGCTTGATGGAGGAGGTCAGCGTGCTATCGGCGGGCGAACCCATCTTTTTGTAGGCACGGTTGAGAATGAACGGAACGAGGATCACCTTGGTGACGAAGGCCGACGCGGCCCACATGAGAAGCTCGGTGGCACCGGTGGTGAGGCCCAGGGTGAGCAGCACGCCCACCAGGACAACCGACTGGATCGCGTACCACTTAATGGCGGACGGGATGGTCTTCGAGACGACCACCATGGTGGAGGTCACGATCAGAAGACCGCCCAGGATATTGACTAACGAATAACCCATGTCCTACCTCCTAACCCATCCAACTAGAGGACAGAGGACCGGCGACGACGACCATGATCATGAGGACGACGAACACGAACGCCATGGCGCGCGGAAGGGGCTGGCCGGCGGCCACGGTCTCGCTCGGCTCACCGGGCAGGACCTTACCCATCCAACGCAGGAACCATGCGAAGGTGGCGACGGTCTCGACGACCATGACGCACACGAGGACGAAGATGACCGTGTTGGAAGCACCAACCGCGAAGCCACCGGAAATAATCTGGAACTTGGAGAAGAACGTGCTCATGGGGGGCACGCCGGCGATAGCGGTCGCGGCGACCGCGAAGCCCACGCCCGTGACCGGGTACTTCTTCATGAGGCCCTGGATCTTGGGCAACATACGGGTTCCCAGCGTGAAGCTGAGGGAGCCGGCGATGAGGAAGAACAGGGTCTTGGTGAACGCGTGGTTGAAGATGTGCTCGACGGCGCCGTTGAACGCCATCTGGCTTCCGAACACGGAGAGGCCCAGGCCGAAGAACACGTAGGCGAGCTGCGCGATCGTCGAGAAGGCGAGCAGGCGCTTCATATCCTTCTGGGGCAGGTACATGAGGAAGCCGAAGAGCATGGTCACGACGGCGTCGATGATGGCGACCCAACCGACGATCTCGGGGATATCGCCGGCACTCGCAAGAGCGCGGGCGAACACGCACACGCCGACCTTCACCATGGACGCGCCATGGAGGTAGGCGGAAACGGGCGTGGGGGCCTCCATTGCGGAGGGCAGCCACATGTAGAGCGGGAACTGGGCGGACTTGGCCCAAGCGGCGAACAGGATGAGCAGCAGCACGACGGTCTTCATACCGGAATCGAGCTGGGAGATCGCGCTCAGCGCGAACGTGCCGGTTCCGGCGAACAGGAAGGCCGCGCCGATGTAGAGTCCCAGAGCGCCGATATGGGTGATGATGAGCGCCTTCATACCGGCCTTCTTGGCCGTGGGCGTCATGTAGTAGCTGATGAGGCCCCAGGAGCACACGCCGGTGATCTCGAAGAAAACGAGCTGGCCGACGATGGTGGAGCTGTAGGCGAGACCGGCCATGGCGCCGATGAACGTGGAGAAGTACACGTAGAAGCGGCGACGGGGCGCGTCGGGATGCTCCTTGTTCTTATCGCTCATGTACGGGAACGAATAGATGACGACGAGCAGGCCGATAGCGACGAACGCGGGTGCGAGCAGCGTGCTCATCCGGTCGAATATGAAGCCCATGACCAAGGTCTGGCCCATACTCGCCCAGGTTACATCGACCGCGTTCATGCCGTTTCCGGCAAACGTCGCGGCCAAGCCAACGGAAGCGACCGTGGCGATGCCGCCGGCAAAGGCGCAGATCCATTTAGCGTAGGGACGCGGCAGCATGACGATGAGCAGGGAGCCCAGCATGGGGACGGCGATCGCCACCATGGCAAAGAGGGACAAGCTCGATTCGATTGACATAGTTTCTCCCTTCTCCCTACACGCCTACGACGACGAAGACGAACGCGAGGACCGCGATGCCGACGACGGCCCAGGTCTGGTTACCGAGCACCTTGAAGCGCGAACGGGAAACGGAGTTCTCGAGCACGCCGCAGACAACGAAATCGACCAGGCACTTGACAAGGAAGACGACGGCGCCCACGAGAGCGGTGACGCCGATGGTCGCGGGCTCTCCCCAGGGGATGAAGATGGAGGTGAACCAAGCGACGACCACGACCTGCTTCATGCCCATGGCGAGCTTCATCATGGCCAGGGACGGGCCGGAGAGCTCGGCGAGCGGGCCCTCCTGGAGCTCCTGCTCGGCTTCGGCCTGATCGAACGGAAGCTTGCCGAGCTCCATATAGCAGGCGGCCGCGAAGGCGACGCCGGCGAGGATGACGGCGACGACGCTCGAGACGTTGCCCGTAACGATGTGCTGACCCATGGTCGCAATGTCCGTGGAGCCGCACACGATGGCGACGGTAAACAGCGCGATGAGCATGGACGGCTCGATGAGCACGCTCATGAGGAGCTCGCGGATACCGCCGAAGCCCGCGTAGGCGTTGGAGGAATCCACGCCGGACAGCGCGAAGAAGAAGCGGGACAGCGCGAGCGCGTACATGATGGTGATGGCATCACCAAAGACGGGCATGGGGCTCTCGAGCGTGAACATGGGCAGGCCCATGGCGAGCATGAACGACACCGCGAGGAACAGCGGCGGCATGATGCGCAGCACGAAGCTCGAGTCGGAACTCACGGACTCGGGACGCGCCATGAGCTTCGCGAGGTCCCGGTAATCCTGAAGGATGGACGGACCGCGGCGATTGTGCATCTTCGCGCGAATCACACGGGCGAGGCCGGAGAAGAAGGGCGCGACCAGCATGACCACGAGGCCCTGCGCTATCGCAAGAACGATGTTCATAATATCCTCTCCCCTCTCTAGACCATGACCACGGCGAGCACGAGGAAGACCACGAGCGCCGCGACGATGTAGCAGATGTATACGGAGTAGTTGCCGCCCTCGATCTTGGAGGCGAGGCCGGCCAGCTTATCGGCACCCTCGCTCGGTGCATCGACCAGGAAGCGGTCGGGCAGGGGCTCAACGCCCTGGGCGACACCGGTGAGCTTCTGGAACACGTGCGCGATGGACCAGCAGATCTTGGTGCATACCTCGCGCAGGGTGTAGAGCGGGCCCATGAAGAGCTCTACGTCTGACGCGAAGCTCGTGGCGACGACGGGCATGTGCTCGTTGGGCTCGTAGCCGCACGCCCAAGGGTCGGTCTTCTTAGCGGGGGCCTTGGTGCCGAGGCAGGACCTCAACACGAACGCGAGGCCGGTGAGGACCACGAGCGCGATGGCGATCGCGGGGGTGGAGGTGGCGGCACCGGAAATCTCGTTCACCAGAGACACGCCCGAGGTGGCTGTGATGGCAGAGCCGGCAAGCACGCTCTGGGCGACGTCGCCCAGAACCGGGGCGATGACGGGAGAGCCGATTCCCAGCACCACGCAGATGGCCGCGAGGAGCATCTGCGAGAACAACATCGGAGCCGGGGACTCCTTGGCGTTCGCGGCCTCCTGGGAACGAGGGCTGCTCGCGAACGAGACGCCGTAGGCCTTCACGAAGCACGTGACGGCCAGGGCACCGGTGATGGCGAGGGCGGCCGCGGAGGCGACGGCGAACACCATGACGACCGGGTCGGAGAGCGTCGAGATGTTGAACAGGGACTGGTAGGTGAACCACTCGGAAACGAAGCCGTTGAGCGGCGGGATAGCCGAAATGGCAAGGGCACCGATGAGGAAGCAGACGGCCGTGACCGGCATACGGCGGAACAGGCCGCCCATCTTCTCCATGTTGCGCGTACCCGTGGCATAGAGCAGGGAACCCGCGCCGAGGAACAGCTCGCCCTTGAACATGGCGTGGTTGAGCGTGTGGTAGAGGGCGGCCATGAGCGCGATCGTCGCGATGACGTCGTTGCCCAGGGCGTGCGCCGTCATGGACGCGCCGACACCGAGCAAGATGATGCCGATGTTCTCGACGGAGTGGTAGGCCAGCAGGCGCTTAATGTCGTGCTCGTGGAGGGCGTAGACGACGCCCAGGACCGACGAGATGGATCCGAAGACCAGGACCATGAGGCCCCACCAGAGCTGGACGCCCGAACCCGCGAGCAGGTCGAGACCGACCTTGAGGATTCCCAGGATGCCGATCTTGATCATGCCGCCGGACATGAGGGCGGACACGTTGGACGGCGCCTCGGGGTGCGCCTGGGGCAGCCAGGAGTGCAGCGGGATGATACCGGCCTTTGCGCCGAATCCGAAGAACGCGAGGACGAAGCACGCGGAGGAGACGGCGGGTCCAAAGTCATGCGTACGGAAATCACTGAAGCTGAAGGAACCGCCCACGCCGTTGGTCATGAGCAGGAAGCTCGCCATGATAAGGACAAAGCCCACGTGCGCGATGACGAAGTAGAGCCAACCGCCCCTAATGGAGTTCTTGTTCTCCTCGATAACGACAAGGAAGTAGCTCGTAAGGGACATGAGCTCAAAGGCGACCAGGAACCAGAACACGTTGTCGGCGGTGATGACGAGCATCATCGAGGCGACGAAGGTGTTCATGAAGAAACCGGCGCGCCCGACCTTGCCCGGGTACTCATCGAAGTAGGACAGACCGTAGATGAAGCCCGCAAAGGCGAGGATTGAGATGAGGACCACGATCAGGCCCGCAAGGCCGTTGAGCAAGAGCTCGAGACGGGCGAACGGGAAAAAGAAGACCGTGTTGAGGGACGAAACGTCGCCAAGCACGGCCTCGAGGCCCGCGATGAACGACAGCACGGCCGCGACGGCGCCGATCAGGCAGCCGGCGGTCTTGGCGGCGTTATCGGCCTTGATCAGCAGAACCGAGGCGAGCGCACCGATGCACGAGACGGCAAGCGATGCGATAAACAGCGTCATGCTATCCATTGTTTACGCTCCCTTCTGCTTTCTCGGACAGGCCCTGGGCCACAGCGGTAACGTCGACGACTGGACCGTTTTCGATCGAGCGCAGGCGCTTGGCCTCGTCGAGCTCGCGATCGGCCGCGCCGCCCATGACGGTCAACGCCTTGGTGGGGCACGCCGCCACACAATGCGGGCCGTCCGGATCGAAGGCACACAGGTCGCACTTGACGGCGCAGGTGTACTGGCCAGGAGCCCACGTAAGCAGGCTGCTCAGGGACTTAGAATACGAAGGCGTCGGGTCGCACATGCCTGCGACACCGGCGATAGACGTGCCATCGGGATGGATGGCTCCGAAGGGGCACGCAATGGCGCACAGCCTGCACCCGATGCACTCCTGCTCCTTGACGTGGATGCGATCGCCATCGTGCTCGATGGCATTCACCGGGCAGACCTCGGCGCAAGGGGCACCCTCGCAATGGTGGCAGGCCAGGGCGGCCGAGATGCCGCCGGTCTTCACGAGCGCCAGACGCGGCGTATCCTGAAGACCCTGCATCCGGTGGGCATCTGCACAGGCGGACTGGCATGTTCCGCAGCCGATGCACCTCTCCGGGTTGATATCGATGAAGCGGTTCATCCCCACTTCCTTTCAAAATAACGGGCCGGGCGTCCGATGCGCTTGGACGCCCGGCCCAAAAAGCCAACGAGAACGGGACTACACGATTTGGTTCACGTGCGTCTCGTCGTCGAACTTGGCGGCGCCGGGCTCAACATCCTGGGGAGCGGCAGCGTCCACCAGAGCCTGCTTGAGCTCGGTGTACTGACGCTCCACCTCGCCCTCGGCCCACACCTGGTCGGCGATGGCGTCGACCTGGCAGGCAGAGAACTTGTCCTCGGGCGTGTGCGAGACCGGGTCGACCTTGTGCATGGTCAGCTCGTTGCACTTGCCGATCCACCACTGGTAGGTCATATAGACCGTGCCCTTGTTGATGCGGTCGCTCACGTCGGCGCGGCTGTATACCTGGCCGCGGCGGCTGTGAACCGAGACGATGTCGCCGTTCTTGATGCCGCGGGCCTTCGCGTCCGCGGGATTCATGCGAACGAAGCCGGGCTCGTCGGCAAGCAGTGCCAGCGTCTTGCAGTTACCGGTCATCGAACGGCAGCTGTAGTGGCCGACCTCGCGGACGGTGCAAAGGATGAGCGGGTACTCATCGTCGGGAAGCTCGGAGGGCGCCTCCCAGTCGTGCGCCATCAGGTTGGCACGGCCGTCCTTGGTAGTGAACTTGCCACCCGCGAACATGTCGGGGGTGCCATGGTCGTTCACATCGGTGCTCTTGACAGGCCACTGTGCGTAGCCGCCCTCGGGAGCCATCTTCTCGTAGGTCGCGCCCACAAAGTTGGGGCACAGGCTAATGCACTCGTTCCAGATCTGCTCGGTGTTGTCGTAGTGCATGGGGTAGCCCATGCGCGTGGACAGGTCGGCAAAGATCTCCCAGTCGTGACGGCACTCGCCCTTGGGCGGAACAGCCGCGTCAAAGTGCTGGAAGCTACGGTCGGATGCGGTAAAGACACCCTCGTGCTCGCCCCAAGAGGTAGCGGGCAGGATGACGTCGGCGAGCATGGTCGTCTGCGTCATAAAGATGTCCTGGCAAATGAACAGATCCAGCTCGGAGAGCGTCTTGCGCATACCGGCCGAATCGGGCTCGGTCTGCACCGGGTCCTCGCCGTAGTTGTAGAAGCAGTGCACCTTGCCCTCGTCGACCAGGTGACCCAGGTCGGTGAGCTTGTAGCCCTCCTCGAGCGGGAGCTTTTCCTCGGGCACGCCCCAAGCCTTGGCAAACTTGGCACGCACTGCCGGGTCGGTGACCTTCTGGTAACCAGGGTACAGGTTAGGCAGCATGCCCATATCGCAGGAGCCCTGGACGTTGTTCTGACCACGCACGGGCGCGAGGCCGGAATTGGGTTTGCCGATCTGGCCGGCAACGCAGGCGATGGAGGCGATGGTGTGCACCGTCTTCAGGTTCTGCTTCTGCTGGCATACGCCCATGCCCCAGCCAATGATGGCAGAGGGCTTCGCCGTGGCGTACATCTCGGCAGCTTGGTGGATCAACGCGGGCTCGACACCCGTGATGTCCTGTACGGATTCGGGAGTGTAGTTCTTGATGGTCTCCCACCATTCGTCAAAGCCGTTCGTGTGCTCGGCGACGAATTCCTTGTCGTAGAGGCCATCGTTGACCAAGCAGTTGGCAAAGGCGTTGAGGAACGCAACGTTGCAACCGTTCTTGATCGGAAGGTAGAGATCGGCGATACGCGCGGTTTCGATATGGCGCGGGTCGGCGACGATGATCTTGCAACCCTTTTCTTTGGCTCGCACGATACGCCTTGCGACGATGGGGTGCGAATCGGCAGGGTTATAGCCGAAGAGGAAAATGCAGCCCGCATCCTCCATACCGGGGATGGAGCATGACATGCAACCTGAACCAACCGTGTCCATCAGACCGAGGACAGTAGGGCCGTGTCAAGTACGGGCGCAGTTGTCCACGCTGTGGGTGCCGATGCACGCACGCGTAAACTTCTGCATGACGTAGTTCGCCTCATTGCCGCCGCCTCGCGAGGAGCCGGTGGTCATGACAGCGTTAGGACCATATTCGTCAATTATGGCCTGCATCTTAGATGCGGTGAAATCCAGTGCCTCGTCCCAGCTTACGCGCTCAAGATCCGCGCCCTTGGTGCGGCGGATCATCGGGTGCAGTACGCGAGGAGTCAAGATCTTGGTGTCGTTGATGAAGTCGTAGCCGCTCATGCCCTTAAGGCACAGCTCGCCCTGATTGGTGATGCCGTTGAGCGGTTCGGTACCCACAACCTGGCCGTTTTGGACCAAGAGGTTAAACTGGCAACCGGCGCCGCAGTACGGGCAGATCACTTTATGCTTCTCCATGACACCCTCCTTCCTTTCTCTGCTACCGAATACTCGGTACTTATTTGACAATCATTGGGCCTGTATGGCCGCCCGCCTACGCCTCGTTTTCGATGGTGGCGCGGGCACGCTCGGCAGTCAGTTCTGCCAGACGCTCCTCGTCTACCAGGGTGAGGCCCTTGGTCGGGCATGCCTCGGCACACGCCGGACCGCCGGGACGGTCCACGCACAGGTCGCACTTGAGCACGAAGCTCTTAGTCTGCGAACCCACGCGAACGTCACCCATCAAGACGGGGACCTGCGTGGTCGCCACGCTCACGGCGCCAAAGGGGCATGCCATGACGCAGCTCTTGCAGCCGATGCAGTTGTCCTCGTTGACGCCGATGCGATGGTTCTTTGGATCAAAGAATAAGGCGCCCGTGGGGCAGGCCTTGGCGCACGGAGCGTCCTCGCAGTGGTGACATGCCACCGGCGCGGAAATCTCGTAGGTGCGCGTTACGCGCAAGCGAGGTGCGGCGATGTTGCCGGGAATATCGTGCGCCTCGATGCACGCCGCCATACAGGTTTGGCACCCAATGCAGCGTGAAGAATCAGCCACGACTCGTTTATTGCCCATGTTGTTCACTCCCTCCTGAATCCCATGCCGGAGAGACCCTGTCGACGTTGCCCCAAGCCGCCCGTGGCCTGGCATCGGCGTATCGAGCGCATGCGGCGAAACAGGCGCTTCGATAGAGTTCCTCCAACGATATACAGGCTAAATATACGCAGTTGCAGGTGGCAAACTTGAGCATAGGCCCTGCAATACGGGTGTATTGCAGGGGTTTTGGCAGGTTGGAATTATTCTCTAGAAGCTATAAAGGTGAGTGTATTACATGCGTACGCCCCAGAGATTTTACGCGCTCTCATTTTGGATGTAATACGTTTGTATTCGTGTTAATGGTAATTTACTTGAGTGAAATAAAGTAATGGTTATAAGATTCTAAGATGTCGGCATATACCGCATTTGACCGACTATATTGCACGCTAGCTAAGGGAGGGCAGTGATGTCATCGACGCAAAAAAGAGCCATCCTGCAGGTGCGCATTCGCGAGGAAGACAAGCAGCATGCCGAGCATCTCTACGACGCCATGGGCACATCGCTTGCCGAGGCCGTCCGTCTATTTGTCGCGCAGAGCATTTTGATGCGCAAGCTTCCCTTTCAGCCGGTCGCCGTGCGCTCAAAGGACGGCACCGCCGCCTATGGATCGCTCAAAGCATATGGTGACCCCAATCGTCGCGCCGAGGAGCGCAATGCCTGGATTGAATACCTTGCCACGGAAAGCGACGATTCGATTTTGGGTCCCGAGGAAGTAGATATCCATGAGTAGCACCATCATCGACGAGACCGTCATCCTACGCTACCTGCTTGACGACGACGAAGTTCTGTCACCGCGCGCCGCCAAGGTCATCGCCACACGCACTGCTCGCGTCTACCCCGAGATCATCACGCGCGTCGTGGTCACGCTGCGCGATGTCTATAAGGTTCCCCGCGTTGAGATTGCTGCGGCCTTGAAAAGGCTGCTCGATGACGTCATGGTCGACGAGCCCACCGTTGTCGCCCTTGCCGTCAAACTCTTTGGCAAGACCCATATGGACTTTACCGACTGCCTCCTCGCAGCCCGAACCGCCATCTACAACGATGATGTCGTGAGCTTTGGCAAGCCCATCATCCAAGGCATGATCGACTACCGCCTCCAGCGCCAAACCGCCGCCGACGCCCGCAGCCGAAGCACCGACTCCACCATCGACAAGCTCCGTCACCGCCCCCGCAGCTAACCCCATCCCCATCTGAGTTGCGGTGAAATAGTTCCTGGATTTAGGCTTATTCGAGCTTTTCAGGAACTATTTCAC
The DNA here is from genome assembly GCA_902461085.1 of uncultured Collinsella sp. Lineage (GTDB taxonomy): Bacteria > Actinomycetota > Coriobacteriia > Coriobacteriales > Coriobacteriaceae > Collinsella. The sequence continues at coordinate 24,703 of CABPWH010000013.1, read as the reverse complement.
CGCAACTTTCTGTAAGGGTGGTTTTTAGTGCCACCGAGGGGCACTAATCAACCGTTTGCCGATATGTTTGGCTCTGGCTCATGGCTCTGACCTGCCCCGTCAAGCTTTTGGTCAGTTCATGGCAAGGTCTGGCGGACCAAATATGGGATAGCGTAGTGTCATTCACTCCCCCCTCGAGACCATGGGGTCGAAAATGAGTCATGATAAACGCTGTTCCAAACCGCAAGCAGAGCTGTTCTTCCGGTTATTCGAGGCCCATCATGGCGGGCACCTGTTTATAGCTACCAAAAAATGGGACGAACGCTGTGCCTACGCGCTCATGCAAAAAGAGATGATTATTCGACTCTACAACCATGTCTACGCTGATCCCGCGTATTGGAATGACCTCGGCGTCGAAGATCGCATCTTTCAATTGGCATCCGCTATTGCGGTCGTTGAACCGGATGCCGTGTTTTGTGGAGCAACGGCGGCGCTGCTCTATGGCATCGGTTCTGCATATTCGCTTCTCGACAAGGTGCAAGTGCTGCTACCGCGTTCCACCAGACGCGATATGTACGAATTCGTTGAATACCGACGCTGGCGACCGGGCGACGTATGGCAGCTCGGCCCGTTTACGCTAACGGATCCATATCGCACGGTGGTCGACATCGCCCGAACGAGCGCTTTTCGATATGCACTAGGCTATGTCGACGGGTTGGCTCGTGAGTACGGTGTCGAGCGTGAAGAATTGCGTGCATATGCACAAGCGAACTGCCGCGGATTGCACGGCATCGCGCGCGCATTTGACGTTTTTGAACACATGGATGGCAGGTCGGATAACGGTGGAGAATCCGAAGCACGAGCGGCAATGATTATGGCAGGAGTTGCCGCTCCCGAACTTCAGGTTGAAATCACTCGACCGGGAAACGCCGGCTATTATTTGGCAGATTACGGCTGGCAGATGCCAAACGGCTCTTGGATGCTGGCTGAGCTGCATGGGCTGGGCAAGTTTGAGGGCGATGCCCAAAATGATCCGGAACATACTGCGGAAAAACCTATCGAGCTGCCCTCGTGCGCGACGCGAACCTGCGTGCTATGGGCCACAACGTCATTCATTTCAAGCTCTCAGACACCTACGATGTCAAAGCGTTCGGCTCCATGATGCGCGGCTACGGTATACCGACCACAAAACCCTACGCAGACTCCTGACCGGCCGCCCTCATCTTCTCGACAAAAGAACCCATCATCGACCCAGCCCGCTCGGCCTCAATAAGTTGCGGTGAAATAGTTCCTGGATAACAGCTATTGCGGCTAATCCAGGAACTATTTCACCGCAACTTAGGAGGGGATGTGGGGTCCCTGACATGTATATGAAAACGGCTCTGGCACCAAATGGAGCCAAAGCCGTTAAAACTATCTTATGGAGCGGGCGACGGGAATCGAACCCGCGTCATCAGCTTGGAAGGCTGGGGTTCTACCATTGAACTACGCCCGCAAGATATGGTCGGGACGACAGGATTTGAACCTGCGACATCCTGCTCCCAAAGCAGGCGCGCTACCAAACTGCGCCACGTCCCGAAGGTGTTGAGCAGCTAAGGTCTAAACCTTGCGTGTCCCAAAGCGAAGGAAATTATAGGGGAGACTCCCCGCCTGTGCAAGCGCAGAAACCCTAGCTCCTCGAATGTGCGACAAACTGGCTATGAACCAGACCAATCACAAACGCGACCACAGCAACCGGCGCCCACGCAGCGCCGATATCTGCCAGCGGCAACGCATCAAACGGCAGCCACGCGCCAGCAAAGAACGCATCGCGGACCGAGGTGATCACGCTCTGCACGGCAACCACGCCGCCGACCCAGACCCACACCTGCGGATGAGCGTCGCAAAAGCCGTGTACCAAACCCATGAGGACCAGCACGATGGCGACGGGATACAGGGCATTGAGCATAGGCACCGAGAACATGAGGATCACGTCGAGGCCCACGTTGGAGAGCACGCACGAAAACGCTGCGAACACAAAGGCGAGAATCGCAAAGGGACGGCGCATGGCCTCCTCGGAGGCCTCCGCTCCCTCTTCGACCACATACGTCTCGCAGAAGTAACGCGAGCAGCAGCTGATGAGGCCGATGCACACGTTCATGCAGGCAAGGAAAAAGATCGCAAAGACCACGACCGTGCCGACAAGGCCAAAGTGCATGGAGGCAGAGCGGGCAAGGATGGCGGCGCCATTGGTGGCATCGGGCATCACGGTGCTGAGCTGCGTGCCGGCAAGCGCCAGGCCGCAGTAGATGATGGCCATGAGCGCGCCGGCGATCACACCCGAACGCGAGATCTCGAAGGCCACGCGCTTGTCATCGGTAACGCCCAGCTCGTGGATGGTCTCGGCGATGATGATGCCGAAGGCGAGCGACGCGAGCAGGTCCATGGTCTGGTAACCGGTCAAAAAGCCCTGCACGGCGGCGCCTGCATCGTAGGGAGCCTGAGGCGCGGCAGCCGGTCCCAGCGGCGAGATCACGGCAGCACCCACGACCAGCACGATGAGCGCAATGAGCGCGGGGCCCGTAATGCGGCCGAGTACGCGTGTGATGACACCCGGGCGCAGCGTGAGCGCAAACGCGACGACGAAGAACCCGATGGCAAACACCAGACGTGCCGTGCCAAGCGAAACGCCCTCGGGTAGCAGCGGCACCAGCATTTCGAACGCAGTAGAGCTTGTGCGAGGAATGGCCAGGCACGGGCCGATGGCCAGGTAGACCGCCGCAACAAAGAACTCACCAAACTTGGGGTGCACGCGGCCGGCAAGCTCGCGGGCCGTGCCGGCGAGCGCGACGGCGATAAATCCCATGACGGGCAGGCCGATGGCGGCAATCAGAAAGCCGAGCATGGCGACCGGCGTGGCAGAACCTGCCTGCAGAGCCAGCAGCGGCGGAATAATGAGGTTGCCGGCGCCAAAGAGCATCGAGAACAGGGCGATGCCGACGGTGACGACATGGTCGGAGCGCAGACCGCGCGGGGCGGATGAAGCCATGAGAGCACCTTTCGAATCGAAACAAAAACGGGACGGGCAAAATACCCGTCCCGCAAGTATAAACGGTCTAGCAGCTTTAGCAGGCTAAATCGCGCAAAGCATCAATCGCGGTGTCAACTTCCTCGTCCGTGTTGAAATACCCAAACGAGAAGCGAACGGCACCCTGGCGCTCGGTCCCGAGCGCGCGGTGCATGAGCGGAGCGCAATGGGCGCCGGGGCGCGTCGCAATCCCCCACCCTTGCATGAGCGCGTCCGAGATCTCAGCAGAGTCGATATCGCCCACGTTGAGCGACACAATCGCAGAGCGCAACGGCTGGTCAAAGGCACCGTAGAGCTTAATCCCCGGAATCTCGCGCACACCGGCAAGGAAGCGATCCGCAAGCGAACGCTCATGCGCCGCAATCGCCTCGACCCCGCCTTGTGCCTCGATATAGTCGAGACCGGCAGAAAGTCCCGCGATGCCGTGGCCGTTGAGCGTGCCCGCCTCAAGGCGCGTGGGCCACTCAAGCGGCTGCAGCGCATCGAAGCTGTGCACGCCCGTGCCGCCCATGGCCCACGGCGCCACGTCAATGCCCTCCGCCACGGCCAGCCCGCCGGTCCCCTGCGGACCCATGAGCCCCTTGTGGCCAGTAAAGCACACCACATCGAGCCCCATGGCCTGCATATCGATATGCGCCGTGCCGGCAGACTGCGAGGCGTCGACGATCACCAGCGCGCCGGCCGCATGGGCGATGGCCGCCACGCGCGCAATGTCGACCGCGTTGCCGGTCACATTGGAGGCATGCGTCACCACCACGGCACGTGTACCGGGCGTGACCAACTGCTCGAGCTCGTCATAGTCGAGCACGCCGTTCGCGTCGCAGCCCGCATGCTCAACGGTCACACCCTGCTCCGTCGCTAGGCGATTGAGCGGACGCAGCACGGAGTTGTGCTCGAGCACCGTCGTGACCACGCGGTCGCCAGGACGCACCACGCCGTTAATCGCCGTGTTGAGCGCCGCCGTGGAATTGGGCGTAAAGCACACATGGTCCGCCCTCGGGCAACCCAAAAGGCGCGCGAGCTTGGCACGGCAAGCGTGAATCGTACGAGCGGCATCGAGGGCACCCGACGTGGCGCCGCGCCCGGCATTGCCGAGCGAGCACATCGCCTGCGTCACGGCATCGATGACCGTCTGCGGCTTGTGCATGGTCGTCGCCGCGTTATCCAGATAGATCATCGCACGACCTCCCACATATCAATCACCGTAAAGCCCTCAGTGGGAATGCCCGCCGCGGCGAGTTCGCCGCGCAGCAGCTCCTCATCGGCAGGCAACGCCTTCCACGCCAGACCGCAGCCGGCAGCGACCTCCCCGGGCACGGGAATCGTTCGCCCGGGAAGGCCGCGCTCGATGCACAGGGACTCGCAGCCCATGGCGGCCGCCGTGGTGGGAAACGTGATGACAAGCGCCGGGCGCTTCTCCCTCATGGCAACTCCAACCAATACGCTACGGGCGCACGACGCGCACGGCCTGCTCCATCTTCTCCACGATCACGTACATGTTGGTGACCTCGCCCACTGCAAGCTGGTCCTTAATGCCATAGTGGTCGAGGCAGGTGCCACAGGTAAGGATCTCGACGCCCTGCTCGGCCAGGCCCTTCAGGTCATCGAGCACCGGCGAGCCCTCGACAGTGAGCTTGGCGCCGCCGTTGTAGAACAGCATGGTCGCGGGCAGCTCCTCCTGCTGCGTCACGGCAAAGATAAACGCCTTCATGAGCTTGTGGCCCAGCTCGTCGTCGCCGCGGCCCATGCAGTCGGTGTAGACGGAAATGACGAGCTTGCCCTTGCCGGCGCTGGCGTCACAGAAGGCAGCGCCATCCTGCTCGGGATCAGCCACGGCAACGGCGCCAGAGGTCGCCACGGTCACGTGCCACTCGGCGTCAGAAACCTTCTCGACCGAGGCCGTGCAGCCCTTCTCCTGCGCCATCTTGGAGATGTTCTTGACGGCGGTCTCGTTATCGACCGAGGTCACGACTGTGCCCTCGCCATCAAGCTGCTTCAGGGCTTTGAGCGTCTTGACGACGGGCAGCGGGCAGGCATCGCCCATGGCATTGACTTCAATCTTGGTAGACATAGTTTTTCCTTTCGAATAAATCGTTTTAGAACGGTACATAGCTCAATAAACGTGTCGTTAACGGACAACGTGGACGGCAGGACCGCCTGGCACCGGCTCGCACACGCGACCGACGACGGCGGCAACGCGCCCCTCGGCATGCAGACGACGCGCAAGCTCATCCACATCCGCCGCGGGCGCCGCAATAAGCAAACCGCCCGAGGTCTGCGGATCGTACAGCGCGTCGAACATACCCGGCTCCAGGTCCTCGTCGGCAGCCACGCGCGGGCCAAAGAAGTCCTGGTTGCGATAGGAGCCCGCGGGGATAATGCCCAGACGCGCCATGTCGAGCACCTGATCAAAGAGCGGCACCGCCCCAGACGCAAGCTCAATCTGCGCGCCCGAACCCTCGGCCATCTCGCATACGTGCCCGATCAGGCCAAAGCCCGTAATGTCGGTACAGCCGTGAAGCTCGAGTCCCTCGGCCAGACGAATCGGGGCCTCGTTGAGGGTGCGCATCGAGTCGAACATGGCTGCGGCCTCGTCCTGCTCGATAAGCTCGCCCTTAATGGCCGTGGTGATGATGCCCGAGCCGATCGCCTTGGTCAGCAGCAGAACATCGCCCACGCGTGCGCCGCTGTTGGCGAGCATGCGGTCGAGCGCGACAAAGCCGCTCACGGACAGGCCGTACTTGGGCTCGTCGTCGTTGATGGTATGGCCGCCCGCGATGGAGCAACCCGCCTCGACGCACTTGTCGGCGCCACCCGCCAAAATCTGCCCGGCAACCTCAACGCCCAGGCAATTGGGAATGCACAGCAGGTTCATGGCATGGCTCGGCCGCCCGCCCATGGCGTAGATGTCCGACAGCGAGTTGGCCGCGGCGATCTGGCCAAACAGGAACGGGTCGTCGACCATCGGCGGGAAGAAGTCGATGGACTGCACGAGGCCAAGGTTCTCCCCTACGCGGAAGACGCTCGCATCGTCGGAGGTATCGAACCCCACGAGCAGGTTGTCGTTATGCACATTGGGCAAGTCGCCCAGGACCTGGGCGAGGGCTCCGGGAGCCAACTTAGCGGCTCAACCGCTCGCGGCCGTCATGGACGTGAGCCTCATGGTGTCCTTAGCCATACGAACTCCCTTCCAACAAATCAACGACTTTAAGTATACGCCCCAGGCACGCTTCCCAAGAGACCGCCGACGGCTCGAACGTCGAAGGCGGATCCGCAAGCGCCTGCGCGATAGCATCTGCCAGTGCGCGCTCAAACAACGGAAGGTCGGCCGCCTCGGGCGTGTCGACATCCGTCATACGCGGTGGCGCCACCCACGTCACGGGAGCGCCGGGAAGCATCGCCTCCATCCAGGGACGAACGCCGGGCAAATCGGTCGCCACAACTTTGCAGCCGCACGCGAGGGCCTCGATCGTCACGAGCGGCAGACCCTCGTAAAACGAAGGCAGCACAAAGACGTCGGAACTGCGGTAGGCACGCACGAGTTCATCGCTATCCAGGCGCCCCGCCAGCGTCACCGGCACATCCGAGGCCGCGGTCAAGCGCTCGATACGCGCGTACTCGACATCGTCACCGCGGCCGCCCACAAGTACCAAGCCAGATGAGCGGACGCCATCGTCAATCGGCAATGACACAGCTCGAACCAGCGACTCGACGCCCTTTTTAAAGCAAATCTTGCCCACGTACACAAGCGAACCCGGCTGCCTCGCCACGCTTGCGTCACGGCAGAAGACGCGATGGTCGTAACCCGTTCCAATCACGTGGATGCGATCGGCATCGACGCCGCACACCAGGCCAATCTGCTCAGCCTGCTCAGCATGGAGAGCAAAGACGGCATCGAGCCGACGAACCGCACGTACGATGCGATCGCGCTCGAGCGCATGCGAACGCAGCTGGCGCAGGTCGGTCGAATGGCACACGGCAACAACCGGCACGCCCCGGACGCACTCGCGCGCCAATGCGGTTACCAGATACAGGTGATGGCAGAGCACCAGATCGGGCCGAAACTCAGCCACCGCACGATCGATTGCAGCAGCAAATGCCCGCTCAAATGCCTTGAGCATCGAAGGCGTCAGGTCACGATAGCGTGTAGAGGGATAGGGCATAACATCGGACATACCGCAGATGGGAAACGGCAGCTCGGGCGACTCAAACGGTACGGCAAACACGGCAGCACGCCGGTCCAGCTCGCCTTGGGTATCACCCGGCGCCGCACCGCAAAGCACGGCGGCGCGATGCCCCGTCTCGATCTGCTCGCGCACAAGCGCGGCAAGGTAGGTGCCGCTGCCGGTGCTATCTGGTTTTTGTGCCGTGATATTGAGGATGCGCATGTCGCGGTACACCCCTAGGCCAAGGCGGCGGCGCGGACAGCCGCGCCGATCGCTCCGGCAAAGCGAGCCTGGGGCGAGGTGGTCACCGGCGACCCCAGTAGCTCGCCCAACCGCTCCACCACGAAGGCGTTCTCGCACAGGCCACCGGTCAGGTAGTACGGGGCGCCCGCGGCCTGCCCGGCCATGGTCGCCACGCGCGAGACCACGCTGTCGATCACGCCACGCGCAATGTTCTCGCGCGGCTCACCGCGACCGATCAGGCTGATGACCTCGCTTTCGGCAAACACTGTGCACATGCTGCTGATCTTGGTGGGCTCACCGGAACGCGCAAGGTCGGCCATCTGCTGTTGGGAAATACCCAGACGGTCGGCCATGATCTCCAAAAAGCGCCCCGTACCGGCAGCGCACTTGTCGTTCATGGCGAACTTGGCCACGCGGCCACTTTTAAGCTGAATGACCTTGGTGTCCTGGCCGCCCACGTCAATCACCGTGCCGTGATCGCCAAACAGGCACACGGCACCGGTACCGTGGCAGGTGATCTCGGTCACGACCTTGTGCGCATAGGGCACGGCGACACGACCGTAGCCGGTCGCGATCACGCGCACGTCGTCGGCCGTCACGTCATAGCCGGCCGCTGCCAGTGCCTCGTGCAGCCGCTCGGAAGCATCGACCGAGGAGAACCCGGTTGGCTGCACGCACGTCCACGCCACCGAACCCTCCCCGTCGACCACAGCAGCCTTAGCCGCCGTAGACCCGATATCGATCCCGATCCCTATCATGGCTCTCTCCCAATCTAAACATCAAAGGTGGCGGCGCGTTCAGGCGCCTTAGCTCTAGGTTTCTCAGGTGCCGGAGATTGCCCCGAAAGAGGAGCGCAGCGTACTTTGGGTACGCAAGCGACGGTTTGAGGGGCAAGATCCGGTGCCTGAGAAACCTAGAGGGTTTCGATGAAGGCGGCGATGCGCGTCTCGATCTGGCCCATGTCGCCGTTGCTGTAGTCGGTCTCGATCTTCATATACGGAATACCCGCACCCTCGACGGCCTCCTGCATGCGCGCGCTCTCAACGTTGAAGGTGTGGCAGGCCTGCAGCACGCTCTCTACCACGCCATCGACATGATACTTCTCGCACATGGTCAGTGTGTTCTCCATGCGGCCGTCGTTGGGCGTCATGACCGAGCAGTTGATGTCCAGGTAGCGGTCGGCGATGGCGCGCAGGATGTCGGGAGCCTCCGGATCGATCATCATGGCCGCCGTGCGCTCGCCCGAGCAGTCGTCCATGCACACGACCACACCGCCGTTGGACTCGATAGTACGGCCGATCTTGTTGATCACGCCGCCCACCGGGCAGCCGGTGATCAGAATGCGCTTGGCATCCGCCGCGACCGGGCGCTCGCCAGTCTCGTAGGCCTCGCGCAGCTTGGCAACCTTTTGCTCCAGCTGCTGCGTATAGGCCTCGATATCAAAGCTGAACGTACCGGCAAACATGGTACTCATTAGGTCGACGCCGCTCATGGCCGCCGGCTGGTTGGCCTGCAGCGCAAACATGTCGAGCTGGGCCGCACGCAAGCGGTTGCGACGACGGACGGCAGCGCGCAGGTCATCGTCGGTAATCGTGATGCCGTAGAGGCCCTCGAGCTCCTCCTTGAGCAGACGGCACTCCTCGTACCAGCCTTCACGCTCGTAGGCACGATCGCGACCCTGCGGAAGATGCAGAATGTGCGTGCGTTTGAGCTCGCTGAGTAGCTCGTACATCTTTTTCTTGCCGTCGCAGGTGGTCTCGCCGATGATCATGTCGCTAAAGTACGTAAACGGGCACTTTTGCGAGTAGGCAAAGCCGTACGTCGACTTGATAAGCGGGCACAAGTTTGCCGGCAGCACCTTCTCGGCCTCGGGAATCACCTCGTCGGACGTGCCGCACAGCGCCACGCTCGCAGCCCCCGCGGCATCGATAATCTCGAGCGGCGTATAGCTGCACAAAAAGCCGACCAGGCGATTACCCGCCTGCTTATAATCCTTGACGCGAATAAACGCCGCCTTGCGCTGCTCGTTAAACTCCTCAAACGTGGACGGCAACGGCTGTTCCTCGATATCGACCATAGTAGTTCCCCTCTCTTGCACCGATATACCGACAATTAAACAACAAACCCACGCCATACCCAAAAGGAAGCATCCTCTAGGGAATGGCGTCGATAAGCTCCTGCGTATACGGATCGCTCGGGTGCTCGATCACGTCCTCGGCCTCGCCTTCCTCGACAAGACGACCGTGGTAGAGCACGCCAATCCGGTCGGACATATGCCGAACCACACGCATATCATGCGTGATAAACAGCAGCGCCACGCCCGTCGTGCGCTGCAGGTCGCGAAGTAAGTTGAGCACTTGGGCCTGAACGGACACGTCAAGCGCCGAGACCGGCTCGTCGCATACCACAAGGCGCGGCTCGCAAATAAGCGCCCGTGCCAGATTGAGTCGCTGGCGCTGTCCCCCCGAAAGGTCGTGCGGATAGCGGTCATAATGCTCTGCCAGAAGACCGACCGAGGCCAGGGCCGAGAGCGCGCGCTCATGACGCTCATCCGCATCGCGCACGCCGGCGATAATCAGCGGCTCCTCCAAAATGCGGCCGACACGGTTACGTGGGTCAAAAGCCGTAGAGCTATCCTGGAATACCAGCTGGATTTCGCGGCGAAACGGCTTGCGTTCGCGCTCCGACATCGTGGCGAGGTCGTGCCCGCGATAGGCAATCGAGCCGGAATCCGCACGCTCGAGACCACAGATCAGGCGTCCAGTCGTCGACTTGCCCGATCCGGATTCGCCAACCAGGCCATAGACCTCGCCCGGTGCGATCTCAAACGACAGATCGTCCACGGCGGTAAAGGCCTGACGCTTAAAACCTGAGCCCGGCATGGGAAACGTTTTAGTCAGATGTGAGACCCTAAGCAGGGCTTCGCTATCAACAGCCATGGCGCTCCCCTTTCTCGACAAGCCAGCATTTAGACCGGTCGCACGCATTCACGACAAACAGCGGAGGCTCCTGCGCGCGGCAACGCTCGTCCGCCCGGGCGCAACGAGGCGCAAAGCGGCATCCACAGGGTATTGCCGTAAGCGGCGGCACTGTGCCCGGAATATCCGCCAGCGTGTCAACGCGCTCGCCTTCGAGCGGCGGAATGCTCGCGATGAGCCCCTGGGCATACGGGTGGCTCGGACGCTCCATAAGGCCGCAGGCGTCGATCTCTTCTACGATTTGGCCCAGATACATGACGTGCACGCGCGAGCAGATGCTCGTAACGACACCCAAATCATGGCTGATAAAAAGCACCGCCATGTTCTCGGTGCGGTTGAGGTCGCGCAGTAGGTCCAAAATCTGTTTTTGAGTCGTCGTGTCGAGTGCCGTGGTGGGCTCATCGGCGATAAGCAGGCGCGGGTGTCCGGCGAGCGCCATGGCAATCATCACGCGCTGGCGCATACCGCCGCTAAAATCGCTCGGATACATGTCGAAGCGGGCCGCGGCATCTCGAATTCCCACACGTTCCAACAGCGATAGAGCCTCGTTGCGGGCTTCGCGTCGGCTCACCTTACGGTGGGCCCGCACGGCCTCGACGACCTGGGCCCCGACCGTCATGACGGGGTTAAGCGAGCTCAAAGGGTCCTGGAAAATCATGGCGATGTCGCAGCCGCGCACTTTGCGCATCGTCTTGAGCGGACGCGCCAGCAGATCCTCGCCATCAAACACAATCTGGCCCTCATAGGCCATCTTCTGTTCATGCTCCAATAGGCGCATGACACTCTGGGCAAACACCGACTTACCGCAGCCGGACTCGCCGACAACACCAACGATCTCACCGGCATCGATATGTAGGTTGAGTTTGTTGACGGCTTCCAGCGCGTTGCCATCGCGGCCCACAAACGAGATGCAGAGGTCGCGCACGTCCAAAAGATTCTGAGCCATGGGCTAGTCCTCCTTGGTCTTGGGGTCGAGGGCGTCGCGCAGGCCGTCGCCGGCCAGATTGAGCGAAAGCACGCTCGCGATGATGGCTGCTGCCGGGAAGAAAATCATCCACCAGGCTTTGCGCATCACGTTCTTGCCCGCCTGCAGGATGTTTCCCCAGCTGGCGTCGGGCGCCTTGATACCCAGGCCCAGAAACGAGAGGGCGGCCTCCGAGAGCACGGCCTCGGCAAAGACGAAGGTCGCCTGCACCAGGAAGGGCGCCATAACGTTGGGCACGATATGCAGCCACACGATGCGCGCGGTCGAGGCGCCCTGCACGCGCAGGGCCTCCACAAAGGGCTCCTCCTTGACCACCATCGCACGCGAGCGCACGATGCGCGCCATGCTGGGCGTATAGACGATGGAGAGCGCGATGATGACGTTCCAGACCGAGGCGCCCATCATGGCCATGAGTGCGATAGCCAAAAGCACGCCTGGAATGGACATAAGGCCGTCGCAGATGCGCATGAGAATATGATCGAGCCTCTCGTTGTAGCACGCATAGGCGCCGATCACCAAGCCGAGCGCACTCGTCGCGAGCGTGACGGCAATGCCGACGCCAAGCGACACGCGCGCGCCCGCGATGACGCGGGCAAGCAGGTCGCGGCCAAAGTCATCGCAGCCAAAGGGATGCGCAGGCGAAGGTGCCGAAAGTCGCAACGCCATCTCCTGCGCATTGGGATCAACCGTCCACACCAGCGGACCGACGAGCGCGATCAGCGCAATCGCCAGGAAAATGAAGCCGCCGACCACAAACCCCTTGTTGGCAAGAGCCTTCTTAAAGTTTGCCATCATGCATCGCCCCATTTGCGAGCGCGCGGGTCAAAAGCGCCGTAGGCAAGGTCGACGGCCAGATTGATCACCGAATTCAATAAGGCGATGACCAGCAGCACGCCCTGAATCACCGGATAGTCGCGACGCTCGATAGAGCTCGTGACCAGCTGGCCCAAACCGGGGATGTTAAAAATGGCCTCAGTCACCACGGCGCCCGTAATCAGGGCGCCAAAAGAATAGCCGACCGAGGTGAGAATCGGCAGCGCTGCGTTGCGCAGGGCATGGGCCAGCACCACGCGAAACTCGGAGACGCCCTTGGCACGCGCCGTCTTGACGCAGTCAAGCTGCATGGCCTCGATAACGCTCGAACGGGTCATGCGCATGAGCAGGGCCGCCTGCACGCATCCAAGCGATATGGCCGGCAACGCAAGATAGCGTAAATGGCTGAACCAGCCCTTCGATAGCGGCGCATAGCCGGCCACCGGGAACACACGCAACGTGACGGCAAACAGCCACATAAGCATGAGCGCCATCAAAAAGCCGGGTATCGCCACGCCCAAAAGAGCAACGACACGCAAGACCGCGTCGGTGCGCGACCCATGTTTGAGGGCAGCGACGACGCCGCAAGGCAGTGCAATCAACAGCGCGATGAGCTGTGCCAGAAGCGCGAGCGATAGCGTGGGGCCAAAGTGCTCGGCGATCGCCTGCGTGACGGGCTGCCGCATAAAATACGAATCGCCCAGGTCGCCGGTAAGCACGCCGCCCATCCACTCAACGTAGCGCTGCGGCAGCGGCTCGTTGAGTCCCAGGCTATCGTTGACGCGCTCGATCTGGTCGGCCGAAGCCTCCATGCCGAGCATCGAAGAGGCCGGGTCACCCGGTGTGAGATAGATAATCAAAAACACGACAACCGAGATGATGAGCATCACCGGAACCATCGCGCCTATACGTTTGAGCGTGTACTTCATCATGCGAGGCGTCTATTTCCCCTCTGAACGTGGACAGGGCGTGGCGGCCACAGGGGACCAGACCCCTCCAGCCGCCACGCCATCTATTGCATTACTCCGGACGCTTGGCGTTCCAAATGATGGCCCCGTCGAGCACCTCGACGTCCTCGACGTCTGCCTGGGTGCCCGTGATGGAAGCGTAGTGGCAAAGCGGCTCGATGACGGCGATCTCATAGAGGCGTTCCTGAGCCTCGGCCCACTTCTTGGCCGCAGCGTCGGTGTCCTTGGCGGTGCGGGTCTCGGCCACGAGCTTGAGCGCCTCCTCGTCGGACAGGCCATAGAAGGCCTTGGAGACCGAGAGGGACTGGGCCGGGATGGGCTTGTAGTTGGTGGAGGCCACAAAGAGGTCCCACTGCTCGGGCTTGCCGGAGCGGATGTCCATGAAGGTCGCGAACTCGTAGCTGTCGACCTCGGCGGTGAAACCGGCCTTCTCGAGCTGTTCCTGCAGCGCGACGGTGGCGTTATACATATCCTTGTAGTCGGGGGTGGTCAGTAGCTTGACCGTTTCACCGGCATAGGAGGTCTTGGCCAGGGCCTTCTTGGCGGCCTTGGCGTCGGCCTGGTTAAAGTACTTCTTGCCCGCGTCGGTCGCCCACTGAGTGTTCTCGGGGTTGCCAAGGTTGGGATCGATGTTGAAGAGCTCCTTCTCGCCATAGGCGGCAAGAGCGGCCGCCTCGCAGTCGATAGCCATGAGGGCACACTTGCGGATCTCCTCGTCGGCGAAGATGCCCTCGTTCATGTTGAGGAAGGCGGTCAGAACGCCGGCGTTATGGGTGTAGAGCTTGACGTCGTCGTTGCCGTCGAAGTCGTGGTAGTTCTCGGTGGGGATCTCGCCAGCGATATCGTACTCGCCGGTCTCAAACCCGCTCACGCGCGTGGAGGCCTCGGTCACGAACTGATAGTAGATGTCCTTGGTGGGCGCGGAGACCTTGCCGGTGTAGCCCGAAGCCTTGCCGTGGGCGGCGACATAGTCCTCGTAGCGGGTGAGATGGACGTACTGGTCCTGCTTCCACTCCACAAACTTGTAGGCACCGGTACCCACGTACTCGGTCACGCCGGTATCGCCCGCGGCCTCAATGACCTCGGAGGGGAAGATACCCGGATACTGGGAGTGGTTGCCCAGGATGATCAGAAAGTCGATGGCGGGCGCGGTCAGCGTGCAGGTGACCTCGTGGTCGCCCGAGGCGGCGAAGGTGGCACCGGGCAGCAGGCTCGCGGCGCGGTCGTTGACGGTGAGCCAGCGGTTCATCGAGGCCACGACGTCCTCGGAGCCAAACTCCTTGCCGTTGTGGAAGGTGACGCCCTCGCGCAGCTTGATGGTGTAGGTCAGGCCGTCGTCGGAGACCTCATAGCCCTTGGCCAGCACGGGTTGGGGCTCGTAGTCGCTATCGAGGCCAAAGAGCGGCTCGACGACGTTGCAGATGATGTCCATGGTCACAAGCGACGACGTGGTGTGCGGATCGAGGCCGTCCGGGCTCGCCGGGAGCGCGATCTGCAGCTCGTCGCGATACTCCACATCCTGGCCGGAGGCAGCGGCGCTACCGCTTTCGGCGCCCGAACCGCCGCAGCCGGTGAGGCCGAGGCCCGCCATGGCGCACAGGGCAGCGGAGCCGGTCAGAAAACCGCGACGGGAAACGCCCGCCTTGAAAAGGTCGTTGTTCATTGAGTTCCTTTCGTGTCTGAACAAACGGATAGAATCTGCCGGCACGGTGGAAATCCCCGCCCCGGCAGCTATGCGAAGCCGGCCGGCGCCCTGCGGTGCATCCGGACACCGGCCGACATGGCAACGGAGAAATCCCTATCGCGTGGACAGGAACACCCGGCGGCACAGCTTGGCGCAGGTGCGGCTAAATCGTCTCGAGGAAGGCCTCGATGCGGGTCTGGAGCTGACCGGCGTCCTCACCGGCGTAGTCGGTCGTGATGTGCATAAACGGAATGCCCGCCTCCTCTGCGGCCTTCTCCACAGCGAAGGACTCCATCTCGTAGAGTGTGCAGAACTGCAGGGCCACGTCGACGATACCGTCGGCATGCAGGTCGCGCGCCATCTGGACAATGTCCTTCATACGCTGATCGTTGGGCGTAAAGACGGCGCAGTTGATCTTAAAGTAGCGCTCGGCGATGGCGTCGAGCATCTCGTCGACCGTCTCGCCGGACTCGTCGACCAGGTCCTTGTAGTAGCGCGAGCCCGTGCAGGACTCCTCGCCCACCACGACGCCGCCGGCCTTCTCGATAAGGTTGAACAGCTTCCAGTTGGGCACGGCCATGGGCGTACCGGTGTACAGGATGCGCTTGGTCCCCTTGGGCGCCACGCCCTCGCCGGCCTCGACACGCTGCTCGCACTCGGCGGCCATCTCGTTGATGGCTCCGGTCAGACGCGGCGTGTCGTCCATAAAGGCGGCCTGAACGGTCAGCAGGCTGTCGAGACCGCTGATGGGCGCCGGGTCGGCAGCGCGCGTGGCAGCGAGGCGCTGCAGGGCGCGACGCTTCTCATTGACGGCGTGGATGGCGGCCTTCAGACGCTCGGGCGTGATCTTGACGCCGCACTCTTCCTCGATCTTGGCGGCGAGCTTCTTGACCTCGGCCTTCCAGGTCACGAGCGTCGACTCGTCGTGTACGTTGGGAATATCCATGACGTACATGTTCTTTTGCGTGGCAAAGAACTCGTAGGCCTTTTTCTTGCCGTCGCAGGTGTTCTCACCCACGACCAGGTCACTCGACTCAATGTAGGGGCAGACCTCGCCCAGCTTAAAGCCGGCAAAGCTCTTGATGAGCGGACAGGTGTTGCGCGGCAAGTGCTCCTCAACCTTGTCCGTTGCCCAGTCGGCACCCGAGCACAGGCCCACGGGGATGCCATCGCAGGCAAGCACGATCTCTTCGGGCACGTAGACGCAGAACGAACCGACAATCTTGGTGGCTTCGCCGGCCTCCTTCTTGTCGAGCATCTCCTTAATACGGCCGCTGTGGATGTTGGTGGCGACAAAATCCAGGTAGGACGTAGACTTGGGGCGATTGTTCTGCGTCAGGAACATATCGCCGTACATCTGTCCCACGGCGCCCAGCAGCATGTCGTGGTCGGCAAGATTCATGCCGAGGCTCTCCCACATCGGATGGGAATCGAATTCTTCAGCCATGACGGTTCCCCTCTCGAACCAAAAATGAATAGCTACGGTATTTCTGCACGGTGGGTGGCGAAAACCCAGCCGTGCTCAAACCCGGAATTTTGGGGAACCCGCTTTGCGGTCGATTATTTAGTTGTGCGTCGTCTCTCCCGGAGCCGTGAACATACCTGCTCATATGCGGCTCCGAGCCATATACAGGGCGCGCGCGGCAACGCGACGCGAATATGTCTTCTGCAGCATCGGCGCGCCCTCCTTTTCTCGTCGAAGGTAACTATATCAACGGTTGTCGTCAAGACGAACACCGCCGACACGCGTACGACAACGTTGGGATGTGAGCATCTCGCTGTCTGATAATTAATTATCAGACTGATAAGGTTTAGTCATGTAGAAATCGGCGAACGGCGAAGTGAAAACAAAGCGGTCGAGGACTACCTCCTCGACCGCATCGCACCCGCATTATCGGCAAACGAGATGAATCCTGCTTGCATCAAAATGCATGCGCAGGGTCTCACCCGCCTGCGGCAGCTCTTCCACGGGTACACTCACCTTATCCACCTTCCACTGCAGACGCGTGGGCGCATCAGCACGCGGCACGTCCAGCAGCACCAGCCGCTCAAAGCGCGAATCGCTCACACGGGCCACGTGCAAATCGTAGCTGTTGCGACCGCGCTCCGCGCGATTGTCAACATGGAAGTAGCTCGCACGAATACCGAGGTACGTCACGTTATCTGGAACCTCATGGCCCACGTTAAAGGTCATGGCCCAGTCCAGGGCTTCAACTTCCTGAGACCCGATCTTGCGCGCCCGGCTTGTGTTCTTGCAGCCCGTCAGGCGCAGTGCCGCCAGCGTCTGCGGACGGCGGACCACGTCCTCGACGGAGCCGATCTCCTCAACATGCCCGTCGTGCATCACGCAGATACGCTGGCACAGGCGGCACGCTTCGTCGATGTCGTGGCTCACGTAGAGCACGGTGCGGTTGCACACATCAAAGAGGTCGAGCATGTTTTGCTCGAGCGCGCTCTTAAGATACGCATCGAGTGCGCTCATGGGCTCGTCGAACATAAAGATGCCCGGGTGTGCCGCCACCATGCGGGCAAGCGCCACGCGCTGCTGCTGGCCGCCCGAGAGGCGCGCGGGATAGCGGTCGGCAAAATCGGCCAGGCCAAAAATGCCCAGGTAGCGCTCGGCAAGCTGCTTGCGCGCGGCGGCGTCGCCCGCGTCCTTTACGCCGGCGCATACGTTATCGGCCACCGTCATGTTGGGAAACAGCTGATAGTTTTGGAACAGCAGGGCGCATTTTCGCTCCTGGGGCGACAGGTTGATGCCCGCCGCAGAGTCAAAAAAGGTCACGCCGTTGACGACGATCTTGCCCTCGTCGGGCGTCTCCACACCGGCAATGCAGCGCAAGGTGCAGCTCTTGCCGCAACCCGAGGCACCGAGCAGCGCCACACGCTCCTCGCCGGCCTCGAGCTGCATGTCGAGCATAAACCCGGGGTAGTGCTTTTTGATATCCAGAACGAGCGACATGGCTTATCGACCTCCCTTTGCGGCCGTGTCATCGCGCATAAGCTCGGCCAGCGCCTCGCGATCGATACGCAAGGCATCGCCGCCGACTGGGTCGAGCGAATCGGTCTGGCCGCCCAGCTGCTTGGCCTGCTTGCGCTCCGCGCGGGACAGGCCGCGCTCGCGATACTTTTGCGAATACGCCGTGTACATATTGATGAATAGGATGACCAGGAAGCTGAACGCAATTACGACCACGACCCAAAAGAGGGCTACCGATGTGTTGCCGCCCATCCACTCAAAGTAGATGGCGATGGGAATGGTCTGCGTAATACCGGCGTAGTTGCCCGCAAAGAACAGCGTGCAGCCAAACTCGCCCATCGCGCGGGCAAAGGCGAGCACCGTGCCGGCGGCAATAGAAGGCCAGCCAAGCGGCATCATAAGCTTGGTAAAGATGCGACGCTCGGACCATCCCAGCGTGCGCGCCGCATCGAGCATCTGTGTGTCGAGGCTCTCGAAGGCTCCGAGTGCCGTACGATAGACGAGCGGGAACGACACCACCACGGCAGATATCACCGCCGCGGGCCACGTAAAGACGATTGAGATGCCGTGCGCGATAAGCCACTGTCCAACACTGGTCGAGCGACCAAACAGCATAAGCAACAAAAAGCCGCAGACCGTGGGCGGCAGCACCATAGGGATGGTAAAGACCGAGTCGAGCAGGCCCTTGATGCGGCTCGAGGTACCCATAGTCTTCCACGCGGCGAACAGGCCCAGCGCAAAGGAGATCAGCAGGGCAAGGCCACTCGTTTTTATGGACACCCAAAACGGGCGATAGTCGATGTCGCACAAAAAGGAGGTCAGAGAGGTCCAGGGGCCCTGCTCATCCCGCAATAC
Organism: uncultured Collinsella sp.; assembly: GCA_902461085.1. Lineage (GTDB taxonomy): Bacteria > Actinomycetota > Coriobacteriia > Coriobacteriales > Coriobacteriaceae > Collinsella. Next base: position 5,985 of record CABPWH010000013.1, on the reverse strand, counting down.
GACAGACGATGCTTCTACCATTTGAGCGCTATCAAGCCAACGCGCGCCGCCCTTGGCATCACCCGAGGCTGATGCAATCACCACATAGCGGTCCCCATCCGCACCGCGCTCGTCAAAGCCATAGGTATACCCGCCGGAATCAAACGTTGTTTCCGCCGTGACATACCAAGGAAGATCCACGTCCCCCAGCTGCGCACCTCCCATGCAGTTTGCGCTGTCGAGCTTACAGACGAGGGCCTTGAGACCCGATACGCACTCGTTGTCCTGCGGATCCAATCCATACTTCTCGACCGCCTTGGGCGATATCCACACCACAACGCGATCGGCAGCAGGCGCCACCACAAGGTCCACGTCCTCGTCAACGGGAAACCGGTAGCCCTCAGGCTGGCCCTCCATGGCACGAGCGGTCCCCTTGGCCAACCGCTCAAAACCCTCGATCCCATAGGAAAGCCCATGAGCGGTCGCAGCAGCCTGGGCCCCGTCCTCAGCGTCCCCAGCAAACGCAAATCCCGGCACCCAGCAAAGCGCGAAGGTCAAAGCACAGGCGACAAACATGCGGAATCTATTAAGCACGAAAAGCTCCAAGCGAATACAAGGACGGAGTGAAACACAAAACGATGGAATTATCGCGCCAAGCCGCACTACGCGGAAAGCTCAAAGCCGTACTTGGCCCAAATCTTCTGAGCCTTCTTGTTGGTCAGGCAAAAGTCGATGAACGCCTTGGCCTCGTCGGCATGCTCAGAGCTATCGGCGACAGCACCGGGATACACGATGGGCTTGTGCGAGTCCTCGGGACACACAAAGGCCTCCTCGATACCGTCGTAGCGGAAGATGTCGGAACTGTAGACAAAGCCAGCCACGCAGTCGCCCGTAGAAACGTAGGCGGCAGCGGTGCCGACCTTGTCGGCCAGCGCGACCTTGTCGGCGATCTCGGGCACGTACTCGCCGTCATCGCCCTCGGTGCCGGTGTAGAGGCCCACAGAAGCCAGCGCCTGGTTGGCGTACTTGCCGGCGGGAACGGTCTTGGCGTCGCCGATGGCGATCTTGCCGTCCAGATTCGCGACGTCGGCGATGGCCTCGATCTTGGTGTCGGAGCCCTCGGCGCGAATGATCACGAGATCATTGACGAACATGTCCTCACGTGTGTCGACGTCGACGAGCTCGGCGGCCTCGGCGTCGTCCATGGTGCCCTTGGAGGCCGTGATGAGCACGTCGACCGTGGCGCCGGCGCGCATCTGCTCAACGAGGTCGCCAGAAGCCTTAAACTGCGTGTCGGCAAAGGTGGTGCCGGTCTGGTCAGTGTAGAGCTCCTGAACCTCGGGCAGAGCCTTCTCGAGCGAGTTGGCGGCAAAGACCTGCAGCTCGACAGCTTTCTTCTTAGAGGAAGACTTGACGGAGCCGGCATCGGAACCAGCGGGCTCGGACGTCTTGTTGCCCGAGCAGCCGGCAAGGCCAAGGCCGGCGGCAGCGGCAGCAGAAAGCGAGACAAAACCGCGGCGTGAAACCATATCGAACATATTCAACCCTTTCGAACGCTATGCCCGGGCACCCCGCCGCAGGCTTTATTCTGTTACTAGATTATACTTCCGCGCGAATAATGATAATGAGAAATTATTCTCGCTAGAGAATATAGTTTCGAGTTGCCGTGCATCTCGGCGTCGCTTCGGCGGAAAACAAAGGCGGAGCAGCCGTTCAGGTCGCCCCGCCGCAGGTAAACCGCTTAGTTGGTATGTCCGCCGCCCGCTGTCATCTGAGCCGCATGCTCCAGCTGGTCCGCTATGGCCTCCCAGCTTTCGCGGGCGGCCTTCGTAGAACCGGGAAAGTTTACGACAAGTGTATGACCTCGTTGCATGCAAATAGCACGCGAGAGCATGGCGCGGCGCGTCTTGGTCATCGAATACGCGCGGATTGCCTCTGCAATACCCGGCACATCGCGGTCGCAGACGGAACGCGTCGCCTCGGGCGTTACATCGCGCATCGAAAGCCCCGTGCCGCCGCAGGTGAGCACGACATTGGCGTGGCACTCATCGGCGGCTTCCACAATGGCATCACCGATCTCGCTGACGTCGTCGCGCACCACCACATGTGAGACGACCGTCCAGCCCTGCGCCTCGATAAGTTCCTCGAGTGCGGCTCCGGCCTCGTCCTGAGCAAGATCACGCGTATCCGAGCACGTCACAATCGAAATCTTCAGCTCCATAGCATTCCTCCTATAGCACCGTGCCCTCAGGCAGGTCGACACGCACGACATCCACGACGTCGCCCGCCGCAAGGTCGCACGGTCCTTCGTCAATGCGCAGCAGGCAATTGGCCCGCTGCATCGTGCCGAGCAGCGCCGAATTCTGCGTCTTGGCCTCGGTCACCAACAGCTCACCGGTCTCGGGGTCGCGCAAAACCGTGGCGCGATCGAAGAAGCGGCGATGCTGTCGCTTTTTCACGCCATGTGTGAGCGTCGCCTGCTGCACGGGGCGCACGCCCTCGGCAAAGCCGCGCATCTTGCGAATCGCCGGGCGCGCGAGCATCTCAAAGCCCACATACGCCGCCGCGGGATTGCCCGAAAGCCCCAAATACGGCTTGCCTCCAAGCAGGCCAAACGTGATGGCCTTGCCCGGACGCATCGAGATGCGGTCGAACAGCACCTCGCCCTCGCGCTGGACCAGCGCCGTCACATAGTCGTAGTCGCCCGCCGAGGCACCGCCGCTCGTAATGACAAAATCGCACTCCTGCACGGCGCGATGCACCTGCTCGGCAATCGTCTGCTCATCATCGGGTGCAATGCCGTAGAACACGGGCTCGGCACCGGCATCGAGCGCCTCGGCCATCAGCGCCGAGGAGTTGGAATCGCGAATCTGGCCGCGCGCCGGCACCTTACTCGGTGCGACCAGTTCCGTGCCCAGCGAGATAATGCCCACACGTGGGGCAGCGTGCACCTTCACGCTCGCGTATCCGGCGCTTGCCAGCAGACCCGCGCCCGCCGGAGCCACGACCTCGCCGGCGTGCATCACAACATCGCCGGCATGGGCCTCCTCGGCGGCAGAACGAACATTCTCCCCCACCTTGGCCGGCGCCGAGAACCTCGCACGCGAGCCCTCGTTGCCGTCACCGTCGAGCACATCGACGATCTCGTATTTCACCACGGCGTCGGCACCTTCGGGCACCGGCGCGCCTGTCATAATGCGGACCGCCTCGCCCGCGCCGATAGCGCCCTCAAACACATGTCCCGCAGCCTCGTGTCCGATAACGTCGAGCGTCACCGGCGCCTCGCCAGACGCCTGCGCCAAGTCCGCCGAGCGCACGGCATATCCGTCCATAGCGCTGTTGGCAAACGGCGAGATGTCGATATCGGCCACCGCGTCCTCGGCCAAGGGAAGACCGGCGGCCTGCCACACGGGAATCTCGACGAGATCGGTCGGAGCAACGTGCGACAGAACAATCGACTGCGCGTCCTCCAGCGGAATGAGTTTCTCTGCCATATGCACCTCTTAATGCCACGGCGCACAACAGGGGCGCCGATTCTTTATGCTTGTCTCAGTATAATCCCCCGACGCACGACCGCGACTCGGCCTGTACCCGCAAATACACCTGTCGGTTGCGGGCCGCGAAACAGAATGGAAACCAACCCACCGGCTCGTCGCGTTTACCGCGTTTTATAATGCTTGCGTTGCAACCTAAAAGAGGAACGTATGGCTCATAACGACAAACCCGAAAGCGCAAACGAAGCGCAGGATCATTCCCAGCCGCTCGACGAAGGCGGTTTTTTCTCCCTGAACGACGTCATCGCGGCAGGCAGGCATCAGCTCACCCGCTCTGAGCATCTCTTGGCTGCCGACACGCGCCGCAACGCCCGCAACCTACTCGCGAGCGCCAAGTTGCTCGCACTCGTCGTCATCGTCTCGCTCGCCATGGGCGTTGCCGCTTGGGCGTTTTTGGCCTCGTTGAATATCGTGACCGACTATCGCGAGCGCCATGTGTGGGTCTACGCCTTGCTTCCCGTTGTGGGCGTTGCCACCGCATGGGTGTACAAAAACCACGGTCTCGCCGCCAAACGCGGTAACAACCTGGTCATCGACTCCGCTCTGGGCACCCGCCTCATCCATATGCGCATGGCCGTCCTCACCTTCGTCTGCTCCACGCTCACGCACCTAACGGGCGGATCGGCCGGTCGCGAGGGAGCTGCGGTGCAGATTGGCGGCACCATCGCCAGCAACATCTCGAGCCTCGCCCACCTCAAAAAGCATGACCACCACGACCTCATGCTCGCCGGCATCTCGTCGGCCTTTGGCGCCGTATTCGGCTCGCCCCTTGCCGGGGCTTTCTTTGGCATGGAGATGTGCTTTATCGGCAAGATCGACTACACCGCGGGCATCTACTGCCTGGTCGCCTCGTTTACCGGCTACTTTACATCACTCGCCCTGGGTACCGAGTACGAAGCGAATGTCATCGCCAGCGTTCCCGCTATGACGCCCAAAACGGTCGTCATCGTTGTTATCAGCGCAATTATCTTCGGTCTGACGGCACGCCTCTTTGCCTGGTCGGTTCGAACCGTCAAGAGCCTCTACGGTCGCTTTATCACCAATTACCTCGTTCGCGCACTCATCGGCGCACTCGTGGTTTTGGCCGCCTATGCCCTCCTCGACGCCTGGAACTACGCCGGCCTTTCCACGTGGCTTTCCGGCGCCGGATTTGCCGGCAACACCACTCTGGCGGACGCAGCCATCAAGTTGGTCGTCACAGCGCTCACCCTGGGCGCGGGCTTCCAAGGCGGCGAGGTCACGCCCCTGTTTGGCATCGGTGCGGCGCTCGGCGGCTGGATAGGTTGCCTCGTCGGAATCGATCCCAGCTTTCTGGCAGCGCTGGGCATGCTCGGTGTGTTCTGCGCCGGCCTCAACGTGCCCATCACCACCTGTATGATGGCCATCGACCTGTTCCACGGCACGGCAGCCGGGTTCTTTGTCATCGTGGCCTTTATCAGCTACCTAACCGCCGGTCACCGCGGCGTGTACCCCGCCCAGCGCATCATCTCACCCAAGCGCCGTTCGCTTATTGTGGATGAGGGCGGTACGGTAGCGGATGCTATCGAGCGCCACAACGACCTGATAGAGTAGACGTAAGTATTCGCCGTGCAGCCACAATCGGGGGCAATTCGACCTGAGCGCGACCGCACCGTCACGTCATACGCCGGGAGTCGCCCCATGCACGCAACTGATTTTGGTCGCACGCTCATCATCGCCAACCCAGCCGCCCAGTCGGGTGCGGCGCACGAAGTTGCCGAGCGCCTGCAGCGCTTTTTGGACATGACTGCACGCGCATCCCAGTTTGACCTAGTGCTGACCGAGCGCATGGGGCACGCCAAGGAGCTAGCCGCCCAGGCAACGGGCTATCGCACCGTTATCGCCCTTGGCGGCGACGGCGTGATCCACGAGGTCGTCAACGGGCTTATGACGCAGGATGAGGCGGTCCGTCCCGCCCTTGCCGTCCTGCCCGTAGGCTCCGGCAACGATTTTGCCCAAACGCTCGGTATCGATGATTTCTCCGGCAAGGATTTTGGTGCGCTGCTCACCTGTGAGCTGCAGCGTCAGGACATCGGGCGGATTCGCTCATGGAACCCCGCAAGCGGCAGCGGCGAGGCGATCGTCGAGTACTACGACCAAACGCTTTCGGTCGGCATCGATGCCGCCATCGGCCTTGGCACCACCGAGCTGCGCAAAAAGACCGGCTTGACGGGCGCGCCACTCTACACCCTCTCGGGACTTGAGCAGTTTGGCCTACGCTATCGCAACTACCCCATGACAGTCAGCTTTGACGAGGCGCCCGCCGAGCGCGTGAGGGCGATCATCATGGCGATTCAGCTGGGTCCTACCTATGGCTCGGGCTATCGCATCTGTCCCGACGCCGACCCCTGTGACGGCACACTCGACGTCTGCTACGCCTGCGGCCCCGTCCCTCGCGCGGTTGCCCTGCCTATGTTCCTTTCGGCCAAGGACG
>CABPWH010000012.1 GCA_902461085.1 uncultured Collinsella sp. | reverse complement strand
TCGGACAGTCCTGCGCAAGACGAAGGCCACATTAAGTGGCCTTCTTTGCGTGCGGAACTCGCGACAAACCAAAACCATCTCGCCAGCCCAGCGACCATGGGGTCCCAAGGTTTTCAAAAAAGCGGTCGGCGCGCAGTGCGCCGACCGCCGATATATGGGGTCTGATATTTTCTACCAGCCAGGGCCTCTTACTCGTCGAGGAGATCTTCTGGCATGTCGTTGCCGTCGCCTAGATCGACAGGGGTTTCTTCGGAAGCAGAGCCGTTTTCTGTGGCTTCGCCTTCGGGCTTTTCCTTGGCTGCCGTCATGCGGGCGACAGCGCATACGCGGTCGTTGTCGTCGACGGTCATCATCTTGACGCCCTGGGTGGCGCGGCCGGTCTGGCTGATCTCGTCGGTCTTGACGCGAATGACCGTCGCGCCCTCCGTCACGATGAACAGCTCGTGCTGCGGGCCCACCGTCTTCATGGCCGCGAGGTTACCCTTACGTTCGGTCATTTGAATGGTGTAGACGCCCTGGCCGCCGCGATTCTGCTCCGGGTAGTCCGCGACCGGCGTGCGCTTGCCGTAGCCGCGCTCGGTGATGACGAATAGATCGCCGTTGCCGTTAGTGACTTCCATGCCCAGAACGCTCACGCCGTCCTTCAGACCGATACCGCGAACGCCGCTGGTATCGCGGCCGGTGGCGCGCACCTGCTCCTCGGAGAACATGATCGCCTTGCCCGCGGTGGTGGCCAGGATAATCTTGTCGCCGTCGCGCACGCGGCGCACGTTCAGCAGCGCGTCGTCGTCACGCAGGTTGATAGCGATCAGGCCGTCGCGACGGCTGCGGTCATATGCGCTCATCACGGTCTTTTTGACCATGCCGCTCTTGGTGGCAAACATCAGGTACTCGTCGGCCGGGAACTCGCGGCAGCTGATGACGCTCGCGATCTTCTCGCCTTCCTCGAAGGGCAGCAGGTTGACGATCGCGGTACCGCGCGCCTGGCGCGTACCCACCGGCAGCTCGTGCACCTTCAGGCGATAGACCTTGCCCTTGCTCGAGAAGAACAGCACGTACTCGTGCGTGGACGCGATGAACATCTCATCGATAACGTCGTCCTCTTTGAGGTTGACGCCCGACACGCCCTTGCCACCGCGCTTCTGGGCACGGTAGGCAGCCACCGGGATGCGCTTAACGTAGCCGGTGTGGGTGATGGTCACGACCATATCCTCGTCGGCGATGAGGTCCTCGACATCCAGGTCCTTCTCAACCTGGCTGATTTCGGTACGGCGCTTGTCGCCAAACTTCTTGGAGATCTCGCGCATCTCTTCCTTGATGACGCCCAGAATCTTCTCCTCGTGCGCCAGCAGGTCCTCGTAGTAGGCGATGGCGCGGCGCAGGCCGTCCAACTCTTCTTGGATCTTGTCGCGCTCCAGGCCGGTCAGGCGGCGCAGCTTCATCTCGAGGATGGCCGTGGTCTGCTCGGGCGTAAAGCCAAAGCGTTCGATCAGTCGGCTGCTGGCCTCGGAGTCGGTCTGCGAGGAGCGGATGATGCTGATGACCTCGTCGATATGGTCAAGGGCCATCAGGTAGCCCTCGAGGATATGCGCGCGGGCCTGGGCCTTCTTAAGGTCGAAGCGGGTGCGGCGGGTGACGACGTCGACCTGGTGGTCGATGTAGTGCTGCAGCATCTCGCGCAGGCTCAGGCATTTGGGAACGCCGTTGACGAGTGCCAGGTTGTTGGCGCCAAAGGTCGTCTGCAGCGAGGTGTACTTATACAGGTTGTTGAGCACGACCTGCGGAATGACGCCCTTCTTGAGCTCGATGACCAGACGGATGCCCTTCTGGTTGGACTCATCGCGCATATCCGAGATGCCCTCAATGCGCTTGTCGTTGACGAGTTGGGCGATCTTCTCCTGCAGGGTGCCCTTGTTGACCATGTAGGGAATCTCGGTAAAGACCAGGCGGCTGCGGCCGGTCTTGGTGGACTCCACATGTGCCTTGGCACGCACGGTAATGGAACCGCGGCCGGTCTCGTAGCTCTGCTTAATGCCGGCGCTGCCCATGATGATGGCGCCGGTGGGGAAGTCCGGACCGGGCATGATCTGCATGAGCTCGTCGACGGTGGCGTCGGGGTTGTCGATCAGGTAGCAGGTGGCCTCGATCGCCTCGGTGAGGTTATGCGGGGCGATGTTGGTGGCCATGCCGACGGCGATGCCCTGGCTGCCGTTGACCAGCAGGTTGGGGAAGCGCGCAGGCAGTGCCACGGGCTCGGCGAGCGATTCGTCGTAGTTGGGCTGCCAGTCGACGGTATCCTTCTGCAAGTCACGCAGCAGTTCCATGGCGGGCTTGGCCAGGCGGCTCTCGGTGTAACGCATGGCCGCCGCGCCGTCGCCATCGATGTTGCCGAAGTTGCCGTGACCGTCGATGAGCGGCGTGCGCATGGAGAACCACTGCGCCAGGCGGACCATGGCCTCGTAGACCGCAGAGTCACCGTGCGGGTGGTACTTACCGATAACTTCGCCGACCGTCCAGGCCGACTTTTTGTGTGGGCGGTTGGGGTAGATGCCGCTCTCGTTCATCGCGTACAGGATGCGGCGGTGTACCGGCTTTAAGCCGTCGCGCACGTCCGGCAGGGCACGCGCTGTGATAACCGACATCGAATACTCGATGAACGACTGCTTCATCTCGCGACCGAACTCCGAAATCTGGAGCTGGCCGCCGTTGATGTCCTCGCCGGCCGAGGCGCCACGATCGACTTCGCCAAAGCTCTCCTCGAGCTCACCGTCGTCGTCCTCTTCCTCATCATCATCGGCATCGGGGTTATAGGCGTCCGGATCGCCGTCCTCGCCCTGCTCAGCACGGGCAAGCAGGCGCTTCAGATCATCGGGCATACCGGCATCGCCGGCCTCGTCCATACCCTCGTTATTGTTGATATCGTCTGCCACGTTACCTCCTCTTAAGCGTCAAGGAATCGTGCATCATGTGCATGTTTTTCAATGTACTCGCGGCGATAGCCGACCTCGGAACCCATCAGCTCGCGCACGGCGCGGTCCGCCACCACGGCGTCCTCGATCGACACACGCTGCAGGATGCGGGTCTTTGGGTCCATCGTCGTCGAGGCAAGCTGTTTGGGGTCCATCTCGCCCAGGCCCTTGTAGCGCTGGACGGTATAGCCCTTGCGCTTTTTGGTGATCTTGCCGTCCTTGGCCTTGCCGTCCTCGTCGTTATCATCGGGGTTCAGGCCCAGACTCTGGATGGTATCGCGCAGGATCTCGTCTTCGGGCTGGCGGCCGTTGGGATACACGTAGTGGATCTTGTTGCGCACCTTAATGCCAAAGATGGGCGGGCAGGCAACATAGACGTAGCCGGCATCGATCAGCGGACGCATGTACTTGTAGAAGAACGTCAGCAGCAGGATGCGGATATGCGCGCCGTCGACGTCCGCATCGGTCATGATGATGATCTTGTGGTAGCGCGCCTTGGTGATATCGAAATCGCCGCCGTCGCCGGCACTCGTCGTGACGCCGCAGCCGATCGCGGTAATCAGCGACTGGATGGTGTCACTCGAGAACGCGCGATGGTCACCAACGCGCTCGACGTTCAAAATCTTGCCGCGCAGGGGCAGAATCGCCTGGATGTCTCGGCGACGGCCGTCCTTGGCCGAACCGCCTGCCGAGTCGCCCTCTACGATGAAGAGCTCGGTCAGCTCGGCATCGCGCACCGAGCAGTCGGCGAGCTTACCGGGCAGGGACGCCGTCTCGAGCAGGCTCTTGCGACGCGTCGCCTCGCGCGCCTTGCGGGCAGCGTTGCGCGCCTTGCAGGCCTGTTGCGCCTTCTTGACGATCTCGCGAGCGGGCTTGGGATGCTCCTCGAGGTAATCGACAAGGCCGTCGGTCACAATCTTGAGCGTGAGCGCGCGCATATAGGAGCTGCCGAGCTTGGCCTTGGTCTGGCCCTCAAACTGCGGATCGGGCAGCTTGACCGAGATAACGGCCGAAAGGCCCTCGCGCACATCGTCGCCGGTCAGATTGGCGTCTTTTTCCTTGAGCAGGTTTTGCTTGCGCGCATAGTCGTTGATCACGCGGGTGAGCGCGGTGCGGAAGCCCTCAAGGTGCATGCCGCCCTCGGGGGTGTAGATGTCGTTGGCAAACGACATGACGTTCTCGCCATAGCCGCTATTCCACTGCAGGGAAACCTCGACCTCGCCCATCTTGGCCACAGGCGCGTCCGGGTCCGATTTGCCCTCGATGTAGATGGGCTCCTTAAAGGCCTCGGGAACGTCCTTGCCCTCGTTGAGGAACTTGACGAAGTCGATGATGCCGCCCTCGTAGCAAAACTCCTCCACGTGGGGAGTCGCTTCGCGCTCGTCGGTCAGCACGATTTTGAGATTCTTATTGAGGAACGCCGTCTCCTGCAGACGGTTATGCAGCGTATCGAAATCGTAGATGCAGGTCTCGAAGATCTCATCGTCGGGCCAGAAGGTGACGGTGGTGCCCGTCGAATCCGAGGTGCCCACGACCTCCATCTTCTTGACGGTCTTGCCGCGCGAGAACTCCATCTCGTAGGTGTTGCCATCGCGACGAACCTGAACGACCACGCGCTTGGACAGTGCGTTGACGACGGAGATGCCCACGCCGTGCAGGCCGCCCGAGACCTTATAGGCCGAGTTATCGAACTTACCGCCGGCGTGCAAGATCGTCATGACGACCTCGAGCGTCGGGATCTTTTTAACAGGGTGCTCGTCGACGGGGATGCCGCGCCCGTTGTCGACGACCGTGATGGAGTTGTCGGCGTGGACCGTCACCTGGATCTCGGTGCAGAAACCGGCCATGGCCTCGTCGACGGAGTTGTCAACGATCTCCCACACCAGGTGATGCAGACCGCTGGCGCTCGTCGAGCCGATATACATGCCCGGGCGCTTACGAACGGCCTCGAGACCTTCGAGAATCTTAATCTCGCCGCCATCGTAATCGTTTTCGTTTGCCACACGTCCTCCTTCAGTCAAGAAAATGTGTACAGCCTTACTAGTTTATCGTAAAAAAATACCCTCGGGAACGAGGGTATTTGGCTCTACAAGGCCACCAGATGCGATTTAAGTCTCTTTTTTGCTTTGCACGCCCTTGGCCCACTCGGCACTGGCTCTCATGGCGTTCTCGAGGGCCTCGCGCAGTTTTTGGTCCTCGATGGGTGCCACTTGGCGCTCGATCTCGGTGCGCTCGGCCTCACTTAGGTCGGCGTGCGGGGCCGGCGGGCGCTCGGTCGTCGCCGGGCGCAGGCGCTCCTTGGCGGCGGGTGGCGTGTGACCGGGCGCGGTGGTTTTGAACACCAGGCCGTCCACATGCGCACCGGCGCGCTCCATACGCGCGCGGATGATCTCGCGCAACAGCGTCATTTCCTGCGTCCACGAGGGCGAGTCGAGATACACCAGCAGCTCATTGGACTCGGGCAGGTAGCGCAGACCCGTCACATGCCGCCCCTCGCGCGTGCCCGAGCACACCGCGTTCCACGCGCGATAGACCGCACGAGATTCCTCTGCAGCCTCCATCTGCGCGCGGCGCTCAGGTGTCGCGGCCGCCAGGATGCGCTGGCGCTCTGCGTTCAAAAACCCACTGAAGGCGACCGTTTCGCTCTCGCGCTCGTAATTAGCACGTCTCACCCATGCTCACCACCTTGGCTCGATCAAGCAGATCATCGGTAAAGTACCCCAGGTTGGTCGTGGTTATGACCGTCTGGATATCATCGCCGATCAGCCGCAGGAAAGCACCGCGGCGTTCGCCGTCGAGTTCGCTCATCACGTCGTCCAAAAGCAGCAATGGGGCGGTGCCCAGGACATCGCGAGCCACGGCCACCTCCGCCACCTTCCAGGCCAGAACCAACGTTCGCTGCTGACCTTGGCTGGCAAACGAACGGGCGGAACGACCCGCCACGGTAAACTCAATCTCATCGCGATGCGGTCCCACCAACGTCACGCCGCGGCGAATTTCCTCGTCGGCGTGCTCATCAAGGGCAGCCAGCATGCGCTCGTACGCCCAGCCCTTCAGCTCTTCGCGATCCTCGACCTGGGGCAAATCCCCCAGCGTGGACGTATAGGTCACGCTGGCAGCCTCGCCGGACGCCACTTGCCCGTAGGCAGTGTGCACATGGCCCGCCAGCCGGTCGAGTAGGGCCAACCGGTGCACGAGCAGGGCCGAGCCCGCGCGGGCAATCGAATCGTTCCACGCGCCGAGCATCTCACGGCAGCACCAGGTCTCCTTGAGCAAGGCGTTACGCTGGGTCACGCAGCGCCCATAGGTGCCCGCAAGATCGGCATAGCGTGCGCTCAGTTGCATGCCAAAGTCATCGAGGGCGGCGCGGCGCACACTGGCGCCCCGCTTAACCATGTCCAGATGGTCGGGGCAAAACAGCACGCTCGGCAGAACCCCGCGCACACCGGCGGCAGAGCATCTCTTGCCGTTGCGGCTAAACGAGCGCTTACCGTCCTCCGCGCTCAATCCCATATCAAGCACGCGGCCGTCGCCCTCGAGCCTCAGCTCGACCCTGCACGAGCCCACGCCGTCATGAACGAGCTCGGCTGCGGTCGGATGCCTAAACGAGGCGCCGCTCGTCAGCAGCTGCAGCGCCTCTATGAGATTGGTCTTTCCCGCCGCGTTGGGTCCCGCAAGTATCGTCACGCCGTCGTCTAGGGCAAGGCGATAGCTATCGAAGCTGCGGTAGTGCGCGACGGAAAGATCGCGGGCGAACATGGTCATGGCGCAGCGCTAGATGCGAACCGGCATGACCAGGTACAGGTAGTTGATCTTGTCGTAGGACTTGAAGATGCCCGCCTGCGAGTAGCTCTTGAGCTCCAGCGTGATCTCCTTCTCCTTGGACAGGGCATTGAGGCAGCCGAAGATGTAGTGGTAGTTGAAGGCGATGGTACCCGACTCGCCCTCGGCCTCGACGTCGATCGTCTCCTGCGCAAGGTCCTGGTCATTGGAGATGGAGGACAGGCCCATCTGCCCGTTCTCGACATCGATCTCGAACTTGACGGCGGGGTTGGCGCTCGCGATAACGGCCACGCGCTTGAGGGCGGCGTTAAAGGCGGCGACGTCGATCTTGACGCTCGTCACGCACGAATCGGGGATGAGCTGCTTGTAGTTGGGGTACACGCCCTCGATGCGGCGCGACACGTAGGTGGTGTTGCCGGCCTCGAAGACGACCTGGGTGTCGGTAGCCCCGATCATGATGGTCGCCTGGCTGGCCATGATGTTCAGTGCGTCGTTAAAGGCGTCAGCCGGAACGTTAAGCTCAAAGGAGCCTTCGAGGGTCGAGGTCTCGACCTGCGTATCGCACACGGCCAAACGGAAGGAATCGGTCGCCACCAGGCGCACGGTGTTGTTCTCGACCTTCATGTGCACGCCACCCAGGATGGGGCGGGCCTTGTCGGTCGAGGTGACGCGCCACACGCGGCCGACCATCTCGGACAAGATATCGGTCGGCAGTTCCACGGCGCTCTCGATGGCATAGGCCGGAAACTCGGGGAAGTCATTAGCATCGAGCGTGTTCAGGCGGAAAGAGCTCTTCTCGCAACCAATCAGCACCTGGCGCTCGGACAGCTCAAAGGTGACCGGGGCATCGGGGAGGGTCTTGGTGATATTGGAGAGCATCTTACAGGGGATAACCATCTCGCCCTCTTCTTCGACATGCGCCGCGATGCGATGACGGATCGAGATGGTGTAGTTAGAGGTCTGGAATTCCAAGATGCCGTCTTGCGCCTTGACGAGCACGCCCGACAGGATGGGAAGGGTGGATGCCGAAGCGACACCCTTCATAACGACGCCGATGGCTTGTGTAAGCGAGCTCTGGCTGACGGTGAACTTCATCTTTTAATACCTTTCTATAGATATAAATATCTTAATAATAGTAATAGCACTGACGAAACTGTTGATTACTCCCAAAGACGCAGGTCAGACCCAAAAAGAGAATCGACAGCAACCTGTGTGCAACAGGGGTGGTTTTCCACGTTCAAAACCTGCGCAAAACTTTTCATCACCGCGGGTTGGGTTTTAGACACCTTATGCCCGTGGTTTCGACAAGTTTTCAACAGGTGTCTCTATTTCCCTACGAGCGCAGTGTAATTTTATCGCGCAGCGACTTAAGGTCTTCGGTGACGGTGCGGTCTTCCTGGATCATCTTCTGGACCTTTTTGTAGCTCGTGCTGACGGTCGAGTGGTTGCGGTTGCCAAATTCGGCGCCCACCGCCGTGGTCGTCATCTCGCACATCTCGATGGCCAGGTAGATAGCGATATGGCGTGCTTTGGCGATATTGGCGTTGCGACGCGGGCCGATGAGCTCCTCGTGCGTCACGCCGTACTGCTCTTCGATGACGGACTGAACCGTTTGCACGTTGATCTTTTTGGCCGATGTGTCGAAGTACTGGCTGGCGATGGCGTCGATATCGTCAAAGGTGAGCTCCCCGCCCTCGCGTTCGCGGTCGCCCGCCTCGCCGGCGCAGCGCTCGCAGAAGCTCTCGAGTTCGCGGATGTTGGTGCCCGACACCTCTGCCATGTGCTTAAAGTGCTCATCGGTCAGGTGCCCGCCGTCGCCCCCATAGGCCGCCAGCAGCGAGTCGTCGCCTGCCTCGGGAGCGGCGACGATGGTGTTCTCGTAATAGCGCTGCAAGATCTTGTATTTCATCTCGTAGCTGGGCTCTGCGACCAGGCAGAGCATGCCGGCGTTGAAGCGGCTGGTCAGACGCTCGTCCATGCTCAGGTCCTTGGGGGCGCGGTCTGCCGCGATGACGACTTTCTTGTTGTTGCGGATGAACTCGTCCATGAGCTGGAAAAAGTAGTCCACACTCGCGCGCTTGCCGATGATGTTTTGGATGTCATCGATGATGAGCACGTCCACGCCGTGGTACGCCTGCATGATGGGGGCGTTGCTCTTCTTTTGACGGTCGAACTCGGTCATCAGGTCGTCCAGATATGCCTGGGAGTTGGCATACTTGACCTTGATCTCGGGCGACTTCTCGGCGAGCTCGTTTTTGATGGCGAGCAGCAGATGGGTCTTGCCCAGCCCCGATTTGCCATAGATGAACAGGGATGTGCATGTGCCGCGCTCGTCCGCGAGGGCGGCAAACTTGAGTGCCGAGCGATAGGCATGGCTGTTCTCGGGGCCGTAGACAAAGTTCTCAAAGGTAAATTTTGAGTTCGCGGCGAGCGGGGCTCCATCCGTATTCTGCTCGGCCGGCACGGTCGGTGCTGGCATGGGTGAAGCGGGGGTCGCAGCTTGCGTGGATTTAGTCGGCGCTCCGCCCTTCATCTGGTTCATCATGCGACGAAAATCGTCGGCCGAGAGCGTGTTCTTGATTGCAATGCCCGAATCCGCGCCCGCCGCTGCGTCGTGAGCGATGGGCATGTGCGTGACGGGTGCGTTCGTTGACGTCGCTACCGCGGTCGGCAACGGCGCCATGGTTTCACGGGAAACATCGCTGTGCTGGTGCTCGATTGTCGGCACGTCGCTTGCGGAGGCTGGTACCGTCGGGGAAGCAGCGGGAGCCGTGGCGGGCGCCGTCGCGGCAGCGGATTCCGTTGCGGCGCCTTGCGGCGCCACGATGTCGAGAGCAATCGGTGCAAAGGCGATTTCTTCCAGATAAGCCTCAATAGTCGGCTGATGCTTTTTGAGCTGCGCGATGGCAAAGCGCGAGGGGGCCTCGATCGTGAGCGTATCTTCGGTCAGGCTTATGGCGCGCGATTGCCCCAGCATGTTGATGAGGCGTGCATCTTGGCCGTCGCGCTGGCAAAAGGCGATGGCATCCCCCAGGATGATGCTTGCTTCCTCGTCCACTGTCTCTCCCGTTCTTTAGCTCTGAGCTCGCACGCGAGCGGCGCCGAGTTCGGTCAGATGGTATTTCTGGCCATGCTTGATGACCAAGCCGGCCTGCGCCAAGTCATTGAGCGTGCGTGACCAAGTGGGGGCCGAGTTTCCAAACGCCCTCGCCAGATCGGTTGCACCGCACGCTTGATTTTGCGCTAGATAGCCCAGCGCGGCGTTGCCGCGATCGCTTACGAACACGTCCGGTTGTGGCTGCGCATACTGATTTGCTGCATTAGGATACATCATTTGAGCTGCTGGTTGTTGAGAACTCTGCATCGGCGGCATTTGCTGTTGAAAACTTTGAGGCCACTGTTGGTAAGGCTGCGGAGGCATCTGCTGGGCCCAAGGGTTGTACTGCTGCTGCGGCATCTGCTGGTACGGCTGCTGATATCCCTGCTGGTACTGCTGCGGGAACTGCTGGCCATACCCCAGTGGCGGCATCTGCTGATATGGATATCCCTGTTGGTACGGCTGATAGCCCATTTGCTGGCCACCCGGTGCCCCCGCCGCCTGCTGCATTGCTGCTGCATCCTGATCCGCCAGCGGCATGGCCTCTGGCATGTTTGGCGGCATCGACATCGATGTCGCCTGGGGCTCTTGTGTAGGAAGCATTCCGGGCTGCTGTATCTGCCCCACGGGGGGCTGCATCTGCTGCGTTGCCATGGGCTGCTGCGCAAAAGCTCCCGGCAGGGGATATGTGGGCTGCTCCGTCTCGGGCCGCACGGCAGCACCTCGTCCACCGGCGCGCTCGATTTCCTGCACGCGTTTAGGGTCCAGGCTTACCGTAACCACGGTACCGCTACCCATGTTGTCCTCGATGGATACGGCACCGCCGGCGTTTTCCAAATACTCCTGCACCATGGGAAACCCTGCTCCGGTTCCACGGATATAGCGCTTCATCTTGCTGTTTGCGCTGGTAACGCCAAAGTCGAAAGCGCGTTCCTTGTCGTCGATGCCGGGTCCTTGATCAGCAAAGCGGATGGTGTCTCCGCCGTCCAGAATCGAGATGATGGGCTCGGTAAAGTGTGCGTGGATAAAGTTTTCGACAATCTCGCGGATGACCATGAGCGAGATATGGCCACCTTGTTCTTTCATGCACTGGTAGACGGTGTTGGTAGTCTCTTCCAAATACGTGCGGACATCTTGCGGATCAATGACGATCACACGCGGTGTCGACAGCATGTCGTCATAGACGGCGATGCGCGCGGCGTACATGGCTTTTGGCGCCTGCGTGGTCGTCTGCTCGCCTTCCGCACGCTCTTCGCGCACGCCGGTGATGTGCTCGTTATCGGGTGCCGGGTCTCCGGAATCGACCATGGTGTAAAAGTCGTCAGACATGCCGCTCGCAATCTTCCAAAAGGTTTCGAACAAATAGTAGCTCACTGTGCAATGTTTCTCATCTTTCGACAACTTTTCAAAACCTGTTGAAAACTCTGGAAAACGGGCGAAAAGTTCTCAACATTGCCAACATGACCTGTTGAAAACTCGATGAAATATCGTGAAAAGTTGCCATGCACCGCTAAATCGAACTCGGCTTATGGGGGAACCGTGTGAACTGCGCGACCTTTTACCTTTGATTTCTTGACATTTGAACATTGATTTCCCTACAATCTTCAAGCTCACGTGTCTATATCTGCGTCCGCGCTCCCGCGGACACTCGAAATGCAGCAGGAGGAACTTAAGATGAAGCGTACGTATCAGCCTAATAAGCGTAAGCGTGCCAAGACCCATGGCTTCCGTGCCCGTATGGCCACTAAGGGTGGTCGTGCCGTGCTCGCCCGTCGTCGCGCCAAGGGCCGCAAGCGTCTCACTGTCTAGCAGCGATACACACATCTCGCATGAAGACTATTAAGTCTCGGCAAGATTTCGAGCATGTGTTCAGTCAGGGGCGTCGTTTCAATCACCCTCTGATTCGAATGACCATATGTGAATCGGTTGGCGAAGGCGACTCCGGAAGGGTCGCCTTCGTTGGTGCTAAGCGACTCGGTTGTGCCGTCGTGCGCAACCGATCTAAGCGTGTGATGCGCGAGGCCGCCCGCAGCTGCGGATTTCCCGTTGCGGGTTATGACATCATCTTGTTTGCAACTCCCAAGACGAGGGTTTCCTCGCCGCAGGAGATGGACAAGGCGTTGCGTTCGCTTATGAAGCGCGCCGGCGTTGCCGGGGAGGAGCGATGAGCAATCACGTTTTGCGACGTGTTGCCATCGCTCCTATTCGCATATATCAACAGGTTATTTCGCCCTTATTGCCTGACGCCTGCATTTATTACCCAACGTGCTCGCAATACGCCATCCAGGCGATTGAGAAGCACGGTGTTTTGAGAGGCTGCTGGCTTGCCGTGAGGCGCATCGCTCGCTGCAATCCCCTGCACGTCGGCGGTTATGACCCTGTGCCCTAGCGGGCACTCGCTATCGGAGGAAAACTTACATGTGGGATTGGATCGTTAACATCCTTTTCGAGCTGCTCAAGCTCATCCAGACCTTTGCGGTCGACTGGGGCCTGTCCATCATCATTCTGGTGGTCATCATCCGTCTGCTGCTGACGCCGCTTATGCTCAAGTCGACCAAGTCGACGGCTCGCATGCAGGTGCTGCAGCCCAAGATGCTCGAGATCCAGGAGCGCTATGCCGACGATCCCCAGCGTCAGGCCGAGGAGATGCAGAAGTTCTACAGCGAGAACAAGTTCAACCCCATGGCTGGCTGTCTGCCGCTGCTGATTCAGATGCCTATCCTGTTCGCCCTGTTTACATTGCTGCGCAACCTGCCGCAGTACTTTAACGACGGCACGTTCTCGTTCTTCAACATCCTGCCCGACCTGACCACCACGCCGAGCGCTTCCTTTGCCGATGGCTTTATGGTTGCACTGCCTGCGCTGGTTTGCCTGATCCTGTTTGCCGTCCTGACCCTGATTCCGCAGCTCTATATGTCGCGCAACCAGACCGGCCAGCAGGCTCAGAGCATGCGTATGATGGCCGTTGTCATGACGGTCATGATGCTTTGGATGGGCTGGAGCCTTCCCGTTGGTGTTCTGCTGTACTACGACGTCTCGTCTGCTTGGCAGGTTATCCAGCAGATTTTTGTGACGCAGAAGGTCATCGACAAGGCGAAGGCCGATGAGGAGGAGCGTCTTAAGAACGCTCCGCTGCAGGTTGAGGTCACTCGTCGCGAGAAGAAGCCGCGCCCGCACAAGAAGAAGTAGTGGGATATCAATCTTATTTAGGTACCTAACTTTTGGAGTACGTTATGTCTGAAGAGATCATCGAGGATATGCTTGAGGAGGTTGCCCCGCAGGTCGCGGGCGATTATCCCGAGATTGCACAGCGCTACAAGGCTGGTGAAGAGCTGACCGATGAGGAGCTCGACACCATTGCCGATGTTGCGATTTCCATCCTGCGTTCCATCCTTTCGCACTTCGATGCCGCCAACTCTCCTATCGATGAGTATGAGGGCGACGAGGGTGAGCTGATTTTGGATATAACGGCTCCCGACCTTGCTGTTCTCATTGGCCGTCATGGTCGCACTCTTGATGCTCTTCAGGTTATGTTCTCTTTGCTGGTGAGCCGCAAGCTTGGCTTTAGGTATCCGGTTGTAGTGGACGTCGAGGGATACAAGAGTCGCCGTCAGGATAAGGTCGCCTCCATGGCTCAGTCTGCTGCCGAGCGTGCCATCCGCACTCATAAGAGTGTTTCGCTTCCGCCCATGAATGCCTACGAGCGCCGACTGGTTCACATTGCACTTCGTGGCAACGATGCAGTCGATACTCATTCTGAGGGTTCTGACCCTGATCGCCATGTGGTGATTGTTGCTCGATAATCTACTCGAGCTTATGCTAGGGGGACGTGGTTTCCACGTCCCCTTTTTTTGTCAAAAGTTCTCGATACGCTGATTTTTGTCAGAAAGGAGCTTTCGTTG
Organism: uncultured Collinsella sp.; assembly: GCA_902461085.1. Lineage (GTDB taxonomy): Bacteria > Actinomycetota > Coriobacteriia > Coriobacteriales > Coriobacteriaceae > Collinsella. Next base: position 26,697 of record CABPWH010000012.1, on the reverse strand, counting down.
TTAGTACTTACCGATCAGCAGGCTGACGAGATGTTGAGTCGCCTAACTTCCTATTGCAAAGAATATTCCTTGAGCGTAACTGATATTGAGCTGAGGAAATGTATCCAGCATTTGGATTTGGTTCTAGAAACAAATAAGACAACCAATCTCACCCGTATTCTTAACGTAGAAGATGCTGCCGTACTTCATATCCTCGACTCACTTGTTTTGCTCCCCTATATCAATAAGGCTCCTGAGGGAGCTTTGCTTGATATGGGAACGGGTGCGGGCTTCCCTGGTATTCCATTAACCATAACCACGCATCGTAAAGCTACTTATATTGACTCTGTTGGCAAGAAGGTTGATGCGGTTAATTCCTTTGTCCATGCTTTTGGATTGAAACATGCTCATGCGGTTCATGATCGTCTTGAAGAATATGCTCGAAGCCATAAGAAGCAGTTCTCCGTTGTAACCGCCCGCGCACTGGCCCCTCTACCGATTCTTGTTGAGTATGCGGCTCCGTACCTGAAGGATGGAGGGCTATTTGTTATCACCAAGGGCAATCCTTCGGATGAGGAGCTTGCTTCCGGCATGTCAGCAGCTAAGATTTGCGGCTTCACTTTGCTTCTGAATGACGCAATTGATTTGCCTGAAGGCTTGGGTCACAGGGAGTTCATTGTTCTTAAGAAGAGTCATTCAGCATCCGTTTCATTGCCTCGTGCAAATGGCGTGGCAAAGAAGAATCCGCTTGCCTAGATGTTTCACGTGAAACATAATGGATACTAACAACTTGCAGTGTTTCACGTGAAACATGGCGGTTGCTATCGATTCGGAATGTTTCACGTGAAACATCCTCCGTTTGACAGCTTTAATACACACCAGGAGGGACCGTGGGATTTCGCGACGTTAAGCGTTCTAAGAGCGCAAAAGACACGCGTATCATTGCAATCATCAATCAAAAAGGCGGCGTCGGTAAGTCAACGACGGCTGTAAACCTTGCAGCAGCACTGGGTGAGCAGGGTCGTAAGACACTGATTGTCGATTTTGATCCGCAGGGAAACAGCACCAGTGGATTCGGAATTGAAAAAGAAGACCTTGATCACTGCATCTATGATGCATTGTTGAATGATGTGCCGGCAGAATCGCTTGTTCATGATACAAATTGCAAAAAGGTATTCGTAATTCCGGCAACAATTCAGCTTGCAGGCGCGGAAATTGAACTCGTAAGCGCAATTGCTCGTGAAACCCGTCTCAAAGATTTGCTTGAGCCGATTCAGGACGAGTTCGATTTTATTTTCATTGACTGCCCTCCTTCGCTCGGCCTGCTTACTATCAACGCTTTGACCGCAGCAGACAGCGTTTTGATTCCGATCCAGTGCGAGTATTACGCACTCGAGGGCGTTACGAAGCTGCTTGAGTCAATGAAGATGGTCAAATCTCGTCTGAACAAGGGCTTAGACACCTACGGTGTGCTTATGACCATGTATGACTCGCGTACTTCTCTATCGAATCAGGTTGTTGAGGAGGTTCAATCGTACTTTGGTGATAAGGCGTTTAAGACGTTGATCCCCCGTACGGTTAAAATCTCTGAAGCTCCGTCTTTTGGAGAACCGGTAATTACCTATGCACCTCAAAATAAGGGTGCAAAAGCATATATGAACCTTGCAAAAGAGGTGATCAAGCGTGCCTAGTGTAAAGAAACGTGGCGGATTGGGACGTGGACTCAATGCTTTGGTCTCAGAGGCCGAGTATGAGACCGGTGGTTCGGCTGCATCGGCTTCGAATGCCGCATCTGAAACAAAACTACCTATTGAGGATATCGTTCCCAACCCTAATCAGCCGCGAATTCACTTTAACGAAACTGAACTTCGTGAGTTGAGCGAATCAATCCAAGAACATGGCGTCTTGCAGCCGCTTTTGGTACGCAAGCATGGAAACGGCTATGAGATCATCGCTGGTGAGCGTCGTTACCAAGCGTCAAAGCTTGCTGGTCTTGAGGAGCTGCCTGTCATCATTAAAGATGTTAATGATGAAGAGATGCTGGCTCTTGCTCTGATCGAAAACCTTCAGCGTTCTGATCTGAATCCCGTCGAAGAGGCTAAGGGCTATCGCCAGCTTATCGATGCCAGCGGTATGACCCAGGAGGCATTGTCGAAGGCGGTCAGCAAGTCACGCTCTAGAATTACAAACTCGCTGCGCCTTCTCGATCTCCCTGAAGTTGTTCAGCAGATGATTTTTGAGGGCAAACTTACTGCTGGTCATGCACGTGCGATTCTTGCAGTTCCCTATGAGGACGCTCGAATTCGACTTGCAGAGAAGGTTGTTGCAGAGGGCCTTTCCGTAAGAGCGACAGAAAATCTTGCTCCGTTGTTTTCTGCCGGAGAGACACCTAAGACGCCGAGGCCTGCAACGCCTCAGTCTTTTAAAAAAGCTGCCCGCGTGCTTCGTCAGGTTTTTAATACCAACGTGCGTGTGAAGAGCTCGCGTGGAAAGAATAAGATTGAGATTGAGTTTAAAGACGAGGAAGAGCTCTCTCGTATTCTTGGCGAAATGATTCAGTTTGATCAAGGAGGCCAAGATGAGGAATAGGATTTTAACTGCGATTGCATTGGCGACGACTGTCGCGGCTGGTGCCTTTGCTGGCTATAAGATCGCGACAGACGATGAACTTCGAGGTCGTTTGCTTCGTAGTGCGCAAGATATTGTCGATACATCCAAGAAGAAAATGGATGTTATGACAGAAGATGTTGCCATGCGTACGGCTCAGGTAACGAAGAATCCCAAGATTAATCAAGGTTGGGTTAGCAACCAATGGGAAAATGTAGGCTATTAGGTACCTAACAATTACTTAGCATATTTTGAGGGGTCCTTGTCTGATTCACGAGACAAGGACCCCTTATTTTGGCCGTAAAAAATGGGATAGGTAGCAGCTGATTCAAAATTAAGGTTAATAAATAAAACGACCCCGGTTGCATATTCTGTAACCGGGGTCGTTCGATGTTTCACATGAAACGTTTTGGGATGCGACTCCCCTATGCGTTCTTCTGAACTTTGAAGCGCTGCTTCAGCTGTCCGCAAGCGGCGTCAATATCGTTACCACGGGAGTTACGAATCGTGGTCTCGATGCCACGGGACTCAAGACGACGCTGAAGATCCTCAACCTTATGAATCGGCGACGGCTTGAGCGGGCTACCCTCGATGTCGTTAAGCTGAATGAGGTTAACGTGGCACAGCGTTCCCTCGCAGAAGTCGCAGAGCGCCTGCATCTCGGGATTCGTATCGTTGACGCCTTCGATCATGGCATACTCATAGGTCGGGCGGCGGCCAGTCTTCTCGGTGTAGAGCTGAAGCGCCTCGTGAAGGCGAAGCAGCGTGTACTTCTTAACACCGGGCATGAGCTTATTGCGCGTCGACTGGATGGCGGAATGCAGGGAAACGGCAAGCGTGAACTGCTCGGGGATGTCGGCAAATTTGCGAATACCGGGAATAACGCCACTGGTAGAGACGGTGAGGTGACGAGCACCGATACCGATGCCGTCGGGGTCGTTGAGGATTCGCAGCGCCTTGAGAACCTCGTCGTAGTTGGCAAACGGCTCGCCCTGGCCCATGAAGACAACGCTCGTGGAGCGCTCGCCAAAGTCGTTGGATACATGAAGTACCTGGTCGACGATCTCTTGAGCGGTCAGAGAGCGCTTGAGGCCGTTGAGACCGGTAGCGCAAAAGGCACAACCCATGCCGCAGCCTGCCTGGGTGGAAACGCAGACGGAAAGCTTGTTGCGACGGGGCATGCCGACAGTCTCGACGGAAACGCCGTCGTGGTACTCGAGCAGATACTTGCGCGAGCCATCTTTGGAAACTTGCTTGGTGAGTTCAGTGGGCGTGTCAAAGGCAAAAGCCTCTTTAAGCTGCTCGCGGAAAGCCTTGGGAAGGTTAGTCATATCGTCGAACGAACAAACGTTCTTCTCGAAGACCCATTCGATGAGCTGCTTCGCGCGGAAGGCGGGCTGGCCAAGTTCGGCCACGAGCTCGCGAATATCGTTTTGGCTCAAGTCGCGAATGTCCTGAGATTTAGTCCTGGGATTCATGGAAGCCTTTCGATTTTGGGGAAACGTAGAGGGTATCGCTACAATATGGTATCAGCTGCAGAAATTATAGAGGAGGAGTCTGCCCATGCCGGGTAAAAGCCTAGAGAACATGCACGTAGCGGTCTTGGCGGGCGGTCATTCCGCTGAGCGCGAGATCTCGCTCAATTCGGGAAAGAACGTCGTGGTTGCCTTGAAGGAGGCCGGCTACACTTCGGTGGAGCTGCTCGACACGGCTGCCGATGATTTTATGGTAACCATGGCGACCGGCGGCTTTGACGTGGCGTTTATCGCCATGCACGGTGCCGGCGGCGAGGATGGCGCCATGCAAGGCGCCATGGAGACCCTGGGTATCCCCTACACGGCTTCGGGCGTGCTTGCCAGCGCCTGCGGTGCCGACAAGGAGGTCTCTAAGCTCCTGTACGCCAAGGCGGGCATTCCCATTGCCCCCGGCCTTGCGCTCGAGGTGGGCGATGAAGTCGATATCGATCATATCGTCGAGGTTTGTGGCGAGCGCTGCTTTGTGAAGCCGGCCGTCAACGGTTCCAGCTATGGCATTTCCCTGGTCCATGAGCCCTCCGAGCTGCCCGCGGCAATCGCCAAGGCGTTTGAGTACGGCGACAAAGTGCTGGTCGAGAAGTGCATCGAGGGTACCGAGATCACCGTCGGCGTATACGGCGAAGATGACGTGCGCGCTCTGCCGATTGTCGAGATTCGTAAGCCCGAGGACTGCGAGTTCTACGATCCGGACGTGAAGTATGTCGACCCTACGGACATCCATCGCATTCCGGCGCAGATTTCACCCGAGAATTACGCTCGTGCCCAAGAGCTTGCCTGTGCTGCTCACAAGGCCCTCGGTTGCCTGGGTATCTCGCGCAGCGACTTTATCGTGAGTGAGGACGGCCCCGTTATCCTCGAGACCAATACCATTCCCGGCATGACCGATACGTCGCTGTATCCGGACGAGATCCGCCACACCGACGACATGACGTTCCCGCAGGTCTGTGACAGCCTGATCCGTATGGGCCTTCGTCGAGCGGGCATTGCATGCTAATCGAGGACGCGGTTTCGTCAGGAACGCCGCAGTTTGTCATCGACTCCTATGCCACGATTGCCGAACGCGCCAAAACGCAGTCCTTCGGCCTTATCGAGGAAGATGTAATTGTCCTCGATACCGAGACCACAGGTCTTTCGGTGCAGGACAACGAGCTGATCGAGATCTCGGCGGCCCGTCTTTCGGGCCGCGAGATCGTCGACCGCTTCGATACCTTCGTGCATCCCAAGCAGCTGATTCCCGCCGAGATTACCGAGCTCACGAGCATTACAAATGCCGATGTGGCAGATGCCCCGTCGGCCGTTGAGGCCGTAGCCGCTCTCGCCGATTTTGTCGGTGGTTGCCCGGTAATCGCACATAACGCCACGTTCGACCGCTCGTTTATCGAGTCGGTCAAAGGCGGCGTCAACGTGAGCGATATTTGGATCGATTCGCTGGCGCTGTCGCGCATCGCGCTTCCGCGCCTGGCCTCGCACAAGCTGTCTTTTATGGCCGATCTGTTTGGCTGTGACTCGGTATCACACCGTGCCAATGCCGACGTCGACGCCCTGTGTGGCGTATGGCGCGTGTTGCTCGTGGCACTCACCGACTTGCCCCAGGGCCTCATGGCGCGCCTAGCCGACATGCATCCGGACGTGCCTTGGTCCTATCGTCCAATCTTCTCATTCTTGGCGGGGCAGAACCCTGGTTCTATCTTCTCTCTCAGCGCCGCTCGTGCTGACGTTCTCAAGGCCGATCGCGCCGACGATCGGGTGGACGCCGACGAACTGCCGGTACTCAAGATGCCGAGTCGTGAGGAGATTGAGGCAGACTATGCGCCAGGTGGCCTGGTCAATCGCATGTATCCCACCTACGAGCCGCGTGATGAGCAGATCGCGATGGCGCTCGAGGTCCGCGATGCGCTGGTCACGGGCACTCATCGTGTAATTGAGGCGGGCACAGGCGTCGGCAAATCGATGGCCTATCTGGTGCCTTTTGCCGAGGCAGCGCGCCGTAACAACATCACGGTTGGTATTGCGACCAAATCGAACAATCTTGCCGACCAGCTCATGTACCATGAGCTGCCAAAACTTGCCGAGCAACTGGACGGTGGTCTGTCATTTTGCGCTCTCAAGGGGTATGACCACTATCCGTGCCTGCGCAAGCTTGAGCGCATGAGCCGCGGCCAGGTCGAGATTACCACCAAGCGCGATCCGGCGGACACGCTCACGGCGGTCGCGGTCATTATGGCGTACGTCTGCCAATCAGCCGATGGCGACCTCGACTCGCTTGGCATTCGGTGGCGCAGCGTCAACCGCCCCGACTTTACGACGGCCTCGCGCGAGTGTGCTCGTCGCCTCTGCCCGTTTTTCCCTGATAAATGTTTGGTCCACGGCGCTCGCCGTCGTGCGGCGCATGCCGATGTGGTGGTCACCAACCATTCCCTGCTGTTCCGCAATGTCGCGGCCGAGGGCAGGATTTTGCCTCCGATTCGTCATTGGGTAATCGACGAGGCCCATTCCATCGAGCGCGAGGCGCGCCGTCAGTGGGCGCGCGTGGTGTCGGCGGACGAATCACGCGTTCTGTTTGAGCGCCTGGGTGGCTCGAGCACCGGCGCGCTAAGCCAGGTTTCCCGTGATTTGGCAACCTCCGAGGGCTCTACGCTCTATCTGGGCCTTACTGCCAAGGCGACGTCGACGGTTGCGCGCGCGAGCATGGCAATCGCCGACGTGTTCGATGGCGTTCGCGAGCTCGGCCGCCGTGCCCGTGGGGGTTATGACAATGCCAATCTATGGATTGGCCCCGAGCTGCGCGAATCTGACGACTGGCATGATTTCTTACCGTCGGCCTACACTGCCATCGACGCATTGGAACAAGCTGACAAGAGCGTCGACGCGCTGGTGCAAGCCATCGCCGCCGACAAGCCCGAGGCTGTTGTCGACCTGGGTGATATCTCGCGCCGCTTGCACGAGCTGGCCGAGAACCTCAAACTCATCATTGATGGCACCGATGAACACTACGTGTATTCGCTGCAGGTCAATCGCAGGCTGCGTGCCGGCGGAGAGTCAATGACCGCAGAGCGCATCGACATTGGCGAGGCCTTGGCAACCGAATGGCTGCCCGAGGTTCACACGGCTATCTTTGCCTCGGCGACCATGACGGTGTCCAAAAGCTTTGAACACTTTAACCACGCGGCCGGCCTCGATCGCATTGGTGCTTCAACATCCTCATCGTTGCACTTGGACTCGAGCTACGACTTCGATTCGAACATGGCTGTAATCGTTGCGGGCGATATCCCCGATCCGCGCGATCGCGAGAGCTATCTTACGGCGCTCGATCGCGTGCTGGTCGACGCCCATCTTGCCATGGGCGGATCGGTGCTCACGCTGTTCACCAATCGGCGCGACATGGAAGACCTGTACACCCGCGTTGAGCCCAAGATGGCCCGTGCGGGTCTGGAACTCAACTGCCAGCAGCGCAACTCATCTCCCCGTCGCCTGCGCGACCGGTTTATCAACGAGCCGACCTCGTCGCTTTTTGCGCTTAAGGCCTTCTGGGAGGGATTCGACGCCAGCGGCGAGACGCTGCGCTGCGTCATCATTCCCAAGCTGCCGTTCTCGAGCCCCACGGACCCGCTCTCGTGCGAGCGCAACCTGCGCGAAGACCGCGCTTGGGCGCGCTATTCGCTGCCCGAGGCGGTGCTCGAGGTCAAGCAGGCGGCCGGCCGCCTTATCCGCTCGTCGACCGATTGCGGCGTGCTGATTCTGGCCGACCCGCGCCTGGTGACGAAGGGCTACGGAAAGAAGTTCTTAACGTCGCTGCCCACGAGCTCCTACCAGCGCATCGAATCGGCGCAGATCGGGCACTATCTGCAACTGTGGCGCGCACGCCACGAGCGGCGGCGCTAAAGCGGACAGACGAGGGTTTTTGCCATATCGCACAGACGCTTTGACAGGGCGGGGTCATCCAAGATGCGGATGGCTCCGCCCGCTGCGATTACCTGGCTCAGTAGCCAACGCTCGGAGCCGTAATGCACGGTTACCGTTGCCGTGTCTGTCCCGCTGCGCTCGATTAGGGTGATGCCGGCCCAGTCCAGATGCTCCGCCATATCGAATGGCATCAGGAGCTTTGCGCTATGCTGCGTCCGGGCAAGGGAATCGTGGAGGGATGCGACGTCCGGTGCGTGAGGCACGACGGAGTCTTCCGTCAAGGTGAGTCCCTCGATTTTATCCATGCGATAGGTGCGCTGCTCATCGACTGCGATGTCCCAGGCAATCAGGTATGTTTGGTCGCCGTTTGCCGTAATGCGCAAGGGGTCGACCAGACGCTCGCGTGGCCGTGCATCGTCCATCGAGCGATACGAGATGCGGCAGCGAACGCCGTCCTGAATGGCGCAGCTCAGCTGCTGCCAGTGCGACCCGTGGTTGACGGTGTCAAAGACGCTCTGGTTATAGCCGAACTCTTCGGGTAGAAGAGCATGCCGAATCCGGGCTGCCGTCTGTGGCTCGATCCCCAACGATTCAAGTTCGTGGTTGAGCACAGCGCCCTCGGCGGCACTCAGGCGCAACGGTAGAACACGCCCGGCGTCGCCGGTGAGGACCACACGCTCGCCGCGGCATTCGCAGATGATGCGCGCGCCCGATTCTCGGTTCGCGAGCGTCGAGACGATCTCGAGAATCTCGTCGAGCGACACCCCTGTGATGTCAAAGCGGCTGCAAATCTCGGCTCGTGTCATGCCGCTCTCGCCGGCGGCGTAGAGGGCCTCCATGATGTCGATGGCGCGCGAGAGTCTCTGCTCGCTGGTGAGTTTACGCACGGGCATGCTCGTGCACCGTCCTTTCAATGAGGCGGTTCCACGCCTGCTTGAGCGATTTGGGGGCCACGGGCCTCATGCCGTCCACGGCGTGGGCCATGCAAAATGAGGCGGCGGCTTCAAGGTCACGCACGTCAACGGTCCAGGTCCATCCCGCATCGGTGTGTGCGAGCTCACCTCGCCCGCGCGTGAGGCCGTTGATCATATCGATCTGCGTCTGAGGGGCGAACGAGAACGTGGCTGCAACGGGCGGCCGGTCGGCAAAATCGAATTCAAAGAACAGATAGTCGTTGAGATTGAAGTCCGCGGGGATGACGTAGGCCTTCGAAGGACGCCAAGCGCGAACGATACGGTCGCAGCGGAATGTCCTGATGTCGCCGGTGACGTTGTCGAGGCCGCAGAAGTACTCCACGCCCTCGCGCTCGAACATGCCGTAGACGCAGACGGTACGTTCTTTCTGCTCACCGCGTCCGTTCTGATATAAAAATCGCAGCGCGCATCGCTCGGCAAAGGCGCTCCAAACCGCATCGACGGTGGGAGAGCGGCTGATCGGCGCCTCGTCTACCGTCGTCCTGCCGGTGAGATAGGCAATCTTGGAGCGAATATCGGCAAGCGGTGCGGCAAAAGTGGATGAGCCGGCCGCCAGTGTCTGGTCGATGGCGTTGAGCAGGATATCGGCGTCGTCTGTGGTGATGAGGCCGCCTGCAGCAAACGTGTGCTCGCGGTCGATTGTCCATGAGCTTTCCTCGGTTTCCTGCGCGCCGGCGGGGCGAACCTCCTTGATTAAGATGCCGCGCTCGAGCAGTTTGTCACGATCGCGTCGAAACTTGCGCTTATCCGAGTCGATGTTGCCCGAGCCATATCCCAGGTCGGAATCCAAGACGATCTGCTCGGTCGTCAGCGGTTCGGGGGAGCTATTGAGCACAAAGAAAAGATTGAGGATGCGCTGAGCCGTTTTATCGAAACTGGGCTCAGAATTTCCCTTTTTAATTGTCTCGGTCGTGTCGCTTGCCGTCATAGAGTCCTCGCATGAGAAGGTGGTTTGCTGCCATGATTTTAGTCCGATATGGAGATTAGGCTATATCCTTGTCCGCTCGGGGCGTTAAGATGGCCCGAATTCGGTCGTTTGCGCTCGCTCGGGGTATACTTTCGACTATATACGGTTCTAATGTGCATGCATTGGGCCTATTTGTCGGATTATGGATGTGGAGCGCACATGGCGAACACCCAGAACTATATTAACCACCTGCTGCAGAACACCGGCATTACGCCGGCATGCAGCGAAGAAGAGCGCTTGGCTGCCGAGGATATCGCTCAGATCTTCCGCAACCACGGCTTTGACCCCGAGGTTCAGGAGTTCAATGCCCCGGCGCCCAGTAGGTTGGCATTTGCCGTTACCGGTATTCTTGCGTTTGCCGGCGCCCTGCTGATGGGCATCGGCGGCGGTATCGGCTTGGTCGGCACCTTGCTGGCCATTGTCGGCGCCGTTCTTTACGTGCTCGAACGCACGGGCCACCCCGTGGTTTCGCGCCTGGGCAAGACGGGCGTGAGCCAAAATGTCATCGCCTACCACAAGGCCTCGGGCCCGCTCGCGTCCCCGCGTAACCGCCCGGTGGTCGTTGTCGCACACTACGACTCTCCCCGTGCTGAGCTGCTCGCCCGTGAGCCCTATGCTTCGTATCGTGCGCTCATCGCCAAGCTGTTGCCCGTTGCCACGGTTGCCCCTGCTGCCGTTGCCATCCTGCGTATCCTGCCGCTCCCCGGCGCGCTCAAGGTTCTGCTGTGGATTGTCGCGATTATCGCTTCCCTCGTTGCGCTCGCCAACGCGGCAAACATCATCTCTAACCGCCACATTCTTCCCTATACGTCCGGCGCGGTGTGCAACAAGTCTTCTGTCGCCGCTATGCTCGGCGTTATGGACAACGTTGCTCCCTTCCAGGGCGAAAACGAGTTTCCCGACGATGTTCCGTTCGATACCTATTTTGGGGAGCAGAAGCGTCGTGCCGAGGAAATGGCGCGCGCAGCGGCGGAATATGCCGCGGCCCAGCAGCAAAACGACTACGGCAACACCATCGAGTATGAAGAGCCTACCTACGCCGAGGACGAGTTCGGTCAGCCGATTGCTCCCGACGCTCAGACCGAGCCCGAACAGGGTGAGGCTTTCGACGAGCAGATCGAGGGCTTTGAGGGTGCGTCTGCCGACGAGACGCTGATCGGCGCCATCGTGCCCGAGGATCAGAACCAGGCTGCCCAGGCTGAAGAGTTCAATGACGAGGTTTCCGCTGCCGAGCCGGTGGAGGAGCCTGTCGCGGCCGAGCCCGAGCCCAAGCTCTATCGCAATGCCGCCGGCAACATCCGCTTTGGTTCGGATGCCATCCGTGCGCTCGGAATGCTTCCCGAGTCCTGCACGCTCGATTACGAGGAGGGCGAGGAGCCGACGTTTGAGCCCGAGCCTGCGCCCGTTGTCACTGTGGATGATGAGTCTGCCGCGGTTACCGCTGCCGTTGCCGAGTCCGAGGCGGTGTCCGCGATCGATCCCGCGGCAGGACTGGACATTTTGGCTCCCGCCGCGCCGGCGCAAGACGTTGCGGACGAGTCTGACGACGATTACGTTGAACAGCCGAGGCGCGTGTCTTACGAGAGCGATACTGATTTCTCGGCCGAGATTCCCGCGGCAACGCCCCATGCCGACATTGCATCCGCGTTCTCGTCGATTGGCGCCAGCGCTTCCAACTTCTTTAAGGGTGCACTTGCAAAGGGCAAGAAATTTGTCGACGACTTCGAGGAGAAGCGCGCTGCCGCACGCGAGGCTGCCGAGCAGGAGGCTATCGCTCAGCAGCAGGCAGCCGAGGCGGCACGTGAGCTCGCGGCGCAAGGGTTCGAGCAGAACGAGGCTGTGCAGTCCGTGCCCGTCGACGCCGCCGAAGCTACAACGTCCTTTGAGTCCCAGCAACCGACGTCCGCGGATGTTGTTGAGGCAACAACGTCTTTCGAGGCTCAGCAGCACGTCGATAGCACCATGTCGTTTGATGCCGCGAAGTTCGATTCCACGATAACGTTTGAAAAGCAGGGCACCGCGATTGCTGAGCCCCTTCCTATTTCCGATGAACAGGGCGACGCGGTGGACGATGACGAGCCCATTGATGCTGCCGAAATTCAGGATGCTGCCGAGGACGAGTCCGTCGAGGCCAACTCTGACGAAGAGCAATACGCGGCAGCCGATCAAGGTGATTCGACCGAGGTCGAGCAGGAGGAAGTGCCTGCGGTTTCCGAGACTCCCGAGACGGATGAGTCGAGGCCTTATTCCACGCAGATTTTCACCATGCCGACCCCGAGTGGTTCCGGTGCCACGGTTGCCAATGTCGCTCCCACCCAGGACGAAACGGTCGATTCCCTTATGGCCCAGATTTCCGCCCAGGCATCGCCGCGTCCGCAGATGAATGTTCCCGATCCGGCGTCGGCACCGTCGCCTGCACCTTCCTCGTCTCCGCTGGCTTCGGTCCCCGATCCGTCGCTGCCGTCTATGAAGCAGGCAAACGTTGCGTCTCGCACGTCGCTGTTCGACCTTCCCGATCCCTCTGCCCAGGTCAACGACCCCTTTGCTACCGCCCAAGGTCCCGAACCCACATCGGCACCCGTTGCGCCTCCTATGCCCGTTGCGTCGGGCGCGCAGCCGATCGAGACCATTTCGGCTCCCGCCCCGGCGGCACCCAAGTCTCGTAAGCGCGGCCTGGGTGGCCTGTTCGGTCGTAAAAAGAAAAACGAGCAGGACAGCATGAGTGACTGGCTGGGCGTCGAAGACGATTACGATGCCAAGAAATCCGGTCGCGGTATCGGTTCGTGGGATAACTTCGAGGACGATAACGATGGCTGGAAGGGCGGCGCTACGTCTTCCGATGGCGCTTCTTCCGAAGATATGCTCTCGGCTGTCGCCTCTATGGGCGATGATGAGCTGCTCGGTCACGATATCTGGTTTGTGGCAACGGGCGCCTCGGATTGTGATGGTGCCGGCATGAAGGCCTTCTTGGCTTCGCATCGCGATAAGCTCCGCGGCGTATTCTTTATCAATCTTGAATCCGTCGGCGCCGGTAGGCTTTCGGTTGTGACGGTCGAGGGCGAACAACAGCTGCTCAAGGGCGATCGCCGCATCATGAACCTGGTCAGCAAGGTCTGCAAGTCGTTCCATGTCGATTGTGGCGCGCTCGAGATGCCCTATGCCAAGACCGATGCCTACGCCGCGCTCGAGGCGAGCCGCCGAGCCCTCACCATCGCCGGTGTGGACGGCACACGTCTGGCTTGCGCTCGTACCGAGGACGACCTGCCCCACAATGTCAACCCGACGAACATTGCCACGGTATCCGAGGTCGTTACCGAGGTTATCCGCCGTTCGTAGGCGGAGCTCTAAGGAGTCAACGTGTTTTCGTATATTAAGCGCCATTGGCCTGTCTACGTGATTTTGACCTTGATTGCCATTGCGTTAGGATTTGGGGCCGCCTACATCGTGGGTGCGAAGGGCTCGACCCCCGCCTCCGCAATCATCGAAGAGGTGGAGCAAGAACAGAGCACGGGTGCCGATGGGATTCCTGAGTCCGAGCAAGCAATCGTTGATGGTGGATCTTCGTCTTCAGAGTAGATACGGCGATTTAAATGATTGAAAGCGGGTGAGCCGGGGGACTGGCTCGCCCGCTTTTTCATCGCGCTAGCGCTTCTTTGGGATCGACCTAAGGCGAGCGAACCATAGGGCTGCGGCACCCGAGGTCAGGAGCGCGGTGATGCAAGCGGCGATGGGAACTGATCCTGTTGCCGGTAGGTCCTGCGGTAGGGTACAGCGTTGAATGACACGGTCCTCGTCATGTGACTCAAGTTTATCGCCACCGCCGTTGCGGCAAAGATCGACGCGTGCGCTGTTGGTGAGTGCGGTTTGGGGCGTATAAGCCGATGTTGCCTGCATGTGCACGACTGCGCCCCGAGCGTCTGTGCCAAGGATTGCGTTTGCATCGTCAAGGTCGTCGTGTTCATCTTTGAGATCATCGCGGGTCCAAGAATCCGCATCGCTTCGAGTCGTAAAGTCGGCGGCTACCGCACCGTATTCAATTCGAATGCCCGTTACGACGGTATTGGATGCAAGGTCGAGTTCTTTCGCCTCGAGTGTGGTGGATTCCGTGGTCGAGATATCCGCCTTCCAGAGGTGCCAACCGTCGTAATCGACGAGGCGACAGTCCTCACCCAGGCTCTCTTTTACTTCGTCGGACTCAAGCCAAGGATTTTCGTGCCCATCGTCAAGTGTCGCGTTTGCCGGCTCATCGACGTCTGTCGAGTCCAACGGCGTCGTGCGATACCATACGTTGCACAGACCGTTGAGGTCGCCGATGGCGACGGGGGTTTCGATTGAGATGAATCTCGCTGTGCCGTCTTTGGCGCACTCAAGATCATCGGTAATCGTAAACTCATCAACCCAAGTAGCGGAATCGTTTCGAGCATCGATGGTATAGGAGAAAAGCCCATCACTATTGGTTTGCGTCGTGGCGCGGTTTTTACCATCGCCGTTAGCCAACAGGCCCTTTTCGATAGGTTGGACAAGTTCCTGACGCTTGTCGACCTGCCCCTTGATCTCGATGGGTGCATCCTTCATCGCGACGGATTGGACTTCTCCCGTATCCTTTATTTCAAACGTTATCTCCTCGGCAAGGTCATAGGTCCGCGGAGAAATCATTTCGCGCAACGAGTAGGTGCCGGGTGCAAGATGTTCGACGCGGTGCGGCTTGTCGGATGAGGTCCAGGAGTCTATTTCGGTTTTATCGGGACCATATAAGGTGAGTTGTGCGCCTTTCACTTCCTGCTCTCCGCTTGCATCGACCTTGGAGATATCAACCTTGGTGTAATCGTCGGATACGTTAAGCCGTGCTTCTACAACGGGTGTTTTCTGGTCGGCATAAGTAAGGTCGACAATATGGGTTGTCCGATCGAGCAAGAAGCCTGCCGGCGCTTGAGTCTCGACAACCTCGTAGCGTGCGGTGCCAGATCCCAGCGGGAGGTCGTCCGCGCGTGCTTCTCCAGTTTCATCCGTCGTGACGGTCGCGACAGTCTCACCGTCGAGCGCGGCAATGCTACCGTCGGGGCGCACGATATCACCCGAGGCACGGATCTCAAAGATGGCGCCCGCGAGGCTGCTGCCGTCTACGGCATCGGTTTTAACGATCCTGATGTTTCCGGTCGCGGCGTGGTCATAATACGAGGCGATTGCAACGGGCGTTAGGTTCATGTCGGCGGGTATGTTTACCTCGATCTCCTCGCCGACAAGATAGGGCTCTTTGGCCGAGGTTTCGCGTACATAATAGGTGCCCGGCACGAGCGATTCGGGCAGTGTGACGGTCCCGGTCGCCTCAGTCGTAAAGGTGTCCATTACGTTATGTGCTGGATACCAGCAAGTTTGTGAGACAGGTTCATGATTGCTGTCGAGGAGTTGGAAGGTGAATCCGGCTAGTGGAACAGAAGCGCCTGTTTGGGCATCGCGTTTTACAATCTGGAGATGCGTCGACAGAGCGTGGTTGTCCACGATATATTGAAGCTCGGCGCCGTTGGAAATCTGATTGGCCCCGACGGTCCATTCCCCTGCACGTTTAAAACCCTCGGGGACGGTTTCCGGAACCTCGCGAATCGTGTAGCCGGCACGGTCGTATGGAACGGCTCCGTGGACACCGGCGGGTCGCTTGCCTGTGCCGAACCATGCTTCGGGCTGATCTTTGGTGGAGGCAAAGCCATAGATGTTTGTGGTCAATGTGCCAACAACCTGCTGAGAGCTGTTGCTGACAACTTCAAAGACAACACCACCCGCCGGCTGCTCCAGCCCGGATTGGTCGCTATTGCCGTAATCCTTGAATTTGGAAATCTCAAGGTTAAATGCAATGGGGATATCGGAAATGCGAGATTCGATCTCGACCACGCCTGAATCGCCGAGCTGGTCGGCTCCAACGGTATAGGTCCAGCTGTCGTTGGATGGCAGGTAGCCCTCGGGGGCTTTTGATTCGTAGATGGTAAAGGTTCCTAAGGGGACATCGGCGAGGGTGGCCCGACCGCTTTCGTCGGTCGTGAGGATTTGCGCCCATCCAGGGGTTGATTGTGACACACACGTGAACTCTGCTCCTGCGAGTGAAGAACCCACCTGGGGGCCGGCATTCGTCGCGGCATCGAGTTTTACGATACGCAGGTTGATGGTGCCGGGCTGTTCATCAATGGCGACCTGTCCACCGTCATTCCCCGTGGTAAAGGCGATGCGATCACGACGGGGGACATAGCCGGCCGGCGCCTTCGTTTCAACTAGGTAGTATGCAGTGTTGGGCAGAAGAGTTGCTTGCGCCCGACCGTTGCTGTCCATCTGGATGGTGCCGACACGCGCGCCGCTGGCGCTCTCAAAAATATCGAATGTTGCCCCGTCAAACTGATAAGTATTGTTTCCGCTGGTAATGGCAGCGTTTGCAGACTGCTTTTGGAAGGAAACAGAGACCGCCGGCAGTACATAGAGCATGTCTTGACGTCTGCTGCCGCCCGATACGGTTCCTAGATAGCGCCGCGCGCGGTGCGGTGCGGCTTTGATGCTTCCTGATTTTGCGCTGTCGTGGAGCCACCGCGCCGCCGCCACGACTTCATTGTCAGCGGTAAAGTGCCCACTCTTGGTTTTGCCCTGAGCGGTCGTGTAGGAGTAGGTACCGTCGACATGGGTAGTGCCGTTGAGCATCCATACGGCAAGCTGGGTTGCGGCGCGGGCGCGATCGGGTGAAAGATGGTAACCGCCAAACGACGTGGCGGTAGGATATCCGTGACAAACGATTGCCGCGAACTCGTCGTCGAGCCACACCCAGCCTTGATCAAAGTTGAGCCATGGGCCGCCCGGCTTGGTGGGGCCGGGGCGCTCCTGGTTCATGCAGTAGGCAATCGAGGCGTCTTGAGCTTCATACTTGCCGATGAAGAAGGGCCCACAATCATCGCTAATAGTGCGGAAGCCGAGCTGGTCGTAGCCATCGACGGCAAATGCGGCTCCCGGTGCCAGGCAGCCGAAAAGCAGGAAGAGGAGCAGGAGCAGCGGACCTGTTGCGATTGCGCTGTGGACAGAGTGCGTGGGTGCGTTGGACATGGCTGCTCCTTATCCCTCGTGCGCCGCATGGGGAGGTTGCGACGCGTAGGATGAGGCTACCCCCGAGGTTCATGCGGGTAAGTACCAAAGGCTGACCAAAAGCTTGCCCAATTCCTGACAAATTGAGCTCAAATATAACAATCAAGCAAAAGTGCAGGTAGAAGATAGGGAGAACAGGAGGTTAAAGGTCCTCATCTCCACAATTGACGCGATTTTCAAACGAATCTCCACAGCTAAAACAAGCATCGCCACTCTTGTATCGAACAAGACAACCGCGTTATACTATCCCCCACATATGCGGGCATCGCCAAGTGGTAAGGCATCAGCTTCCCAAGCTGACACTCGCGGGTTCGAGTCCCGTTGCCCGCTCCAGCTAGAAGCACAAGCACGGCACCATTACGGTGCCGTGCTTTTTTCAATAAAGCGCCGGGACTCGAACCCGACAGGGTGCGAGCGTAAAGCAAACGCGAAGCGTTTGTAGCGAGCAGGCGAAGGCGCCGACAGGCGCCTGAAGCCGGTGCGGATTTGCGAAGCAAATACGCGGACGTCCCGTTGCCCGCTCCAATTCCAAAATGTTAGGTTAATGCCTGCTGCCCATACTTGCACCTGCGCACGGTACAATGGTTGGGTTACGACCAACGTGCCAATAACCAAAAAGGAGCCGCTATGATCGATCGCTATACCCGCCCGGAGATGGGACACATCTTCTCCCTCGAGAACAAGTACGCCATTTGGCAGGAGATCGAGGTTCTGGCCTGCGAGGCCCAGGCGGAGCTCGGCAAGATCGGTATTTCCAAAGACGAGGCCCAGTGGATCCGCGACCATGCCAACTTTGAGAAGGCGAAGGTCGATGAGATCGAGGAAGTCACGCGCCACGACGTCATTGCCTTCCTGACCAACATGAAGGAATACATCGATGCCGATGTTCCCGAGGGCGACCCCAAGCCCAGCCGCTGGGTTCACTATGGCATGACCAGCTCGGATCTGGGCGACACGGCCCTGTGCTACCAGCTCACCCAGGCCTGCGACCTGATTATCGAGGACGTCAAGAAGATCGGCGAGATTTGCAAGCGTCGCGCCTTTGAGGAGCGCAACACGCTCTGTGCCGGCCGCACTCATGGCATCCACGCCGAGCCGATGACCTTTGGCATGAAGTTTGGCTCTTGGGCCTGGGAGCTCAAGCGCGATCTGGATCGTCTTGAGGACGCTCGCAAGAATGTTGCCTTCGGTGCCATCTCCGGTGCCGTCGGCACCTACAGCTCCATCGAGCCGTTCGTCGAGGAGTACGTCTGCGAGCACCTGGGCCTGGTCCACGATCCTCTGTCCACGCAGGTCATCAGCCGCGATCACCATGCCTATCTCGCCGGCGTTCTCGCCACCACCGCGGCCACCTGTGAGCGCATCGCTACCGAGGTTCGCAATCTGCAGAAGACCGATACACTCGAGGCCGAGGAACCGTTCCGTAAGGGTCAAAAGGGCAGCTCCGCCATGCCGCACAAGCGCAACCCCATCACCATGGAGAAGGTCTGCGGCCTGTCGCGCGTCGTGAAGGCCAACGCGCAGGTTGCCTTCGACAACGTCGCCCTGTGGCACGAGCGTGACATTTCGCACTCCTCTGCCGAGCGCGTCGCCCAGGCCGACAGCTTCATCGCCCTCGACCACATGTTCCAGTGCCTCATCCGCGTTATCGACGGCCTGCAGCTGTATCCGGCCCGCATGATGGCCAACCTCAACAAGACCCGCGGCCTCATCTTCTCCTCTAAGGTGCTGCTTGCCCTCGTCGACACGGGCATTACCCGCGAGGACGCGTACGCCATTGTGCAGGAGAACGCCATGGCAACCTGGCACGAGGTACAGGATTGTGTCTCCGGCCCCACCTTTAAGGAGCGTCTCGAGGCCGACCCGCGCTGCACCGTCAGCCAGGAGAAGCTCGACGAGATCTTTGATCCATGGGACTTCCTCACCCGTATCGACACGGTCTTTGATCGTCTGGAGCAGCTGAGCTTCGAGTAGGTTCGGGCATAACGTTAGCTTTTTAGGGCGCTTTGCTGGTAATGTGTGTTGCCGGCAAAGCGCCTCGTTGCATTTAGGGAAAGACGGGGATAATAGTCGTCTCGAATAACATTCTGAGAGGGGATCGCATGATTTCGTTTGATTACAAGCCTCAGGGCGTGTGTGCTCGCAATATTCACCTTGACCTTTCCGATGACGGCAACAAGGTGGTGGGCGTTGAGTTTACCGGCGGCTGCGACGGCAATCTCAAGGCTATCTCCAAGCTGGTCGAGGGCGCTCCCGCCGATCGCGTAATCGAGGTTCTCGCCGGTAATACCTGCGGTATGAAAAAGACCTCCTGCGCCGACCAGCTTACGCGCGCTATCGAGGCCGCTCGCGCCGAGATCGCCTAATGGGTATCGCCGATCACATCAAGAACGGAATATCGCGTCGCGGCTTTGTACTCGGTGGGGCTGCCGCGGGCGCTGCCACGGTGCTTGCCGGATGCTCGAAAAAAACGGGTACCAGCGATGATGCCGCCGGCGAGCCGCAGGTTATCAAGGACGATTCCAAAATCATCTCGATTACGGATGAGTATGAGGCAGTCGACATCGATCTTGAGCCGGCGGCGTCATGGACGCTGCCTCTGGGTACGCTGCTGTACTATTGCGACGGCGATTACGCCGCGGCGATGATGGCGCCCGCATCGGCACTGCACGCCAACACACTCGGTGTGCTCAACCTGGGCGATGGCTCGCTTACCACATTAATCGAGGATCCTATCGAGGGCACGGGATATGCATTCTACGATGTCCGTGCCGGCGACAGCGTATTCGCGTGGGTTGAGATGAACTTTGCCAATTCATCGTGGAAGCTCTACGGTCAAAATCTGTCGGGCGCTTCGCTCTCTGGCGACGTGGTTGAGCTCGATCGAGGTGGCAAGGACTACGATCCGCCGCTGTTTACGGCGTTCGGGTCATCAGTCATCTGGTATAAAATGCCCTCGGCAGGTGGCAATAAAACGAGTAGCGATTCGTTTTGCTATCGTCGCTCGCTTGATGAATCCAAGGCCGAGATAATTTGGAAATCGACGGGTCGCTTTGCATCGGCCCCGCGCGCGAGCGACGGCATTTTGACCATCTCGCCGCGTGTCCGCAACGACGAGGGCGTCTACTACGGCATAACGGCAATCGATTTGACCGACGGCAACAACACCAAACGTGCCCAGCTAGTCCTTCCCTCGTCAGTCTCGCCTTTCGAGGCCGTATATATGGGCGATACCTTCGTGTTTTCTATCGAGGCGACCTATAGTGGCGTGGGCAGCCTGGGCAACATGGGCACGTATATTGGTAACGAGGGAGGGCCGTACCTCTTTCTGTCACGCGAGCCGCTCGCATGTGCGGCTGGCAAGAAGAATAAATACCTTGTTAAGGTACAGGCGTCGCATTTCCTGATCGACACCTCTGCCAAGACCTATGGCTCACTGCTGTCGCCCGACCGCGCTTTGGAGTATGGCGATTATCCAGCTACGGCGGGAAAATCGGACTCATTCCTTACGTACGCCACGGTGCGCAACAGCCAAGGTATACCAGAGACGGTCACTGCACGCCTATTCTCTCTTTAAGCTTAGAGGGGTTAAAAAGGCGCCAACAGGGGAATAAACGCGTTGTAATTGTGAGTACCGCCCGCCGAGCTGCCGCGTCATAGCGGCATCCGGCGGGCTCAGGTGCGTTAAAATGGGCTTGTTCTTAGCTAATTGAGACAGGGGGGCCGTGTTATGGCTTCAGATGCAAAAAAGATTCTGCTGGTCGAGGATGAGAAGGCAATCCGTGACGCCGTCGCTGCCTATCTCGAGCGCGAAGGCTACTGGGTTGTGGGCGTCGGCGATGGCCAGTCCGCGATCGAGGAGTTCGAGAAGCATCAGTTCGACCTGGTCGTGCTCGACCTTATGCTCCCCAAGATCCCCGGCGAGCGCGTTTGCCGCACCATTCGCGATACCTCGGATGTCCCCATCATCATGCTGACGGCTAAGGGTGAGATCGAGGACCGTATTATCGGTCTTGAGCTCGGCGCCGACGACTATCTGATTAAGCCGTTCTCGCCGCGCGAGCTCGTCGCCCGCGTTCGCGCTCTGTTCCGCCGTGCCCATCAGGCCGACGAGCCCGCCGTCGAGGTACTCGACTTCGGCGATCTGGTCATCGATATCTCGGGCCACAAGATCTTGGTCGAGGGCAAGGAAGTCGATCTGACGGCTTCCGAGTTCAAGCTGCTCACCACGCTTGCCCGCCATCCCGGCCGTGTGTATAACCGCATGGAGCTGGTCGAGAAAGTGCTCGGGTATGACTTTGAGGGCTATGAGCGCACCATCGATAGCCACGTGAAGAATCTTCGCGCCAAGCTGGGCGATGATCCCAAGAAGCCCAAGTGGCTCTACACCGTCCACGGTGTCGGCTATCGCTTCGAGGCTCCGGCCAAGACCGATAAGTCGGACGAGAAATAGGGAAATCACATATGACACCTGCGCGCTTTGAAATCGGACAAAAGCACAAGCAGGAGAGCGAGGCGGGTTCCAAGGCTAGTTGGAACACGCCTCGTTCCGATTCACGGCCAACGATGAGCTATCCCTCGCGCATGGCACTTGCTTTTGCTCTGACATCGCTCATGACAGTATTGGTGCTGGTGGGCGTTGTCTCTGTTGTGTGGGGCACAGTCTTTTCGGATTACACACGCTCCAATATCGTCGAAATCGCAAATTCCGCTGCCGAGAAGTTGGCAACCTCATATGAGGAAAACGGCTCTTGGACCGCGGGAGAACTGCGCACGGTCGCAACGTCGAGTTTGGTTTCCGACGATCTGGGCATGCAGGTCGTCAATAAAAAGGGCGTGATCGTTTATGACGATTCCTGGCCCTCGGCAAGCGCCACCGCCGATGTACGCGAAAACCAGGCTACGACCGACGACACGAGCGGCAAGAGGGCATCGCATAGCCCGGTCTCGTCTGCTCCAACCGACTCCGATAGCGTTGCTAACGTCGAGATTGTAACGTCTTCCGGCGAGCATGTCGGACAGGTAAAGCTGTGGGCCATCGGCTCCGACGCTCTGCTCACCAAGGCGGACTCTGCGTTTAGGGAGAAGACCTTTAACGCCATGGCCCTCGCCGCGGTTGTTGCAATCTGCATTTCGGTCGTTATCGGATCGCTCGTGTCGCGCATGCTCACCAAGCCGATTCATCGCATCACCAGTACCGCAAAGCAAATCCGTGACGGCGACCTGTCGGCTCGCACGGGACTGCGCGGTGATGACGAGATCGATCAGCTGGGTGAGACCTTCGATGAGATGGCCACTTCGCTCGAGAAGGATATGAAACACGAGAAGCGCCTGACCTCAGACGTTGCACACGAGCTTCGCACGCCGCTTATGGCCATGCTCGCAACGGTCGAGGCCATGCAGGATGGCGTGTATCCCACCGACGATGAGCATTTGGAAACCGTTGCTTCCGAGACGCGTCGCCTGGCTCGTCTGGTGCAGCAGATGCTCGACCTGTCGCGCATGGAAAACAGCACGGCTCCGCTCAACCTTGAGCCGGTGGACATGGTTCCTTTCGTGCGTTCCATCGTTAATGCCCAGGAGCGCCTGTTTGTCGACCGCGATCTGCGCCTGCGTTTTGCGGACGAGACCCAGGGTCACGACGATGTCGTCGAGGCCGATCCCGACATGATCACGCAATGTGTTATCAACCTCATGAGCAACGCCATGCGCTACACCCCCGAGGGCGGTTGGGTCGTGGTGTCGGTGCTCAGTGACCGCAAGCACGTCAGCATTGCCGTTTCTGATACCGGCATCGGTATTGCCAAGGACGATTTGTCGCGCATCTTCGGGCGGTTTTGGCGCGCCGATGCCAGCCGCGCCCGCGAAGCTGGCGGCCTGGGCGTTGGCCTCGCCGTGACCAAGCAGATCGTCGAGCGTCACCATGGCTACATATCCGTGGAGTCGGAGCTTGGAAAGGGTACGACTTTTACAATTCATCTGCCCCGCGAGCACACGGCAGACGCGGCATCTACTACAATGGAGCACTAGCTTTTCGCTATTCGGTGAAGGAGGGGCCGCGTCCCTGCCGCTCCGAGTTTGCGAAAACATGCGGGAAAGAACCCGCATTTCTGTCGTATTTAGGTAAGGAGTGACTCACGTGACAACGATGGAGCGTCGTCCGGATTCCCGTGGCAAGGTTCGTGATATTTACGATGCCGGTGAAAACCTGCTGATGGTCGCCACCGACCGCATTTCTGCGTTCGACTTCATTCTTCCCGACGAGATTCCGTTTAAGGGAGAGGTACTCAATCGCATCTCGGCATTCTGGTTCGATAAGTTTGCCGACATCGTCCCCAACCATCTCGTTTCCATCGACCCGGCGGATTTCCCCGAGGAGTTTGCTGAGTATCGTGACTACCTCGCTGGCCGCGCCATGCTGGTTAAGAAGGCCCAGACGATTCCTATCGAGTGCATCGTCCGCGGCTATCTGACCGGTTCGGGCAAGAAGACCTACGACGAGAACGGCACCGTCTGCGGCATCCAGCTGCCTGAGGGCCTGACCGAGGCTTCCAAGCTTCCTGAGCCGCTGTTCACGCCGTCCACGAAGGCCGAGATCGGTGACCACGACGAGAACATCTCGTTCGAGCGTTGCTGCGAGATCGTGGGCGAGGACATCGCCACGCAGATTCGTGACCTTTCCCTCAAGATCTACAAGGCTGCCGCCGAGTACGCCGCGACCCGTGGCATCATCATTGCCGACACCAAGTTTGAGTTTGGTGTTATTGATGGCAAGGTCACGCTGATCGACGAGTGCCTCACGCCCGACTCCAGCCGTTTCTGGCCTGCTGCCAGCTACGAGGAGGGCAAGATCCAGCCTAGCTACGACAAGCAATTCGTCCGCAATTGGCTCAAGGCCAACTGGGATATGACGGGGGAGACCCCGCACCTGCCCGCCGAGGTCATCGATGGCACGTCCGAGCGCTATCGCGAGGCCTTCCAGATCATCACGGGCTCCCAGTTCACAAGCATGAAGGAGAACGCATAAGTGAGTACCCGTAGCGCCACGAACAAGCGCACGCAATCCCACGAAGTTACCGGGGTTGCGCGCAAGTCTGCCGCATCTGCTAAGCCCGCCCGCCAAGCAGCGAGCTCCGTTCGCGTCGTGCCGGCTTCGTCTAAGGCACGCCGCAAAGAGCTCGAGAAGGGCGAGAACCTCGAGGGCCTCTCTAAAGAGGAGAAGCGCGCCCGCAAGGCTAAGCAGCGCGCCAAGGAGGACCGCATCTATACGGTGTCGAATATCCTCCTCAAGCAGGACGAGGACTACACCAAGCGCCGTCGCATCTGGTGGATTGTGCTCGCCATTGGCATGGTGCTCGTCGTGGCAATTTGGGGCTCGCTGTACTTCGCTCCCGCTGGCATGGTGTCCAGCCCTGTCCAGATGGTCGGCATCGTTTTGTCCTATGTCATCATCCTAGGTGACTTTATCTACGACTTCGCTCGTATTCGTCCCTTGCGCAACATGTACCGCGCGCAGGCCGAGGGCATGTCCGAGAACAAGCTCAACGCTCTTATCGAGCGCGCAGCTGCCGAGGAGGACAAGAAGGACTCCAAGAAGAAGTAGCGTTTGCATACATACTTATCGCTAAGATATAAGGCGCGTCGTTTTTGCGGCGCGCCTTTTTACTGTTCTATAGATAGATGGAGTGGCACATGATTCGAGCTGCCCTGACGGTCGAAGAGGCTCTGGAGGGCATGAAGGCCCTGGAGCCCAAGATTAAAAACTACGCGCGCCTGGTCGTCCGCAAGGGCGTAAACGTCAAGCCCGGCCAGGAGGTCGTCGTTCAGTCTCCGGTCGAGTGCGCGCCGTTTGCGCGCGTGGTGGTCGCGGAGGCCTATGCTGCCGGCGCCGGCCACGTGACGGTCATTTGGGCCGATGATGCCGTGACGAGGCTCACGTACGAGCATGTCGAGAAAAGCTATTTTGAGCAGACACCCGAGTGGAAGCGCATGCAGCTGGATTCCTTGGCCCAGGATGGTGCCTGCTTTGTCTTTATCGAAGGTGCGGATCCTGCGGCCCTCAAGGGCATCGATCCAGCCAAGCCGGCCGCGGCATCAAAGGCGAGGAATACGCAGTGCAAAGTTTTCCGCCGTGGACTGGATTACAACATCAATCCGTGGTGCATCGCCGGCGCTCCGGTCGTGGCTTGGGCGCACGAGGTGTTCCCAGGAGACGCCGATGAGGTTGCAATCTATAAGCTGTGGAATGCGATTCTGTACACCGCGCGCGCCGATGGCCAGGACCCGGAGAGCGACTGGGAACTCCATGACGCCGCATTCGAAAAGAACCTGCGCTTCCTGAACGACAATCGTTTCGACTACCTGCACTACACCGCGGCAAATGGAACCGATTTGACGATTGGCATGACGAAGGGTCACGAGTGGGCCGGCGGCAAGGGCAAAACGCCCGATGGGCACCCCTTCTTCCCCAACATTCCCACCGAGGAAGTCTTCACTTCGCCAGATCGCATGCGCGCCGACGGTATCGTGTACTCTGCCATGCCGCTCATCCACCACGGCAATAAGGTCGACGATTTTTGGATTAAGTTCGAGGGCGGCCGCGTGGTGGACTACGACGCCCGTGTGGGCAAGGCGACGCTTGCGAGCATCATTGACACCGACGAAGGTGCCGCTCATCTGGGCGAGGTCGCGCTCATCTCCAAGAACACGCCGATCCGCGAAAGTGGTGTTCTGTTCTACGATACGCTCTATGACGAGAACGCTAGCTGCCATCTCGCGCTAGGTGTAGGTTTTCCCGAATGCATCGAGGGTGGGTATGACATGTCCAAGGAGGAGCTCCTGGAGCATGGCGTTAACGTCTCGAGCACGCACGTCGATTTTATGATCGGCACGGACGACATCGATATTACGGGCATTACGCCTGATGGACGTGAAGTTGTGATTTTCCAGAACGGCCAATGGAGTTGGGAATAGTCCCAGACCGTGGTACAATGCCACCCGCGGGCCGTTAGCTCAGCTGGCAGAGCAGGGGACTTTTAATCCCAAGGTCCAGGGTTCGAACCCCTGACGGCCCACCCAAAGATTGTTGAGACGGTCAACTTCGGTTGGCCGTCTTTTTTGTCGCCCTTTCATGGGTTCGAACCCGTCGGGGCGCGGAGCTGAGTAAACGCGTGAGCGTTTGCCAGCGCAGCGCGCAAGGCGCGAAAGCGCCGCAGCGGCCGCCTGCGAAGCAGGCTGAACCCCTGACGGCCCACCCAAAGATTGTTGAGACGGTCAACTCCGGTTGGTCGCTTTTTTGTTGCCGGTGCACGGGTTCGAACCCGTATCTAGCTATATATAAGAACGCTTGGCGAACAAAACCCGCCTTTTACCGATGGGAAACAAATAACTGATGCCTTTGGAGTAAAGTAGCGCTCCAGAGATGACCGATGTCTCAATACACATAAAACAGCTGGTCATCGCCAATATCAGAAGCCAATGCTTCAGTTTTAACCTCAGTGATGCGACTGAGGGACCTATTCATTTGTGAACAAAATATGGAGTGCGCGATTCCCGCCCACGGCACCCCTCCGGTCTGGCAATATATCTCCTTGCCGCGCGGCCCGGTGGAACCGGGAAC